>JAYWFN010000193.1:0-3760 GCA_043778785.1 Sphingomonas sp. | reverse complement strand
GAACGAAATTCCACACCATCTCCCTGTCACCCAAGCCGGGCAGGCTGACGAGATTGAGCAGCAACCCGAAAGTCAGCGGCGGCACACCTTCGGACACCTTGCCGTCATGAATATGATGCACCGGGTTGCCGAGCTTCTGCTCGATCGCTTGCGCCGGATAATTGCCGCGAAACTGGAAATATTCATCCACCGCGCGCGGGATCACGCCGATGTGCAGTGCTTTCGCCTTTTTCGGCTCGCGATAGGCGAAGAACGACAAGCTCTCCTGCGTGCCATAATCAAGCCACTGCTCGAGCGTCAGGCCATTGCCTTTTGACTTTGAAATCTTCTGGCCGAGTTCGTCGAGGAACATCTCATAAACGAACCCCTCGGGCGGTCGCCCGCCGAGGATGCGCGCGATCTTGCCCGATTGCTGGCCGCTGTCGATCAAGTCTTTGCCATACATTTCATAATCGACGCCAAGCGCGACCCAGCGCATCGCCCAGTCGACTTTCCATTGCAGCTTCGCGCTCCCGCCGAGCACCGATTGCGTGACCATATCGCCACCGTCATCAAAGCGGATCAGGCCCGCGTCGGCGTCGACGACTTCGACCGGCACTTGCAGAACAATCCCCGTCTTTGCACTGATCGGCAGGACCGGCGAATAAGTCGCCGCGCGCTCCTTGCGCAGCGTCGGGATCATCACGCCCATGATCGCGTCATAATTGCGCAGGATGCCCTTCAGCGCCTCGTCGAACGCACCGCCCTCATATAACAACGATGATGAGATGAAGTCGTAATCGAAGCCGAAGCGATCGAGGAAATCACGCAGCATCGCATTGTTGTGCGCGGCAAAACTCGAATACTTTCCGAACGGATCGGGAATGCGGCTCAGCGGCTTGCCGAGATGTTCGGTCAGCATTGCCGCGTTGGGCACATTGTCGGGCACTTTGCGCAAGCCGTCCATATCGTCCGAAAATTCGATCAGCCGTGTCGGCGCGTCGGACAACGTCTGGAACGCTTGGCGCACCATCGTCGTGCGCAGCACTTCGTTGAACGTGCCGATATGCGGCAATCCCGAGGGACCGTATCCGCATTCGAAAATGACTGGCGTGCCCGCTGGCTTCCCTTCGGGATAGCGCTTGAGCAGCTTGCGCGCTTCTTCATAAGGCCAGGCCTTGGCGTCGAGCGCGGCAGTGCGGATGTCGGACAATTGTTGCTCTTTCGTTCTAGCTAAGCCAAGTCAGCTGGTGTGACCGTCCTCTTGCCTTATCCCGCGCTCTACGCAAGTCATGGTGGCATCTGGATCGCCGATGACGCGGGTACGCGCGGGATCGGGCGCGGTGAAGCCATAGCCAAAGCGGCAGAAACGCCGGTGATTTTGCTCAATGCGCCATTGGTCGGCCAGCGGTTGGGCTATCCCGATTTGAACGGGCTCGATCTGCTCGAGCTATTTGCCTTCGTGCATCCCGCACGGTTCGTCGTGCCCACCGTCAAAGGGCTGGCCGAAGCGCTCAGCATCGCGCCGCCCGCCGATGAGAGCGCGGCCGCTTCGGTGCTGCGGGTGATCGCGTCTGCGCTGGTCGGGCAGATGTCCGCGACCGACTGGCCCGAACGCGAAGGCGCGTGGACATCGGCGCAGACGTTGGCCCGTCTGCATTGGTCGTGGGGCGGGGTCGTCCGCGAAGCGCTGACCAAGCCAAAAGAAAACGAACGCTGGCTGTTCGCCAGACTCCCCGAATGGGAGGAAAAGCCGCCGCGCCCGGCGCCGCGCACCATCAGTGTCCCGCCCGAAAGCGCACTCGAACGATTGGATGACCTGACCGGGGCAGGGGCGGAACGGCGCGAGGGACAGCGCGCTTATGCTGAGGCCGCGACTGCGGCTTTCGAACCACGCAGCCGTCGCGACGAACCCAATATGCTGCTGGCCGAAGCGGGCACGGGGATTGGCAAGACGCTCGCATACCTAAGCCCCGCCTCGCTGTGGGCGGACAAGGCGGGCGGGACGGTGTGGATCTCGACGTACACCAAGGCACTGCAACGCCAGCTTGACGGTGAAACCCGCCGTCTGTTTCCCGATGCCGTCGAACGCAAGGCGAAGGTCGTTATCCGCAAGGGGCGTGAGAATTACCTCTGTTTGCTGAACCTCGAGGATGCGCTGCAAGGCGGCTTTTCGGGCCGTGCCGCGATCCTGGCGCATCTCGTCGCGCGCTGGGCCTCGTTCAGCCGCGACGGCGATATGGTCGGGGGCGACATGCCCGGCTGGCTGCCCACGCTGTTTCGCCGCGCCGGAAGCACAGCCTTAACCGACCGACGCGGCGAATGCGTCTATGCGGGATGCCCGCATTACCGGAAATGCTTCATCGAGCGTGCAGCACGGGCCAGCGCCGATGCCGATCTTGTTATCGCCAATCATGCGCTCGTCATGGTCAATGCCGCGCGTGGGCGCGAAGCGGCGAATCGCCCGACAAGAATTGTCTTCGACGAAGGGCATCACTTGTTCGATGCCGCGGACAGCATGTTTTCCGCCGCCCTAACGGGGCAGGAAGCGATTGAAATTCGCCGCTGGATTATAGGCCCTGAAGGAACCGCGCGCGGGCGGCGGCGCGGATTGGCAGCACGCCTCGCCGATGTCGCCAGCTATGACACCGAAGGGTCAGCGGCCATCGTCGCGGCGGGCAATGCCGCGCAGGCGCTGCCGGGGGACGGCTGGCTGCAACGCATTGCCGAGGGCGATCCGTTCGGGCCGGTTGAAGCGCTGCTTTCCGCCGTGCGCGGCACCGTTTATGCGCGCGCCGAAGGTGAGGATGCCGGATACGGACTGGAAACCGAGGCTGCCGAACTTGATGGGAAACTGGTCGAAGCCGCGCAAGCCGCCGCTGTTGCGCTCGATAATCTTTTGCGACCCCTCGTTGCGCTCGGTCGGCGCCTTGAAGCTGTGCTCGAAGACGGCCCCGACTGGCTTGACGGTCCGGCACGCGCGCGGATCGACGGCGCGATTGCGAGTCTGGGTTGGCGGCGTGACACCGTGGCGGCGTGGCTCTCGCTGCTCGCGCGCATCGGCGGGCCCGCCAATCCCGATTTCGTCGACTGGCTCGCGGTCGACCGGATTGAGGCGCGCGACTTCGATGTGGGGCTCCGTCGTCATTGGCTCGATCCGACCAAGCCGTTCGCCGAAACGGTCTTGAAACCCGCGCATGGCGTTATCGTCACATCGGCCACATTGCGCGGTGGCGAAGATTGGGCTGCCGCCGAAGCGCGCACCGGCGCAAATCATCTCGCGGCCCCGGCGCTAAGGTTCAGCGCCCCCAGCCCGTTCGATTATGCAAACAATGCGCAAGTCCTGATCGTTACCGACGTCAAACGCGGCGACGCGGGGGCGCTTGCCAATGCTTATGCGCGGCTGATTGCTGCGTCAGGTGGCGGCACATTGGGCCTGTTCACCGCGATCCGGCGCCTTAAGACTGTCCACGCGCGCATTGCCGATCGCCTCGCGCGCGACGGCCTGCCGCTTTATGCCCAGCATGTTGACCCCATCGATACCGGCACACTCGTCGACATTTTTCGCGACGATCCGCGCGCGTCGCTCCTCGGCACCGATGCGTTGCGTGATGGCGTTGATGTGCCCGGCCATTCGCTGCGTACTGTGGTGATGGAAGGCGTGCCGTGGCCCAAGCCCTCGGTGCTGCACGCGGCGCGGCGCGCGGCAGGGGGTGGTCCGGCTTATGATGACCGCCTCATCCGTGCGCGATTGGCCCAAGCGTTCGGCCGTCTGATCCGC
>JAYWFN010000192.1:0-3765 GCA_043778785.1 Sphingomonas sp. | reverse complement strand
GGTGGGCGCCAATATGCACTGGCACCCGCACTGGCCCCTGTCCTGCCGCTGTTCGACGCGGGAAAGTTAGCGGTGATACTCAATGTCGGAACGTTATGCGAGCCGACGACGAAGGCGCAGATGAAGGCGCGCAGCGTCGCACTGCCGCCACAGCTGGGCTCGCACAATGATCAGCAAAGCTACTGGCAGTCATCCAGCCCTGAAGGAGCGGTGTCGGGCTGGGGCGGTCGTATCGGTGATCTGATGCAAAGCGGCAACGGCACCTCGCTGCTGACGTGCATCAATGCGTCTGGCAACGCTGCTTTCCTATCTGGCAAAACCGCATTCAGTTATTCGGTGAGCACCAAAGGTCCGATTCCGCTTGTCGCTGACACGAGCCTGTTCGGATCAGCTGCCGGGAGTTCAGCCCTGAAAGCCCTGATGAGCGGATCGCACGCGAATATGTTTGAAAACGAACATGCCAAGGTCAGCAAACGGTCGCTCGATACTGGCGCACTCCTCTCCTCGTCGCTGGCGGCCGCACCGGCATTCACGACGGTCTATCCGACCGAAAATTCGCTGGCCGACCAGCTAAAAGTCGTTGCACGCATGATCTCGGTCAACAGCGCACTGGGTGCCAAACGCCAGGTTTTCTTCGTATCAATGGGTGGGTTTGATCTGCATGACAGTCTTGCAGTGCAACAGCCGATTTTGCTTGATCGCGTGGCGCGCGCGATGCGTGCATTCTATGACCACACGGTCGAACTTGGTGTTGCCGACAAGGTAACAACGTTTACCGGGTCCGATTTCGGCCGCTCGACTGTTCCGAATAACGACGGAACCGACCATGGCTGGGGCGGCATGCATTTCGTGATGGGCGGTGCCGTAAAGGGCAAGCAATTTTATGGGGCACCGCCGGAAGTTGCCCTCAACGGACCCAATGACGCTGGTCAGGGCTCCTTGCTGCCGGGCATTGCCGTTGATCAGTATGCATCGACGCTGGCGACATGGTTCGGCGTGTCAAACGGCGACATGACGACGGTGCTGCCGAACATGGGCAACTACAATCCGTCGACCTGGAATCTCGGCTTCGTCTGAATTCCGGCTGTGGGCGTGGTGGGCGCGGCAGGGATTGAACCTGCGACCCCACCCGTGTGAAGGGTGTGCTCTACCACTGAGCTACGCGCCCGACCGATCGGGACTTCCCACGCCAGAAATGCGAAAGGCGGCAATGACGCCGCCTGTCGCTAGAATTGCCTAACCCCCGCAAGGGTTATTTGTAAAGCGCGTTAGTTGACTGAATCCTTGAGCGCCTTGCCGGGGCGGAACTTGGGCTGGCTCGATGCCTTGATTGCCATCGGCTCGCCGGTGCGCGGGTTGCGACCGGTCGATGCCTTGCGCCGCGTCACCGAAAAACTGCCAAAGCCGACCAAGCGGACTTCGCCCCCTTTTTTCAGTGCGTGCGAAATCGTATCGAATACGGCCTCGACCGCCTTCGACGCGTCGCCTTTGCTCAGGCCCGCGACATTGGCGACTTCGCCAATCAAATCCTGCTTATTCATACCCTGGATACCCCCTCGGAATCATGGTGAATGATGGAATCACTCTACAAACGAGAATCGCAGTAATGCGCCGCTGGGCGCACTTGTCAAAACAAAAGCGTCACAATTGGACGACGATTTACAAACGTGCCGTTTCGAGACCCTATTTCCCTAGTGCCGTAGCGTTTCTTCCGGCGGCGCGGTCGCAAGCGGTGGTTGCGCCGCCAGTTCGTCGGCTTCGGTCCATTCAATCGCGGTCAACGGCTCGGTCAGCGCGAGCGCCAAGACCTCGTCAACGTGCCGCACCGGAATGATTTTCAGCCCGTCCCGGATGTTCGCTGGAATCTCCGCGAGGTCTTTCTCGTTCTCGTGCGGGATGAGAACCGTCGTGATTCCGCCGCGCAGAGCCGCGAGCAGCTTTTCCTTCAAGCCGCCAATCGGCAAAACCCGACCGCGCAACGTCACTTCACCAGTCATCGCGACATCGCGGCGCACCGGTGTCCCCGTCAGCGTGGAAACCATGGCTGTTACCATACCGACACCCGCCGACGGCCCATCCTTGGGCACAGCCCCTTCGGGCAAATGGATGTGGATGTCCTTGCGCGCGAACAGGCTCGGTTTGATGCCATAGGACGGCGCCCGCGCCTTCACATAGCTCAATGCCGCCTGGATCGACTCGCCCATGACGTCGCCAAGCTTGCCCGTCGAGCGGACCATGCCTTTGCCCTGAACGGTCACCGCTTCGATGGTCAGCAATTCGCCGCCGACTTCGGTCCAGGCAAGGCCCGTCACCGCACCGATCTGGTTTTCTTCCTCGCCAAGGCCGTGGCGATATTTCTGGACACCAGCAAATTCATGCAGGTTCTCGGGCGTAATCGTGACGCCTTCGACTTTCTTTTCAAGGATCTGCCGCAGAACCTTGCGCGCCAGTTTCGCAATTTCGCGCTCCAGCGTCCGCACACCGGCTTCACGCGTATATTGCTGGATCAGTGTCCGCAGACCCTCATCGGTCAGCACAAACTCGTGCGGTTTCAGGCCATGCGCCTCGATCTGCTTTTCGATCAGATGGCGCTTGGCAATCTCGACTTTCTCGTCCTCGGTATAGCCTTCAAGCCGGATGATCTCCATCCGGTCAAGCAACGCCTGCGGCAGATTGAGCGTGTTCGCCGTCGTCACGAACATTACGTCGGACAGGTCGATGTCGACTTCGAGATAATGGTCCTGAAACTTGCCATTCTGTTCGGGGTCGAGCACTTCGAGCAGTGCCGATGCCGGATCGCCACGGAAATCCTGTCCCAGCTTGTCGATTTCGTCGAGCAGGAACAAGGGGTTGCTCGTCCCCGCCTTCTTCAGATTGGTGACGATCTTGCCCGGCAGCGATCCGATATACGTCCGCCGATGGCCGCGAATTTCGGCCTCGTCGCGCACGCCGCCCAGCGACTGGCGGATGAACTCGCGGCCTGTCGCTTTGGCAATGCTCTTGCCCAGCGACGTCTTGCCGACGCCCGGTGGGCCAACGAGGCACAGGATCGGGCCCTTCAGCTTGCCGGTGCGCGACTGCACCGCGAGATATTCGATGATGCGGTCCTTGACCTTGTCGAGCGCATAATGGTCATCATCAAGCACGGCTTGCGCCGCTACCAGATCGCGCTTGAGTTTGGACTTCTTGCCCCACGGTAGGCCGAGCAGGATGTCGAGATAATTGCGCACGACAGTCGATTCGGCTGACATCGGCGCCATCGTCTTGAGCTTCTTGAGCTCGGTCGTCGCCTTGGTCTTGGCTTCCTTCGACAGCTTCAGCTTGGCGATTTTCGCGGCATATTCCGCCACTTCATCGCCTTCGCCGTCCTCGCCCTCATTGCCGAGTTCGCGCTGGATCGCTTTCAACTGCTCGTTCAGATAATATTCGCGCTGCGTCTTTTCCATCTGCCGCTTCACACGGCTGCGGATTTTCTTTTCAACCTGCAAAACGCCAAGCTCGCCTTCCATGAAAGCAAACACCATCTCAAGCCGCTTGCCCGGATCGGCCTCGGCGAGCAGCGCCTGCTTGTCGGCAACCTTGACTGAAATATTCGCTGCGACCGCATCGGCCAGCCGCGCGGGATCGTCAATATCAGCCAGCTGCATCGACGTTTCGGCCGGCAACTTCTTGTTGAGCTTGGCATAATTGTCAAACTGGTCGACAACCGACCGCATGAGCGCTTCGGTCTCGTTCCCTTCGGCTTCAACGGGGGCAACCTCGTCG
>JAYWFN010000191.1:0-3769 GCA_043778785.1 Sphingomonas sp. | reverse complement strand
GCGGCACGACTGAGCGACGCGCGCTTCTTCTGGCAGCAGGACGTGAAGGTTCCGCTCGAGGAACAGGCCAAGAAGCTGAGCGCGATCGTGTTCCACGAGAAGCTCGGCACCGTCGCCGACAAGGTTGTCCGCGTGGCGAAGCTTGCCGAATGGCTAGTCAGCGAGGGCATCGTGAAGGGCTGCTCCGCCGCCGATGCCAAGCGCGCGGCCGAGCTGTGCAAGGACGACCTCGTCACCGGGATGGTCGGCGAATTCCCCGAATTGCAGGGCATCATGGGCGGCTATTACGCCCGCGCACAGGGTTTGCCCGATGCGGTGGCGGACGCGATCCGCGATCATTACAAACCGGTCGGGCAGGGCGATGATGTGCCCACCGCGCCGGTGACGGTGGCAGTGAGTTTGGCCGATAAGCTGGATAGCGTTTTGTGTTTCTTTGCAATCAACGAACCGCCCACTGGCTCAAAAGACCCCTTCGCTGTGCGTCGAGCCGCACTTGGCATCGTTTCCTTAATTCAGACAAACAACCTCCGGGTTGACTTGAGAAATGCTCTGGGAGTTGCCTACGAGTTTTTAGCGGCTCAATTGCTATCGCCGTATCGAAATGAGTTAGACAGGCTTCGGCAAAGGCTGTCGAGTACAAGCGATTTAGAACTCTATGTATTTTATTTGGAGCAGGTGACGCAGGCCGGTCGCCCCTTCAACCTTTTATCGTTTCACGTCCTTCAACCTATTTTCGACTTCTTCGCCGACCGCCTCAAAGTCCAGCAGCGTGAAGCGGGCGTCCGCCACGATCTGATCGATGCGGTATTCGCGCTCGGTGGGGAGGATGATCTCGTCCGTCTCCTCGCGCGGGTGAAGACGTTGCAGGGGTTTGTCGGGACGGATGAGGGCGCGAACCTGCTCAGCGGGTATAAGCGCGCGGCGAATATTTTGAAGAAGGAACGCCCCTCTCCCCCTGCGGGAGAGGGCGACTCAGCGAAAGCTGAGCGGGGAGAGGGGGATAAGGGAAAGCCTTCGACCAGTTCCCTTGAACCCCTCTCCCCGCTCGCCGGTGGCGAGTCGCCCTCTCCCGCAAGGGGAGAGGGTCGGAAGATAGGGCTGTCCTACACACCAGAAACCGCCGAACAGTCGCTGATCGAAGCACTCGATTCGGCCGAACCCCTCGCCACGGCCGCTATCGAACGCGAAGATTTCGAAGGCGCGATGTCGGCTCTCGCCAGCTTGCGCGCGCCCATCGATGCGTTCTTTGAAACGGTGACCGTCAACGACACGCAAGCGGACAAGCGCGACGCCCGTCTGGCGCTGCTCGCCCGCGTTCGCGATGCCGTTCACCGCGTCGCCGATTTTTCGAAAATCGAGGGGTAGGAAACTAGTGTCAACTTCGTCAACTTCGCCTCTGCGGGAGCCAGCATGACCAATTATGTTTACCGTTTCGGCGGCGGTGTTTCCGAAGGAGGGCAGGACAAGACGTTGCTCGGCGGCAAGGGCGCGAACCTCGACGGCATGGCGTCGATCGGGCTGCCGGTGCCGCCCGGCTTCACGATCAGCACGCCGATGTGCGCGCGCTATTATGAAGAAGGCGAAGCATTTCCCGCCGAACTCACGCCGCAAGTCGCGGCGGGGATCGCGCATATCGAAACAGTGACGGGCAAGCGTTTCGGCGACGCGGCGGACCCGCTCCTCGTTTCGGTCCGATCCGGCGCGCGCGTCTCGATGCCCGGCATGATGGATACGGTCCTCAATCTGGGCCTCAACGATGAAACAGTCATCGGCCTCGCCACTGCCTCGGGCGATGCCCGTTTCGCGTGGGACAGCTATCGCCGCTTCATCCAGATGTATGCCGATGTCGTCCTCGGCCTCGATCACGGCGCGTTCGAGGAAGCGCTCGAGATTGCCAAGGAAGATCAGGGATTCAGTCTCGACACCGAACTGACCGCGAAAGATTTGCAGAAGCTGGTGGCCGACTATCAGCGGCTCGTCGCCGAACTGTGGGGCAAGCCGTTTCCGCAAGACGTCCACGACCAGCTTTGGGGCGCCGTCGGCGCGGTGTTCGGGTCGTGGCAGTCCGAACGCGCGAAAGTGTATCGGCGGATCAATTCGATTCCCCATGACTGGGGCACGGCGGTCAACGTGCAGGCCATGGTCTTCGGCAACATGGGCGAAACGTCGGCAACGGGCGTGGCGTTCACCCGCGATCCGGCCAATGGCGAACGGGCATATTACGGCGAATATCTGATCAATGCGCAGGGCGAAGACGTCGTTGCGGGCATCCGCACCCCGCAATATCTGACCACGGCAGCACGCGAACGGGCGAAGGCCAAGCCGCTGTCGATGCAGGAATCGATGCCCGACGTGTATGCCGAACTCGCGCGTGTGTTCGACCTGCTCGAGACGCATTATCGCGACATGCAGGACATCGAATTTACGGTCGAGCGCGGAATGCTGTGGATGCTCCAGACGCGCTCGGGCAAGCGGACGGCAAAGGCGGCGCTCAAGATCGCGGTCGACATGGCCGAGGAAGGTCTCATCACCCGCGACGAAGCGATCTGCCGCGTTGATCCGTCGGCGCTCGATCAGTTGCTGCACCCGACGCTCGATCCGCTCGCCAAGCGCGACGTGCTGGTGAAGGGGCTGCCCGCGTCGCCCGGCGCGGCATCGGGGATTGCCGTGTTCGACAGCGATACCGCCGAAAAGCGTGCCGAGATGGGCGACAGTGTTATTTTGGTTCGCACCGAGACATCGCCCGAAGACATCCATGGGATGCACGCGGCGAAGGGTATTCTTACAGCACGCGGCGGAATGACCAGCCACGCGGCTGTCGTCGCGCGCGGCATGGGGCGGCCCTGTGTCTCGGGTGCGGGATCGCTCAGCATCGACGCCAAGGCAAAAATTGCGCGCGTCGGCACTCGCGAAATCCGCGAAGGCGACATCCTGACCATCGACGGCGCGTCGGGCGAAGTCATGGTTGGTGCGGTGGCAACGGTGCAGCCCGAACTCTCGGGCGATTTCTCGACACTCATGGTCTGGGCCGATGCTGCCCGGCGGATGAAGGTCCGCGCCAATGCCGAAACACCTGACGACTGCCGCATTGCGCGGGACTTTGGCGCAGAAGGGGTGGGGCTGTGCCGCACCGAACATATGTTCTTCGAGGCCGCGCGGATCACTGCCGTGCGCGAAATGATCCTTGCGTCGGATGAAAAGGGCAGGCGGGCCGCGCTCGCCAAGTTGCTTCCCGAACAGCGCGCTGACTTTGTTGGCATTTTCAAAGTGATGGCGGGCTTGCCGGTGACGATCCGCCTGCTCGATCCGCCATTGCATGAGTTCCTGCCGACCGAGGAATCGGATTTCGAAGATGTTGCGAAAGCGGCGGGCGTCAGTGTCGATGTTCTCAAACGCCGCGCCTCCGAATTGCATGAATTCAATCCGATGCTTGGCCATCGCGGGTGCCGCCTCGGTGTGACCTATCCCGAGATATACGAGATGCAGGCGCGCGCGATTTTTGAAGCTGCGTGCGACCTTGACGTGTCTCCAATTCCCGAAGTCATGGTCCCGCTGGTCGCGACGAAGCGGGAGCTCGAATTGATGAAGGACGTGATCGACCGCACGGCCGAAGCGGTCTTTGCCGAACGCGGCAAGCGCATCGAATATCTGGTGGGGACCATGATCGAGCTGCCACGCGCTGCACTGATGGCAGGCGAAATCGCCGAAGTCGGCGCGTTTTTCAGCTTCGGCACCAATGACCTGACGCAAACCGCGCTGGGAATGAGCC
>JAYWFN010000190.1:0-3781 GCA_043778785.1 Sphingomonas sp. | reverse complement strand
AAGCTCAAGGAATACCTGCTTATCTACCGAAAGAAAAACACCCCAAAATTGACTATGGAGAATGTGCCGGCTGGGGCATGGAATGACGAATACAAGACATTGCTTATCGGTTTAACCCGTGAGGAAATTGACGAAATAAAGGAAATATCTGCCGCAGAGTCTAACGATCAAAACGCGATAGATCGTTGTAACGAAATACTCTCTCATGCAAAAACGGAGACACTGGGAAGCTATTTCAAGTCGCAGAATATCAAAACTGCGGATCAAGACGAATTCAAATTTGAGAACGCTTGGCGGATCATCCAGGCCGTTGGATCGTCGAGTGTCCTAAATATGGCGAAGCTGCAACCCCGTTATGATCACGAGATAGCCGCCGGACTATCTGCTCGCGGCTTGGTGTATCTCTATAAAACTGACTTTGATCGGGAATCGAAGCAACCGCGAATTCAGGTAATTTTCGCCGACCAAAATCTGATGAGAAATCCGGGCGATTTCTGGACAGATATAAAAACCACAGGAGGCGTCGGCCAAGAGGGTGGCGTCTTGTTCCCACAAGGGAAAAAGCCTGAGGCTTTGATAAGACGTGTGATCCAAATGTGCACTAAGCCGGGTGAGCTTGTTCTCGACTCATTCGCTGGTTCCGGCACCACCGGGGCAGTAGCGCACAAAATGGGCCGTCGCTGGATAATGGTCGAAATTGGCGATCATGCCGACACGCATATTTTAACTCGCCTAAAGAGGGTCATCGACGGCAGCGATCAAGGCGGGATAAGCAGTGACGCCGATTGGAAGGGCGGCGGCGGTTTCCGCTATTTCACGCTCGCACCTTCGCTGCTTACCCAAGACAAATATGGCAATTGGGTGATTGCCAAGGATTACGACCCCGCGATGCTAGCTGAGGCTATGTGCAAGCATATGGGCTTCACCTATGCACCGTCGGTGGATGATTATTGGCAACACGGCGCATCGACCGAAACTGACTTCATCTATGTCACCACCCAAAGCCTGACACATGAAGCCTGCGCGAAGATCGCTCAGGATGTCGGGCCGGATCGTTCGCTGCTGATCTGCTGCAAGGCGTATAGCGCGGAAGCGGAAGCGTTTGAAAATCTGACGCTGGTGAAAATCCCCACCGCCATCTTGCAAAAATGCGAATGGGGCCGCGACGATTATTCGCTCAATATCGCCAACCTGCCACTGATGGAAAATGACGGTGCGCCCACCGCCGATGCCCTCCCCCTGTTCGGCGGGGAGAGCAGCGATGAGTGACGCCGTGAACGAAACCCGCATTCGCCGCCAGATTGCGCAGCGCCTGTCATTGCGCGGGCCGCAAGAACTGGCGCTGGGCATTCTCGGCGATGTGCTGACGCATATGGATTTCAGCGCGCCATGCGATCTGGCGGCGCTTCTCACTGAAATCAGGAAAACCTATCCCAGTGTCGAAGCGTTTGAGCGGGACTTCCCCTCGCTCTGCTTCGCGCTCGCCACCGGCGTCGGCAAAACGCGGCTGATGGGCGCGTTCATCTCGTATCTCTATCTCACGGGCCGTGCCAAAAATTTCTTCGTCCTCGCCCCCAACACGACGATCTATAACAAACTGGTCGATGATTTCTCGAAGCAATCTTCGGTCAAATATGTGTTTCGCGGCATCTCCCAATTTGCTCAAACACCTCCAATCATTGTCACAAGCGACAATTGGAAGGATGGGCGCGGCGTGCGCGGTTCAGACCTATTTGGCGATGAAGCGATTATCAACATCTTCAACATTGACCGGATCAACCGTAAGGATGGGTCTATCCGTGGGTTCAAAGAAACCATCGGCAAAAGCTATTTCGATTACCTCAGCGGCCTGCCTGATCTTGTTATGCTTATGGATGAAGCGCACCGCTATCGTGCGAGCGCAGGGTTTAACGCAATTACGGACCTTGCACCTAAACTTGGGCTGGAACTCACTGCGACACCCAAGACGGTTGGCGCTTCACCCAAGGCGTTCAAGAATGTCATCTACCATTACGGCCTCGGCAACGCGATGGCCGATGGCTATGTGAAGGAACCCGCCGTCGCAACGCGCGCGGACTTCAACGCCAAAGACTATGATGCCGACAGCCTTGAAAAGATCATGCTGGAAGATGGCGCGCATTATCACGAGCATGTGAAGACCGAGCTGGAACTTTACGCGCGCCAGACCGGGCGCAAGCACGTCCACCCGTTCATGCTGGTCGTGGCGAAAGATACGGCGGAAGCCAAGCGGCTGCGCGACTGGATCGAAAGCGATGCGTTTTTCAACGCGGCCTACAAGGGGCGCGTTGTTGAGGTGCATTCCAACCAGACCGGCGTTGAAAGCGATGAAGCGTCGCAGCGGCTGGTGACGCTGGAGGACGCCGGCGACACCGACATCGTGATCCACGTCAACAAGCTGAAAGAAGGCTGGGACGTTACCAATCTTTACACCATCGTTCCGCTGCGCGCATCGGCCTCCGACATTCTCACCGAACAGACCTTGGGGCGCGGCCTGCGCCTTCCATACGGCGAACGCACCGGAAACGAGGCGGTCGATACGCTGACCGTCATCGCACATGACCGATTCAGCGAAGTGATCAGCAAGGCGAAGGAAGCCGATTCACTCGTCCAGCTCAAGGCCTTCACCATTGGCGCGGGCGGCGACATCTCGACCGAACCGCAATCCATCATGGAAGTGACCACGACATTTGAAGCGGCGTTGACAGGCAAGGATGTGCCGGAAGGTGTGCGGGAGGAGCGGACGCCCTTCATCTTTGATAGCCTTGAAGATCGCCAGATTGCCCAGACCACTATCGACGTGATCCGGGACAAATATGAGCGGCAGTTGACTGGCGGCCTCAAGGATTTGCTCAAGCCCGAAGTTCAAAAGGCGATTGCTGCTGACGTGACGCGGCTTTCCGCCGCGCGACAGACGCAAGGGGATTTAGAGGGGATCGTGAACGCGCCCGACATTGCCAAACTGGTCGGCATCGTCACCGCGAGCGTTGCCGAGAACACGATTGAGATTCCCGAAATCGTCGTGCTGCCAAGCCGCGAAGTCAATTTCTGGTTCGAGGATTTTGACCTTGGCAGCATGGCCGACATAAGGTTGCAGCCAATCTCCGACCGCCTGTTGATCCGTAACCTGCGCGATCAATCGCAACGCGAATTGGCGCGGGCCTTGGAAGGGCCGAAAGAGGCACGGGTTGAAAATTATCTCGTCAAGCACCTGATGGATTACCCCCAGGTCGATTATGACAGCCAAGCCGATCTGCTTTACAAGCTGGCGGGGCAGATGATCGACTATCTCCGCAGTTATCTGACCTCTGAGGAAGACGTTGAAAACGTCGCGCTGGCGCATGGCAAGATGCTCGCTCAGCGGATTTTCTCGCAGATGAAGGCGCACTACCGGCAAACGCCTGCCGAATACCGGGCGAGCAAGGTGCGTTCTTTCCGCGCGCTACAGCCGCAGCAATTCAGCTATTCGCTCGCCAAGCTGTTGCCGATGTCGCAAGCAGCGATGCCGCTTTCGACGACACCGGGCTACACCTTCACCGGCAGCGGCAAAAGCCCGTATCAGTTTCACAAATTCCATTCCGACCCGGAACGCCGCTTCGCGGTGATGATCGACAGCGGGTTTGAGAAGGACGTCCTGCGCTGGCTCAAGCCGGGGCGCGGGCAATTCAGGATCGAATATCAACCGGGCAAGCCATATGAGCCGGACTTCGTGATCGAAACCACTACCGAAAAGCTGATCGTCGAGGTGAAAGCCGATAACGAA
>JAYWFN010000189.1:0-3805 GCA_043778785.1 Sphingomonas sp. | reverse complement strand
GAGCGAAGATCGTTTTCTTCATGTGACTGTCTTTCAACTTGGCCGCCGCCGTTGGTGGAACAGCGGCAGCCAGACGGCGGGATCGGTGCCAGCTTCCGCTATGATTTCATCGACAATTGCTATGGTTTCCGCGCGACCTGAAAGGACGGCCAGCGCATCGTTGAGGCCGCTCAGATCGAGCTCGACCACGACGCTATCGTGACCCTGTTTAACGAGAAACTTGTGGCTTTCGGGCGCGAGGTCTTCGCGGACGAGCTTGAACTCGGCCTCGCTGAGCGCAAACCCTTCGACGTAATCGCTCCGCGCCCCAAACGGGTTCGGCAGCATGATCTTGGTGGCGACCTGTTCCAAGATCGAGTGGCTGATGTCGCTCTTGAGCGCGTCGGCGGGCGACTGGGTAGCGAACACCAGCACCGCGTTGCGTTTGCGGTAGGTCTTCAAGCCATCCTGCGCGAAGCGGCGGAAAGCGTCATCGCCAAGCGCCTTCCAAAACTCGTCGATGCAGATAATCATCCGTTCGCCGGTCAAGAGCTGGTCGATCCGGTGGAACAGGTAGAGCATGACCGGCGTGCGAATGTCGGCATTGTCGAGAAAGTCGGTCATGTCGAAGCCGACGAACCGGGCATCGAGCGTCATGCTGTCGGCAGGGTTGTCGAACACCCAGCCGAGCGAGCCTTCCGATGTCCACTTTTCCAGCCGCGCGCCTACACCGCTGGCATCTTTCATTCCGAGCATCGAACGCAACGCGCTGAGCGAGCGGCTGGCAACGTCGAGTTTCATGACGGCGTTGATGCCGTCTTCGATCAGCCGTTCTTCCTGCACCGAAATAGGCTTGCCGTCAGCTTTGACGAGCTGGCGCACGAACGAGGACAGGAAGGTTTTGTCTTCGGGAGCGTCGGCGAGTGCCTTCAACGGCGAAAAGCCGGTCGGTATGCCGTTGTGGAGCGCCAGATAGGTGCCGCCGCTCGCCTGAACGAAGATCTGAGCGCCGCGATCCTTGTCGATGAAGACTTGCCGTGCGCCGGTTTTTTCGGCCTGCGCCATCAGGAAGTTGAGCAGCACCGTCTTGCCGCCGCCCGAGGGGCCGATGATAAGCGTGTGACCCAGATCGCCCTTGTGGAAATTGAAGAAATATGGGCTGCGCGCCGTTGTCTTGAGCAGTGCGATCGCATCGCCCCAGTGGTTGCCGCGCGCTTGTCCCGCAGGGAAGGTATGCAACGGCGCGAACGCAGCGAAGTTCAGCGACGTGATCGGCGCGGGACGCGCCCGCCATGCGAAATTGCCGACGAGCTGCGACCAGTAGGCCGCTTCGAGCGCCGCACCTTCGCGCGCCGCCACCATGCCGGTATCGGCGAGTGCGGCGCGCGCGACCGACATATGCTCGCGCAGGGCTTTCAGCGAGTCCGCATAAACCGCGAGCGTGAAGTGATGATCGCCCAGCACGAAACGGTTCGACATCAAGTCGTCGCCCGCATCGATGAGTTCGTCGGCCTGACTGATCGCGCGGTCGCCCGCGTTATCCATCTGCGTCATCCGCAGCCGGAATTTCTCCGTCGCAGCAGCGCGCCCGAGGAACGAGAAGGATTGTGTCAGGACGAATCCGAAATCAACCGACAGCAGGGATTCGAACTGGCGCGGCGTCGTCTGCGCCGGATATTCGCGGATGCCGAAGATGCCACCGAACGTCGAGGTGTCGGCATCGCGCACTTCGATGGTTTCGGCACCGAAAATCGTGCGCGAGCGGTAGAGCGCGCCGCCCAAGTGTCCGCGCACGACAGGGACGCGCCGGTGACGACCCGTCATCACCATGTCGGCGACTTCCATCGTCTCGGAGAACATCAGCCCGCGATGCTCGTAGATCGCACAGCGGCGCGGCTCGCAGCGGGCCATCAGCTTCTCGAAATCGCGGCCCTTGTCGTCGAGCAATTCGACAAGGGCTTCGTCCAGCATCGGACCGTTTTGCTTTTCCGCCGACACCTTGCGTTTGAACATCTGGATGAATTTGTCGCCACTCGTTGCTGCGGGTCGCATCACGAGCGTCACGAAGAAGCGGTTGATAAACATCCGCTCGCGGTTCATCCGTCCGAAATAGGCGCAATCGAGATCGGCGGCGAATCCGGATTTGAACTTGCCGCCGGGATATTGTTCGACGCGCATCCGCACCAGATGCGTCCAGATCGACAGCCGCTCGTCGTGGAGGTTGCGGAACATCCCGTTGAGCTTGGTGTGCCAATCGTTGAGGTCGCGAACGTCGGCAGTCTCGAACGCGCGGCCTTGCAGCTCGAACGTGAGCATGATGTCGCCGGAATCGAGCACCACCATGTCGTCGTTGATGTGTCGCGCGTAGGGCAGGAACTTCGCAGGCGTAACCTCGCGCTGCGCTACTTTGAGCGGCACGGCCCCGGAGCCGAGCACGTTCGAGGCGAGCGCCCTAGCCATTACGGCCGAAGCCTTTGCGACGCAGGCCCGCCAGCGGGAGCGGCGTGTAACTGCTGCCGCCCCAGAAGGCGCGGTTGCGGTTGCCGAGCTTGGTCCGGCCCCACAAGAACAGCAGCCGGAACGCATTGACGTCATGACGGACGATCAGACGCGAGTTCGAATAGCCAAAGGCAACGACCAGCGCGGCGTAAACCGGACTGTTGCTCCAGATCAGCACCGACGCGCTGGAAATAAGCAACAAAACCGCCGCCTCGATCGGAATGCCCGCCCACAAGGCGGGGCGTGTTACCGCGAGGAACAGCGGGTTCTTGACCAGGGTTTCGGTGTTGTCGTTCACGGGTCAGCCGGCGATCAGACCGACGATCGAATCCGCCGAGAAGACGATAGCGATGCCGATGATGACAGTGACGAGAACGGCGGTCGAGGCGCGGCCTGTAAACCAGAGCAGACCGCAGACTATCACCGCGATGACCGCAAGCGTCCGAAGTAGGGTCGACGAGAGCAGCCCGCGCACCTTGCTCGCGAAACTTTCGAGGTTCTGAGCATAAGCGGGATCGGGATTGAATACCGAGACGACCACGACGAGGGCGAGTGCAACGCTCCACATGACGAAGCTCTGCCGACGTGGTGACACGGACGCGAAGTGCGCCGTCCATGTCGATCGCCATGTCCCGATACCGCGCCCGGCTTTGCTCAACGTGTCCATAGAAGCGACCCTTCTTGTTTGGTGGGGTTGGAAATTGCGGTGCGGGTGTAGGCAGCGCGCTCGAAAACATTCCACGACGGCGGCGGGGGAAAGATCGCTGCATCGGTCAGCGGCGCTTCGTTCTCTTTCAAGATCGAACTTCTCGCGTCGGCGATTGCTGCCATCGGCTGCGGCTCATCCGGCATATCAATCAGCACGCTGTCGGTCGCCCCGGCATTGCCGACAACCTTTGCGACATAGCCATTGCGGAAGCCGCGCGAGGCGTTGCCGGTATTATACATCGAGAGCGCCAGCCGCAGAGCTGTCTGCGGGTGGCGTCCGTCGGCGACGACCCTGTAGTTTTCAGTAAGAACGCGCCCGAGGGCGGCGATATTGGTGCAGGGGTCGAAAACCGTTTCCCAAGTCAGGCCAAGCCGACGCATGTTGCGCGAATTGATCTGGCCGAGGCCCAGATCGACCGAATATCCGGCCGCAACATATCGCTGTGCGACTACAACCGCAGCGGCAACGCTTTTTGGGCGCGCAGGCTGCCGCGCGCCGTTGACGTTGAGCGCCCACGGATCACCGTGGCTTTCGGTCTGAACGATTGCCGCAACGGTCTGGGGCGCTACGTTTGGAGCACACTGCGACGCCAACCCGAGGATGGCTGTCGCAGCGTAG
>JAYWFN010000188.1:0-8971 GCA_043778785.1 Sphingomonas sp. | reverse complement strand
GAAGGCAACATGTTCCTGCTCGGCAAAGTCGCGTCGCCGGAGCAACAAGATCATTTTTTAAAGCCGTTGGTGACGGGAGAAGCGCGCTCGGCTTTTTTCATGACTGAACCTGCGACCGAAAACGGTGCTGGTTCGGACCCGTCGATGATGCGCACGACCTGTCGCCGTGATGGGAACCACTGGGTGATCGATGGTCATAAGACGTTCATCACCGGTGCGGTGGGTGCGCGTGTCGGTATCATCATGGCAAAGTCGGTCGAGGCGGATTGCGACGGTGGCGCCTGCATGTTTTTGGTGGATTTGCCTGATCCCGCAATCCGCATTGAGCGGGTGCTTGAAACCATCGATAGCTCGATGCCGGGGGGTCACTCGGTGGTGGCGATCGAAGGCTTGCGGGTGTCCGCCGACCAGCTGCTGGGACAGCCTGGACAGGGTTTTGCTTACGCCCAAGTTCGGCTGGCACCTGCGCGCCTTTCGCACTGCATGCGCTGGCACGGGGCTGCGACGCGCGCGAATGAGATTGCGATAGATTATGCGTGCCGTCGACACGCATTCGGCAAACCACTGGTCGATCATGAAGGCGTGGGCTTTATGTTGGCCGAAAATCTGATCGATCTGAAGCAGGCTGAGTTAATGATCGACTGGTGCGCCGACATACTCGACAGCGGCGCACCGGGTACAGCCGAAAGCTCAATGGCCAAGGTTTCGGTGAGTGAAGGGCTGATGCGCGTTGCTGATCGCTGCGTGCAGGTGATGGGCGGCACAGGATTGTCCGGTGATACGATCGTCGAGCAGGTGTTCCGCGAGGTTCGCGCGTTCCGAATCTATGACGGACCGACCGAAGTTCACAAATGGAGTTTGGCCAAAAAAGTAAAACGTGAGTGGCGGGAGCGCCAAGCGTGACGTCGACGACTGAACCTCAAGAGTATGGCATCGATATCGGCCGGCTGTCGGCTTGGCTAACCGAAAATGTTGCCGGGTTTGCTGGCCCGCTGTCGCTCAAGAAATTCGAGGGCGGCCAGTCGAACCCGACCTTCCTACTGACAACCTTCGGGGATCGTTATGTGCTGCGACGACAGCCGATGGGCCCGATTTTGAAAGGTGCGCATGCGGTAGATCGCGAGGCGCGTGTTATGAGTGCGCTGGCCAATGTGGGATTTCCCGTGCCGCGGACACACGCGCTTTGCACCGATGCATCGGTGATTGGCTCGTATTTTTACGTCATGGACTTTATCGAGGGCCGCATCTTTTGGGATGGCCGCTTTCCGGGCGTGCGGCGAGAAGAGCGCAGCGCCTACCAGTCGGCAATGATCGCGACGCTCGGCAAACTGCACAGCTACGATCCGGCGGAGCTCAACTTAGGCGATTACGGACGGTCCGAACGCTACTTCGAACGCCAACTGCAACGCTGGACAAGCCAGTATCGGTCTGACGAAGCCGCTGGCCGTTCTCAAGATTTGGATGCCGTTGCCGACTGGCTTGAGGCGCGCGTCCCGCGAGACGCTTTGACCCGCCTCGTACACGGCGACTACCGCATTGATAATCTTGTCTTTCATCCTGACGAGCCACGCATAATTGCGGTCCTCGACTGGGAGTTATCGACGCTTGGCGATCCTATTGTCGATTTCGCTTATAACGCCATGATGTATCGGGTGCCATCGGCAATGCTTTGGGGGTTGGCAGATCGGAACCTGAAATTACTAGGTCTGCCAGACGAGACAGCTTATGTTGCGAACTACTGTCGACAAACTGGTCGAGCGGATATTCCTGACTTTGAAACCTATATTGTGTTCAATCTGTTTAGGATGGCCGCGATTATTCATGGCATCAAGGGCCGCATGCTACGCGGCAACGCAGCGTCCACCGAAGCAGGCGCCATGGTCACTCACCTTGATCTGCTCGCCCATATCGCGCGCACGACAGCGAGCCGCGCTGAGGTTCATGGCTGATTTGATGGATTGCTGTCGGCTAGCGTTTTTTGCGCATCATGATTGCAACAGTTGCGTGCCTGCCTGCTTGCTTGAGTCGATGCGGCGTACAAGAGCCGACATAGGGATTAAAAGATATGTTTGACTTCGGTTTAGGTGAAACCGCCGAGATGATCCGCGATACAACCCGCCGTTTCGCAGATAATAAAATCGCGCCTCTGGCTGCAAAAGTCGATGCCGAAGACTGGTTTCCGCGCGACGAACTCTGGCCCGAAATGGGTGCGCTCGGGCTGCACGGGATCACGGTTGCCGAGGCCGATGGCGGGCTTGGCCTTGGTTACCTCGAACATGTTGTTGCGCAGGAGGAAGTGGCGCGAGCGAGTGCGTCGATCGGGCTGAGCTATGGTGCGCACTCGAACCTGTGCGTCAATCAGATCGCGCGCTGGGCCTCGCCTGAACAAAAAGCGAAATATCTGCCCAAACTGATCAGTGGCGAACATGTCGGTTCGCTTGCCATGTCCGAGGCAGGTGCCGGCAGCGACGTCGTCTCGATGAAACTTAAAGCCGAAGCCGTGCAGGGCGGCTATGTTCTCAACGGCACGAAGTTCTGGATCACCAATGCAGCGTATGCCGATACGTTGGTGGTATATGCCAAGACCGGTGAGGGGTCAGGCGGGATTACAACGTTTCTGATCGAAAAGGGCATGCCGGGTTTTTCCATCGGCCAGAAGATCGACAAGATGGGGATGCGCGGATCGCCGACGGCGGAGCTTGTGTTCAACGACTGCGAAGTGCCCGATGCCAATGTCATGGGACCGGTCAACGGCGGCGTCGGCATCATGATGTCAGGCCTCGATTATGAGCGCGCGGTGCTGGCCGGCATCCAGCTGGGGATCATGCAGGCGTGTCTTGATGTCGTCGTGCCGTTCGTGCGCGAGCGCCAGCAATTCGGCAAAGCAATCGGGAGCTTCCAGCTTATGCAAGGCAAAATCGCGGACATGTATGTCGCGCTGAATTCGGCGCGTGCCTATGTTTATGCGGTCGCGCGCAGTTGTGACGCCGGCAAGATCACGCGGTTCGACGCGGCTGGGGCGATCCTGCTGGCAAGCGAAAGCGCCGTGAAAGTCGCGAACGAAGCGATTCAGGCGCTGGGCGGTGCCGGCTACACCAAGGACTGGCCGGTCGAGCGCTTTTACCGCGATGCCAAGCTGCTCGACATTGGGGCGGGGACAAATGAAATCCGGCGGATGCTGATCGGGCGCGAGCTGATCGGCGCGGCATGAGTGCCCCCGTTCTGACGACAGCGCTGAACGCCGAAAGCGATACCTTCCGTGCCAATGCCGCACACAATCGCGGATTGCGCGATGAGCTTTGGGCGAAAGTTGCCGAAGCGGCGCGGGGTGGAAACGAGAAATCGCGTGAGCGCCACACGTCGCGGGGAAAATTGTTACCGCGAGAAAGAGTGGAACGCCTGCTCGATCCCGGTTCGCCGTTTCTCGAAATCGGGCAGCTGGCCGCAAACGATCTCTACGACGGAGAAATCCCCGGCGCAGGGGTGATCGCGGGCATCGGCCGGGTGTCGGGGCGGCAGTGCATGATCGTCTGCAACGATGCGACAGTGAAAGGTGGCACTTATTATCCGATGACGGTCAAGAAGCATCTACGCGCACAGGAAATTGCGCTCGAGAACCGGTTGCCGTGCATTTACCTCGTCGACAGCGGCGGCGCGAACCTGCCGCATCAGGCCGAGGTCTTCCCCGACCGCGACCATTTCGGGCGGATTTTCTTCAATCAAGCGAACATGAGTGCGCGGCAAATCCCGCAGATCGCCTGCGTCATGGGCAGCTGCACCGCAGGGGGCGCTTATGTCCCCGCGATGTCCGACGAGACGGTGATCGTGCGCGGGCAGGGGACGATTTTCCTTGCCGGCCCGCCGCTGGTGAAGGCGGCGACGGGCGAGGTCATCAGCGCCGAGGAACTGGGCGGGGCGGATACGCACGGGCGCAAATCGGGCGTGGTCGATCATGTCGCCGAAAATGATGAACATGCGCTGACGATCGTGAGGGATATTATCTCGCATCTGGGGCCGTTGCACAAAGCCGACCTCGACCTGAAGGAACCGCACCCGCCCAAATACGACACCGAGGAACTCTACGGCATCATCCCCGATGACGTCCGCGCGCCTTATGACGTCCACGAAGTCATTGCCCGCATCGTCGACGGCAGCGAGTTTCACGAATTCAAATCGCTCTACGGCGGCACGCTCGTCTGCGGCTTCGCGCATATCTGGGGGATGCCGGTCGCGATCCTCGCCAACAACGGCGTGCTGTTCAGCGAGAGCGCGCAAAAGGGCGCGCATTTCATCGAACTCGCCTGCCAGCGGCGGATACCGTTGCTGTTCCTCCAGAACATCTCGGGCTTCATGGTGGGTGGCAAATATGAGGCGGAGGGCATCGCCAAGCACGGCGCGAAGCTCGTCACCGCGGTCGCCACTGCGCAGGTGCCCAAGATAACCGTGCTGATCGGCGGCAGCTTCGGCGCGGGCAATTACGGCATGTGCGGGCGGGCCTATTCGCCGCGCTTCCTGTTCACCTGGCCCAACGCGCGGATCAGCGTGATGGGCGGCGAACAGGCGGCGAGCGTGCTGGCCACCGTCCACCGCGACGCCGACAAATGGACGCCCGAGGAAGCCGAAGCCTTCAAGGCCCCGATCCGCCAGAAATATGAAGACGAAGGCAATCCGTACCACGCGACCGCGCGGCTGTGGGACGACGGGATTATCGACCCGGCGCAGACGCGCGACGTGCTGGGGCTGGCGTTGGCAGCGACGCTGAACGCACTGGTCGAGGAGGCGCCCCGGTTCGGGGTGTTCCGGATGTGAGTTTAAATCGAGATCGCCTCTTAAGCGCCTTCAAGACAGCCCACTCTGAACTCATATACTCTAAGGGCGACTCAACTTCACTCAACGATCCAGCGTTTCGAAAGGATGTTATTGAAAGGCTCATGTGCGGCATTGCAGCCGAAGTCCGTTCCGACGTTAGCGCTCGCAGGGATCAAGAGCCAGAGTTTATGATGGAGCTTATCGTTGCAAGAGTGGGCCGGACAGGACCACCTAAGTCGGTCAAACCGTCTAACGTT
The DNA here is from genome assembly GCA_043778785.1 of Sphingomonas sp. Lineage (GTDB taxonomy): Bacteria > Pseudomonadota > Alphaproteobacteria > Sphingomonadales > Sphingomonadaceae > Sphingomonas_O. Next base: position 3,905 of record JAYWFN010000188.1, on the reverse strand, counting down.
ACTCGTGAGATAATTCGCACCATCTACGTCCCGGCACTTGTCGGGGCTGCTTCTCTAACAGTCGGGGACCTCGCGGGCGCGTTGGCCGCTCTAATTGGGCTGTCATATGCTTTGTATAACGCGACCAGCGCAACTGTGGGTTATAGCGATGCATGTGTTTTGCACACAGCATGGAAACTGGCCCACCAAGACAATCGTGGTTATGTAACTTCCGCAGAACTCTTAAAGGCGAAGACTGAGATTGCCGCCGAGTATAGCGCACCAAAGTGTGCTAGCGACACTGAAATATTGGATGCAATCGAAAATCTCAAAGGTCTCAGGGCAATGGTCGAGGAGGAAGGTAAGCTCTATTTAAAGGAGAAGATCATCTTCTTTGAGAACGGGGAGATCAAAAATTGATGATCACCTCCCTCCTCATCGCCAACCGTGGCGAAATCGCGTGCCGGATCATCCGCACGGCGCGGGCAATGGGTATCCGCACGGTTGCGGTTTATTCAGATGCCGATGCCAAGGCGCTGCATGTGCGGCAGGCGGATGAAGCCGTGCATATCGGGGCGTCGCCAGCGCGCGAGAGCTATCTTGTGGGCGAGAAGATCATTGCCGCCGCGCTTGCTACCAAGGCGGAGGCGATCCATCCGGGTTATGGCTTTCTTTCCGAGAATGCCGCGTTCGCGCAGGCGGTGATCGACGCTGGCCTGATCTGGGTCGGCCCGCGCCCCGCCAGCATTACCGCGATGGGGCTGAAGGATGCCGCCAAGGCGTTGATGGCGGCGGCGGGCGTGCCCGTCACCCCCGGCTATATGGGCGAGAACCAGGACTCGGCGTTCCTGAGCGAGCGCGCCGCCGAGATCGGCTACCCCGTCCTCATCAAGGCCGTCGCGGGCGGCGGCGGCAAGGGGATGCGCAAGGTCGAGGGCCCAGCTGACTTCGCCGACGCGCTCGCCTCGTGCCAGCGCGAGGCATCGGCCTCGTTCGGCAACGCGCATGTCCTGATCGAAAAATACATCCAGCGCCCGCGCCATATCGAGGTGCAGGTGTTCGGCGACACCCACGGCAACATCGTCCATTTGTTCGAACGCGATTGCTCGCTCCAGCGCCGCCACCAGAAAGTGATCGAGGAAGCCCCCGCGCCGGGGATGGACGCGGCGACCCGCGAACAACTCTGCGCGGTCGCGGTCAAGGCAGCGAAGGCAGTCGATTATGTCGGGGCAGGCACGATCGAGTTCATTGCCGATGCGTCGGACGGCCTGCGCGCCGACCGCATCTGGTTCATGGAAATGAACACGCGGCTGCAGGTCGAACACCCCGTGACCGAGGAGATCACCGGCGTTGATTTGGTGGAGTGGCAGTTGCGCGTGGCCAGCGGGGAGGCGTTGCCCAAGCGGCAGGACGAGCTGAGCATCAACGGCCATGCAGTTGAAGCGCGGCTCTATGCCGAAGATCCGGCGAAGGAGTTTTTGCCGAGCGTGGGTCGGCTCGACTACCTGCAATTCCCCTCGAAGCTACGCGTGGACACCGGCGTCAAAGAAGGTAGCGAAGTCTCGCTCTACTACGACCCGATGATTGCAAAGCTGATCGCGTGCGGCGACGCCCGCGACGGCGCAATTGCGGCATTGCGCGATGGCATCGACAGTATCGAAGTCTGGCCGGTGAAGACCAATGCTGGGTTTCTCGGGCGTTTGCTCGATCTAGATCAATTCGGCGCGGGCGATGTCGATACTGGGATTATCGCGCGCGAGGTCGATGCGCTGGTCACGCCGCCAGCGCCGGACGTCGAAGAACTGGCCGAAGCCGCCGCACAATTGGTCACCAGCGTCGGTGACGTACGGTTCAATGTTGCGTTCGGGTTCCGCCTCAATGCTGCACCACGAGCCGAGGCGCGGTTGCGCGACGACGATGGCGTGTTGCACGTCGTTACCCTTGATGAGATGGACAACATGGAGCCTGCGTCCGAAGTCCTAGCGTTTGCCGATGGCTTTGCTCGCTGCTACATCGTCGAACAGACACGCGGCTCCATAACCGTCACAGCAGGCGACGGCACAATCCTCTCACCCATGCCAGGTCGGATCATCGCGGTGGAGGTCGCGGTGGGGGACAGCGTAACCAGAGGGCAGAAGCTCATCACGCTGGAGGCCATGAAGATGGAGCATTCAATGATAGCGCCGTTTGACGGGGTTGTCTTGGAACTTAACGCGGTGACTGGCGCGCAGGTTCAGGTCGATGCGGTGCTGGTATTGATCGCCACAACTTCATCGTAACCCTAACGTCAAGACTCTGTCAGCTCAGTCGTGCTAGCCGTGGAGAGCGTTGGATTTGTGGAATACTCAGCTCCCATGAAACCGCCAGACCGTTTCGCAACTTCAACTTGTCTGCAAAAGTATTCCATCTCATTGCGGCGAAATGCCATACTGGCGCGTAAGCACTACGAGGACGAGCAGAAAATTGCTTCGGGCGCGCAGGCAATCTGGGTCGCTGGTGTTCGGGCTGCTCGGCGATATCCTGACGGCCGACAGGTTGCCGTGATGGGCAGCCATGGCTCACGGCATGCTGCGATACGCAGACAACCGTCGATGGCACAGTTGAATTGCGAGCTAGGGCCAAGACTCATAACCATCACATGATGGCGGCGGCGAGGTGGATGTTACTAAGGAAGTTAGCGGCGAGCTTGTCGTATCGGGTAGCGAGGCGGCGGCAGTCCTTGAGGCGGCAGAACATGTGCTCGATGGCGTTTGCGGCCTCTGTAGAGGGTCTTGCTAAAGCAGGTTTTCCAGACGCGATTGCGCTTGGGCGGGATGTTGGGGACCGCGCCTTGGTCCTCGATCAGGTCGCGGATGCGGTGGCTGTCATAGGCGCGGTCGGGATGGACAATGCAGCGCCGGGGCAAGGCGTTCAGCAGGTGCTCGGCGGCGCAGCGGTCGGCGGCTTGGCCTGGCGTCAGCAGTAAAGCGAGCGGTCGGCCTTGGCGATCGGTGATGGCGTGGACCTTGGTGTTGCGGCCATTCCGGCTGACGCCCATCGCCTGAACGTGCGCCCCCTTTTCCGCCTGCCGCCGAGCGGTGCGCCGTTACATGCGTGCTGTCGATCAACACCTCGGTCGGCGGCCCGCCCTCCGCCGCCAGCGCCTCGAACACGTCACGCCACACGCCCTTCGCCGCCCAGCGCACGTTGCGGTTGTAGAGCGTTTTGGGCGGTCCGTAGATCGCAGGCGCGTCCTTCCGCTGGCAGCCCGATTGCAGCACGTGAACGATGCCGCTGATCACCCGTCGGTCATCGACACGGTGCACGCCCCTCGGCTTGTTCGGCAACAGCGGCTGCAACCGCGTCCACTGCCTGTCGTTCAACCAGAACTCGCCCGCCATCTCGCGCTCCTGATACCTTGAGTGCTTGAATCACAACTCAGCCCAGTTGTGAATCCTGTTTATGGGTCACGGCCCTAGACAAATCCTTCCTCATGTTGAGCAGCACCCTAAAAATACCGTAATTTAACATTAACTTACGCATTAAACGTCCCACTCTCAACTGGACAGCGGGCAGAAAAGAAGTCCCTCGCACGTCATGCTAACACATTTTGCCACTACAGAACGGCAAACGGTCATGTTTCTATCACATGCTCTAACACTTTACCATGAAATCTGAGTAATAACTGTATTATTCCAATATCTTAAAATACTGCCTTCCCATCTCATAACCTGAAGGTCGTAGGTTCAAATCCTACTCCCGCAACCAACTGGTCTCGTAATATCAATCACTTAGAAAGCCCCCGATCACCGGATCAGGGGCTTTCTGTGCTTTTGGGCTAACACATTGCTAACACGTTTTGCCTTTCCGACAGAAACCTGGTAGCCCATAAACTACGTTGATGATGCGGACGCCGCTCTGAAGCAGGTGGCAAATGACAAATCACC
>JAYWFN010000187.1:0-8981 GCA_043778785.1 Sphingomonas sp. | reverse complement strand
CAACGCTGACGGCAAACCCGATCGGGTCCTTGTAGGGGCTAAGGACATTATATTTTAGCCCGACATCCACCCCGGCGATAGACGTCTTCCTGAATCTGCCCCCGGCCCCGCCCTGGGTTTCGAACAACGGCTGCAGGTCCGGGTTAACCGTCGAATAATCGTGATTGAAGACGACCAGTTCGGCATAGCCGGTAAGCCGGTCCGTGATCCCATGTTCGACTTCGAACCGGACGTCATTGAAGACATAGTCCGAGTTCGCCTTGCCGCGCCGCGATATGACACCGACCTTTATCTCGGTATCGCCCTTGGGCAGCGTCTCGGCACCTTTGGCATATAGCCAAAGGCTCTCGTCCGCGTAGGCGGCACTAGGAAGCGCAACAGACGCAAGAAGGCTGAGTGCTACGAGTATGCGAAACGACATAAGAACCCCTTGCTACGGGCTGCCATCTATCGAGTTGCGAACGATTTGCAATAGCAAGGAGCGATTTTACGTCGAACCTGCTTAAATGGCGCGTTAGGCAGGTAAGATGTCATCGATCGAACAAATGCCCCGGATACCCCGCACCGTCTGGGCGCTCGGGTTCGTCAGCATGTTCATGGATATTTCGTCCGAGATGATCCACGCCCTGCTGCCACTGTTCCTGACAGCGACGCTGGGCGTCAGCGTGGCGATGGTAGGTCTGATCGACGGCGTGGCCGAAGCGACGGCTTCGGTCACCAAGGTTTTCTCGGGCTATCTTTCGGACCGCATGGGCAAGCGCAAACCGCTGATCCTGATCGGCTACGGCCTCGGCGCGCTGTCCAAGCCGCTATTCGCGCTGGCCGTAACCGCACCGGTGATCTTGGGTGCGCGCTTTGCCGACCGTATCGGCAAAGGGCTGCGCGGCGCACCACGCGATGCGCTCGTCGCCGATGTCACTCCGCCCGAAATCCGTGGCCGAGCATTCGGACTGCGCCAGTCGATAGATACGTTGGGGGCATTTATCGGGCCGCTGCTTGCCATCGTGGCGATGGCCGCTTTTGCCAACGACATGCGCGCGGTGTTCTGGATCGCTGTTGTTCCGGCGGCGATTGCGGTGTTGCTGGTTCTGGTGGGCGTCGAAGATACTAAGCGCCCTACGAGCGCCGACAACGCGCGCGTTCCAGTCCGAATTGCCGATCTACGACGGCTTCCGCCTGCGTTCTGGTCGCTCGTCGCAATTGGGGCGGTCTTTACACTCGCACGATTCAGCGAGGCATTCCTGATCCTCAAGGCCAATGCGGAAGGACTGCCGCTCGCGCTCACGCCGCTTGTCCTCGTGGCGATGAACGCCGTCTACATGCTCGCAGCCTACCCCTTGGGCAGCCTGTCCGACCGTGTGCCGGCCAAATCCATGTTGATCGGGGGACTGGTCGCTCTCATCGCTGCCGATTTGGCGCTGGCGTTACTGCCGGGGATTGCCGGTGCGTTTGTCGGTATCGCGTTATGGGGCGTTCACATGGCAGCGACACAAGGGCTCTTCGCCAAGCTGGTCGCGGATCGTTCGCCGGTCGAATTGCGAGGATCGGCCTATGGGATATTCAATCTCATAACTGGCCTCTCGCTGCTAGCCGCAAGCGTGGTTGCCGGTATCGTGTGGGATATGTCAGGCTCTACCGCCACGTTCCTTGTGGGCGCTGGCTGCGCCGGATTAGCGCTGGCAGAATTGTTGCTTTCGCGAACGCGTGACCCCGAGACGAAGGTTTAGTCTTACACCTATGATCGCACCTTACAAAATGTTGGGAACATGGTATCGCCGCAGCCTATGCGCCACCTGACGCTCCTGATTGCCTGCATGATGATGCTGCTGACTTCGTGGTCGGGCGTAGCGCATGCGGCGGCGTGCATAGGCTGTCCGGCCACGTCGGCAATACAGCAAGTTGAACAAGCGCAAGCCGCTTGCAACGACGAGCTTGCGCCGAAAAAGATGGGCAAAGGGTGCCTTCATTGTCAGGCCGGTTGCCACAGTCAGACCATCGGAACGCCCTTAGGGTTAAACGTCCGGGCGCTTGCGATGCCGCAAGAACGGATGTTCGATGACCCGCGCCGCGTGGCGCTGATCACGCACGTCGGCGATCAGGCGCTTCGTCCGCCCCAAGCCTGACATTCGGAACCGGCGCACAATCGCGCCTCGATCTGAATTGTCCGGAGTTTCATCATGTATCGCACTTTCGCGGCCGTTCTGGCTGCCAGCGCTTGCATTTCGTCGCTGCAAGCTCAACCCTCGATTCCGGCATCGAATCCGACATCGCCGGTCATCACCCTCGGCGATGCGCTCGATGCAGCACTCGCCAACTCGCCCGCACTCGAAGCGTCGCAGTCGGGCATTCGCGCTGCCGAAGCGCAACGCTCGGTCGCAGGTCAGCGCCCAAATCCGAGCCTGGATGCGATGGCAGAGAATGTCGCAGGAACGGGAGATTTTCGGGGCTTCCGCTCGACCGAGACGACCGTCGGCCTGTCGCTACCTATCGAACTCGGTGGCAAGCGTACGGCGCGGGTTGCGGTCGCCGATGCACAGCTCGGTCGTGCAGGGCTAGATGCGGCGATTGCATTAGCCGATCTGCGCCAGCGTGTGACGCAAGCATATAACGAAGCGGTTGCCGGTCAGCGTCGCGCGGCAAATGCGCGCGAACAAGTCGGTATCGCTGCCGAGGGCTTGCGCGTTGCGCGCGTGCGGGTTGTCTCGGGTAGGGCGTCGCCGCTCGAAGAACAGCGTGCAGACGTCGTTCGCCTCAACGCCGAAGGTAATGCCGAACGCGCCGAGCGTTCGTCGCAGGTCGCGCTTGGCAATCTTGGTCGGCTTATCGGCAGGTCGGTAACGCAACTGGACAGCGTGTGGTTCGACCGTATCGAGCTGATGGGGCCGATGCGCCCAGTCGAAACTGGCGGGACGCTTGCGGCAGTCGCAGCTCAGGCTGAACTGACGACTGCCACCGCGCAAGTTCGCCTCGCGCGCACCCAGCGTGTGCCTGACGTGACGATAAGCGCCGCAGCCCGTCGGCTTGCAGCGACCAATGACACGGCAGGCGTATTCAGCTTGTCGGTGTCGCTGCCGCTGTTCAATAATGGAAGGGCTGGCGTCGATCTCGCATCGGCACAGCGCCAGCAGGCCGACGCAAATCGTCGGCTTGCGCTGCTCGATGCCGAACAGTCGATCGGGTCGGCGCGCGTCGATGCCGCGAACGCTGCCACGACCGCGCGAAATGCAACCGGTCCAACGCTTGCGGCGGCGCAAGAAGCCGCGCGAATTGCGCGCATCGGCTACCGCGAGGGCAAATTCGGGCAGCTCGATCTTCTCGATGCCGAGCGGACACTTGCCGAAACCCGCTCGGCGGCAATCGACGCACTCGCTGCTTACCATGACGCACAGGCTCGGCTCGAACGTCTCGCCGCCCCGGCCCCCGATATTGCGAAGGACGCACGATGAATACGACAAGCATAGGGCTGCTCGCTTCCGCTCTTTTTCCGTTGGCGTTGGTCGCGTGCGGCAGCGGCGCGGAAAACAAGTCCGAAACCACAGCCGGAATGGAGGGCATGGCGATGCCCGAAGGTGGCAAGGCCGCCGACAAGAATTCTATCGTGCTTAGCGCAAGGCAGATTGCCGACGCGGGTATCGAAGTGGCGCGCCCGACCGTGGGTGGCGGCGGCGGTGCTCTCGAAGTTCCAGCACTTGTGCAAGGCGATCCGCAAGGGTTGCAAGTCGTCTCGGCGACGCTCGGTGGCCGCCTTGTGCAGCTTACGCGCAACCTCGGCCAGTCGGTTCGCCAAGGCGATACGCTTGCCATCATCGAGAGCCGCGAGGCCGCGTCGCTCAATGCCGAAGTCGCAGCGTCACGCGCACGTTTGGCGTTGGCGCAGTCCAATCTGCGGCGCGAACAGCGGTTGTTTGATCAACGTGTATCGCCCGAACAGGATTTGATCGCGGCACGCACCACTGCGACCGAGGCAAGCATCGCGCTCCGGCTGGCACAGCAACAGCTCGGTGCCACCGGCGGCGGTGCGGGGGCGCTCAATCGGGTAGCAATGCGCTCGCCAATCTCCGGGCAGATCATCGCGCGACCCGCGATGCTCGGACAAACGGTCGATGCCAATGCCGAGCTCTATCGCGTCGCCAATCTGTCGCGCGTCACAATCGTTGCGTCGATCGCGCCTGCGGATGCAGGCCGGGTCCGTCCCGGTACGCGCGTCGAGGTTACGGCTGCGGGGCGGCGGCAAGAGGGTCGGGTGACGTTCGTCTCTCCCGTGCTCGACGACACCACGCGGCTTGTCCAGGTCATTGCGGCGCTCGACAATGCAGGCGCGCAATGGCGCGTCGGCGAGCCGGTGAGCGTTGCGATTCTGCTGCCCGCAACCGGCGACCGCACCATCGCGGTGCCGTCAACTGCGGTGCAAACGGTCGAAAACCGCACCGTCGTTTTCGTGCGGACGTCGAACGGATTTCGCGTGGTGCCGGTGACAACGGGTCGCCGCGACGGCGATCAGGTCATCATCACGAGCGGTCTCAGGGGTGACGAGCGCATCGCCACGACCAATTCCTTCACGCTCAAGTCCGAACTCGGCAAGGGCGGCGAGATGGAGATGTGATGTGATTGCACGCCTCGTCACTTTCTCGGTCGAACGGCGCTGGCTCGTCCTGCTGCTCACCGTCATCGCCGCGCTCACCGGCATATTCGCGCTCCAGCGCCTGCCGATCGATGCCGTCCCCGACATCACCAACAATCAGGTGCAGGTAAACGTCCTCGCCCCGTCGCTGTCGCCCGACCAGATCGAGCGGCAGGTGTCGTTTACGATCGAGACCTCGCTGGCGGGCATTCCCGGTCTCGAATTCACGCGTTCGCTCAACCGCAATGGCTTTGCACAAATAACGGCGGTCTTTTCGGATTCGACCGACATTTATTTCGCACGCGCCCAAGTCACCGAACGCATGAAAATGGTCGAAGCGCGACTGCCACCGGGCGTCATGCCGGAGATGGGTCCGATCGCGACCGGCCTCGGCGACATCTACATGTGGACGGTCGAATACCGCGAACTCGACAAGGTAAAGCACCGCGACGGCGAACCGGGGCTGCAACGCGATGGCAGTTATATCACACCCGAAGGCGAGCATCTGGTCAGCGAAGCCGACAAGGCGACCTATCTGCACACGGTTCAGGAATGGATCGTCGCGCCGCAGTTGCGCGGAACGCCAGGGGTCGCGGGTGTCGACTCGCTCGGCGGCTACGACCGTCAGTATCTCGTCGTCCCCGACATGCCGCGATTGGCGGCGTTGCGTCTGACGATCAACGATCTTGCGACCGCGCTCGAACGCAGCAACTCAAGCGTTGGTGCGGGGACGGTCAATCTAAACGGTGCAGGTCTGTTCGTTCGCTCGGACGCGCGCGTTCGAACCGCTGCCGAACTATCGCGGATCATCGTCGCTTCGCGCGAGGGCGTGCCTATCCAGCTTAGCCAGATTGCAACGGTCCGCACCGGTCAGGGCATCCGCACGGGCTCGGCATCGGAGAATGGCGTCGAAGTCGTCGTCGGCACTGCCGTCATGCGGATTCGCGAGAATAGCCGGACGGTCGCAACCGCTGTTGCCGAACGATTGAACGTGATCGCAAAGTCGCTGCCAGCCGACGTTGTGGCAAGGCCCGTTCTCGACCGCACCGAACTGGTCAATTCGACGATCTCGACGGTCGCGCGCAATCTCGCCGAAGGCGCACTGCTTGTTATCGTCGTACTGTTTCTCCTGCTCGGCAACTTCCGCGCAGCACTGATTGCAGCCCTTGTCATCCCGATCACGATGCTGCTGACCGCGACGGGAATGCTGCGCGCGGGCGTTTCCGCCAACCTGATGAGTCTGGGTGCGCTCGACTTCGGCCTGATCGTCGATGGCGCGGTCATCATTGTCGAAAACGCGTTGCGGCGGCTCGGCGAACGGCAACATGGCAGCGTGGATGCTTTGCCCTTGAAGGAACGACTTTCCGTCGTCGCGGCCTCGGCGCGCGAAATGATCCGTCCTTCGCTCTACGGTCAGGCGATCATCATCCTCGTCTATACGCCGTTGCTCACCTTCTCGGGCGTCGAAGGTAAGATGTTCGAGCCGATGGCCTTAACGGTCATCATCGCGCTGCTGTTCGCGTTCGTGCTGTCGGTGACGTTCGTGCCTGCCGCAATTGCTGCGTTCCTCGGTGGCCGCGTCGAGGAGAAGGAAAGCCGGATCGTCGCATGGCTCCGGCGTCGTTACGAACCGGGCCTTGATGCCGCCATGCGAAAGCCAAGCGTCACGATCAGCGGTGCCATAGCAGGCGTCGTGCTCGCAGCGCTCGCCTTCACGACGCTCGGCCAAGAGTTCCTGCCGCAACTCGACGAAGGCGACATCCTCGTTCAGGCATGGCGACCGCCGGGAACGTCGGTCGATCAGAGCCAGCGCATGCAGTTCGCGGTCGAAAAGACGATCTCACGCGAACCCGAAGTCAAATACGCGTTCTCACGGACGGGGACGTCGGAAATCGCCTCCGATCCGATGCCACCCAATGCCACCGACACCTTCATCATGCTCAAACCACGATCCGAATGGCCCGACCCGAGCCTTACCAAGAGCGAGCTGGTCGAACGCATCGAACGTAGGGTCTCGACCATCCCCGGCAATAGCTATGAAATCACCCAGCCGATCCAGATGCGATTCAACGAGCTGATTGCGGGCGTGCGCGGCGACATTGCGGTCAAGGTGTTCGGCGACGACTTTGCGAGCATGAATGCGACCGCCGTTCGCATCGCCGAAGTTATGCGGAAGGTTCGCGGCGCGTCTGACGTGCGTGTCGAACAGACCGAGGGGCTGCCGTTGCTCGACATCCGACCCAATCGCGATGCGATGGCCCGGGTCGGTGTCACCGCCGGAGATGTCCAGGACCTCGTGTCCGCTACCGTGGGCGGGCGCGAAGCGGGCATGATCTTCGAGGGCGACAAGCGTTTCCCCGTCGTGATCCGCCTCGCCGACACGTCGCGGTCCGACATGCAGGCACTCGGGCAACTGCCGGTGCCGACAGCAAGCGGCGCGTTCGTACCGCTCGCGAGTGTTGCCGATATTTCCATCGGTGACGGCCCGAACCAGATCAGTCGAGAAAACGGCAAGCGCCGCGTCGTGGTGCAGGCCAATGTGCGCGGACGCGATGTGGCGGGTGTCGTTAGCGACGCACAGGCTGCCATCGATAAGGAGGTCGCACTGTCGCCCGGCACCTATTTGCAATGGGGTGGCCAGTTCGAGAATCTGGCAACCGCTCGGGCGCGGCTGATGATCGTGGTGCCGATCTGCTTCGCGGCCATCATGCTCCTGCTGTATGGTGCGCTCGGCTCGGTCCGCGATGCAGCGATCGTCTTCACCGGCGTCCCGCTCGCCCTTGTTGGCGGCATCCTAGCGCTTGTCCTGCGCGGCATGCCGTTCTCGATTTCGGCCGCGGTCGGATTTATCGCACTATCGGGTGTCGCGGTTCTCAATGGACTCGTCATGGTCAGTTCGATCCAGGACTTGATACGAGACGGCATGGAGCGAGCGAGAGCGGCACGCGAAGGCGCGCTCGTCCGGCTCCGACCGGTGGCTATGACCGCACTGGTCGCATCACTCGGCTTCGTGCCGATGGCCTTGGGCCACGGCGCGGGTGCCGAAGTGCAAAAGCCGCTCGCAACGGTCGTCATCGGCGGCCTGATCTCGGCAACGCTGCTGACGCTGTTCGTCCTGCCGACGCTCTATGCCCGCTTCGGCGCTGTAGGCCACGCGAAACATGAAGAGGAAGCCGATGCCGATGCACGATCATAGCCACGCGGATGGCAGTGGCAGCCACAGCCATGCGCCCGCCAGTTTCGGGCGCGCCTTCCTCATCGGGACGGTTCTTAATATCGGATTTGTCGCGATCGAGGCGGGCTATGGATTTGCTGCGAACTCAGTCGCGTTGCTGGCAGATGCCGGACATAATCTGTCCGACGTGCTGGGACTGCTCGTGGCTTGGGGCGCAGCGACGCTCTCGCAGCGGCGGCCCTCACAACATTATACTTACGGACTTCGCCGGACATCTATCCTGGCGGCACTCTTCAACGCCGTATTCCTGCTCGTCGCCATCGGCGCGATAGCTTACGAGGCATTAAACCGCATTGCCCAGTCGCAGCCCGTCGAGGGCGGCATCGTGATGGCCGTCGCCGCCGTCGGCATCGTCGTCAATGGCGTCACGGCTTGGCTGTTTGCCAGCGGACGCAAGGGCGACATCAATATTCGCGGCGCGTTCCTCCACATGGCCGCAGACGCGCTGGTTTCTGTCGGCGTCGTCATTTCAGGCTTTGCGATCTGGCGGACAGGTTGGCTGTGGCTCGACCCTGCCACGAGCCTTGTCATCGTTGCCGTCATCCTCATCAGCACCTGGGGGCTTCTCAAAGACTCCGTGAACATGTCACTCGACCGCGTGCCTGAAAGCATCGCACCGGGCGATGTCCAGGCAGCGCTTGTTGCCCTACCCGGCGTAACGCGCGTTCACGACCTTCACATTTGGTCGATGAGCACGACCGAGCTTGCACTGACCTGTCACCTTGTGATGCCGATGGGCGTGCCAAATGATGCCTTCCTGCACGATACGAGCGCGATGCTGCACAAGCGGTTCGACATCGAGCACACGACGATCCAGGTTGAGCGGGACGACCATGACACCGCTTGCGCGCAAGCGCCGGCCGAGGCTGTTTAAGACGCGAAGCGCGGTTCGGAACTTCCACCGATGAATCGGATGCGGACCATTGCATCTCTCGATCAACAAGCTGCACGGCTGTGGATGCCACGGGCCATTGAACTTTTGCCCGTCAGCCGCCAAAGTTACGACGCAGCGCGGTAAAACCCGCCTGTGAGGCTTAGTAACCTCGGAACCTCGCGACCGGTCAGCTTCGCTGGCCGGGTGGCTGTCGCGCATGTCCAAGGCTCTGCCCAAAGGCGGCAGCGCCT
>JAYWFN010000186.1:0-3815 GCA_043778785.1 Sphingomonas sp. | reverse complement strand
GGGCGAGCGGGACGAAGCGCCGATGCTGTATATCGGCGAAAAAGTCGGTTCGGCGATCGGCACAGGACCAAAGATCGATATCGCGCTCGATCCGCTCGAGGGCACGACGATTACAGCGAAAGCCGGACCCAATGCGCTCGCGGTGCTGGCGGTGGCGGAGCATGGCAATCTGCTCAATGCGCCCGATGTTTACATGGACAAGCTGGCGGTGGGCCCGGGCTATCCCGACGGTATTATCGACCTCAACAAGACGCCGACCGAAAATGTCACAGCCGTCGCTGCGGCAAAAGGCGTGAAGCCGGGCGAGATCATTGTCTGTGTGCTCGATCGCCCGCGTCATGAGAAATTGATTGCCGAGTTACGGACGCTGGGTTGCGGCGTCATGCTGATCGGCGACGGCGACGTGGCCGGCGTGATCGCGACGACCGATCCGGACACGACGATCGACATGTATATGGGATCGGGTGGCGCGCCCGAAGGCGTGCTTGCGGCGGCCGCGCTGCGCTGTGTCGGCGGGCAGTTCAAGGGGCGGCTGTTGTTCCGCAACGACGACGAGCGTGCGCGGGCGCGCAAATGGGGGATCACGGATCTCGATCATATCTATGATCTGACCGAGCTGGCGAAGGGCGACTGTATCTTTGCGGCAACCGGCGTGACCGACGGGTCGCTGCTCGCAGGCGTCAAGCGGTTGCGCGACGGGCGGATGACAACCGAGAGCGTTGTGATGCGGGCATCGTCGGGCACAGTGCGCTGGGTCAAGAGCGAGCGCGCGAAACCTTCCTGACCTTAAGCCATGAAGCCGACGTTTGACGTTGCGAAATTGCCGATGCGGGGGAGGACGGCGGGCAATTCGCTGTCGCTGACCCCGAACCAGCGCGCGAGGGTTGCGGCATATTGATCGACCGATGTGGTGGGCAGCAAGCGCCCCTCGCCAACCTGATCGTCGGCCGTGATCGAAACGCTGGGCGCTTTGCCGTAAAACTGGCCGCCTTTGACGGCACCACCGATAATGAAGTGGTGCCCGCCCCAGCCATGATCCGAGCCATCGCTGTTCGCCGCAAGCGTGCGCCCGAAGTCCGACGCCGTGAACGTCGTCACGCTGTTCTGGACGCCGAGTTCGACGGTGGCCTTGTAGAATTGGCCGATGGCTTCGTCGACTTTCGCCATCAATATGCTGTGGTCCTTGAGGAGATTGTCATGATTGTCGAACCCGCCGAGCGAGACGAAAAACACCTGCCGTTTTGATCCCAATGTGCCGCGCGCTGCGATCAGTTTGGCAACGATAGACAGTTGATCGGCAAGGCGATTGTCCTGGCCGTCGATGTTGAACGGCGTCGTGATTGTGACGGGCTTTAACGCATTTGCCACCAGAAACTGGAGATCGAGCGCGCGCTTGGTCACATTGGCGAATTCATTTTCGAGGATGTTGCTGCTTGACTGGGTGATCAGTGTCTTCATCGTCGCGGCCATCGATGTGCCGTAAAAATCATAGGTAGCCGAATAAATCGGCGACACACCGCCGGGGCTGATCTGATATGGAAGGATGGTATCGCCTGACATGAACACCGCGTTGCCCGACGCCGAAATGCACGTCAGCGAACTTGTGGTGTTGCTCGACAGCGCCAAGTCACCCAGACGCCCGCCCCAGCCGATCGTGGTGCCTTCCGCGCCCAGCGACTGCCACACCGACTGTTGGTCATTGTGTGAAAATAGCTTGGGGGGCAGCGGGTTAATCTTGCGGTCGGCGCTGTTATACTGTGCCAGTGTCGTGGGCACGACGAGCGGGCCGACATTGAGCTGTATGGCGCACTGGCCGCTATCCCACAGCGATTTCAATTGCGTAAGTTCGGGCGCGAGCGCGAACTGGAGATTGTCGGTCAGAGTCTGCGGCGTTTTTGGGGTCAGCGCGGTTGCGGTAAGCGCGGGCCGTTTCAGCGCCACGGCCGCACGAAGTTTTTCGTACAGGGCGTAATTGGTCGCATCATAGGGAATGACGGTGTTGGCATAATCATTGCCGCCATAAAGAAACACGCAGACAATCGCTTTGTAATCGGTCGCTGTAAAAGCAGCCGCTTCGCCTGCGGCTGCAAGATTGAGCGCAAGCGGCGCACCCGCGCCAAGCGCGGAAACAGCGCCAGCGCGCTTCAGAAATGCCCGCCTGTGCATCGCGTCGAGATTTGCCATCGGATGCGTCCTATTTCTGGATGAGATATTCGGGGCAGGCCATGACCAGCAGGACAGCCCCGTAAATGCGGTTGAGCCGGTCCTTGTCGGTGCTTGTCGCGGTGATCGCCAGTTTCTCGACCGACGCCACGATCAGCGAGATCGTGTTCACCGACAGCTGATCGGCCGTCAGGTAAAGATTGACCCACGCCACCAGCGCTTTGGCATCGCCCGCAATCGGCAGCAGCGCGCTGTAATCCGGTTTGATGTCGTTCCGGTATCCGAATGTCGACGAAACGAAATCCGCCAGATAATTTATGTATCCGGCGTTGGTCACTTCGTCGTGCAACTGGAATTCGGGCGCGACGAGGCCTGCGCTCGCGATGCCCGTGTTGGGCGGAACGTAGCCGGGGCGGAAAAAGTTGAAGACTGACGGCGAACGCAGCGGCTCCTGTGCCAGCCCGTAATCCGAGCCACCCTGACCATAGAGCAACCATTTTCCACTTGTGCTGCTGACTTTGAATGTCCGGCCCCACTGGACCGCGCGAAGAACCGGTTCACGAACTTTCCCGGCGGTTGCCGATGTCGACATGGTTCGGGCTTCGGTGTCGGTCAGGATCGCAGTCAAGACTGCTTTCATGTCACCACGAATGCCCGCACCATTGTTGTTAAAGGCGGCAGCAACGCGACCGACATAGGCGGGGCTCGGGTTTGATGTGACCAATCGCTGGATCATCTGCCGCCCGAAAAACGGCCCGACATTGGGGTGGTTGAACAACGTATCGAGCGCCACCTTCATTGCTGCCGGACCATCGGTGTTTGCCGGGATGGTCGTGCCGAGGAACGTGGCCGCCAGCGTCGAATGATCGCTCGCCTTATAGGCCATGCGGTTACGGGCAAATTCGGGATCGGGGATTTTATAGCTCAGATAGGGCACATTGACCGATACCGACTTCGCATAATCGACATCATAGCCGGTAAACACGCGGGCGAGATTTTCGATGTCGGCCTGCGTGTAGCTGTCCTGCTTCGCGCCCGCTGAATCGCTTTTTATGCTGCCGTCGGCGTTGAGATTATAGAGCCCGATCGTAAAAAGCTGCATGACTTCGCGCGCATAATTCTCGTCGGGTCTGCGCCCGGTCGTCGTGTCTTCCTTGAGATTGCCAGCCGTGTTCAGATAACGGCCCATCGCCGGATTGAGGGTCACATCCTCGATCAGGTTGCGGAAATTGCTGAAAGCATTTTTTTTCAGAATGTCCCAATATGCGCCCAACAGGTACGTCGGCCAGAACCCGTCGATCGGGTTGACCGAAACGACCATCATTTCGGACAGGGCAAGCGCAACGCGTTTACGCATCTGATCGTTGCCGGTGAACAGCTGGTTCCAGATCATCGGCGTAATGTCGTTGCTGAAAAACCGTTGATCGGTCTGGCTGGACTCCGCGATGCTAAACCCTGTCGAGGCAAGAAAGTCCCATGCTGTCGGCGACATTGGCTGGCTATATTGCTGTGCGAGCCATGCCGGGTAACCGAGCGATTTGACGCTGGAGACGTCGACAGGGGACGCAGAAAATTGAGATTGTTGGAGAAACCGTGCGGCTTGCGCGTCCGTTATCGCGACCGGGGGTGATGGCGGCGGCGGCGGTGGCGGC
>JAYWFN010000185.1:0-3858 GCA_043778785.1 Sphingomonas sp. | reverse complement strand
CCAACATGGTCGTTGTTTGAAGCAGAGCTACCAATTATCTAATGGGAATGGTGGCTCGCGGCTGCCCGCGCAGAACTTCGCCAATACCGGAATCGCCGTCCACGAACGCGGATAGCGCATTGGCGTCCAGAATCATGCGCGATCCTCAGGTTCGATCACCTCGAATGTTTCGTCAATCCTGGCTTGGATTCGCACCGTTTCTTTGCGCAGGCGGCGAAGTTTTCCAAATCCCTGCATCCATGCGGGCTCGCCAAGGCGAACCGTGCCTGAGTTGGCCGCGAGCTTCGCCCGCAACGCTTCGACTTCGCATTTCAATATCTCGAGCTGCTGCGTCGCCGGATCGAATTTCTCGCTGCACGGCGTGCCATAAGGCATGAATGACTGTTGATATTCGGATGCCCCCATCAGCGTCGAGCGCGCCGGGATACCGACCATCGTCGCGCCTTCGGGCACATCCTTGGTCACCACCGAATTCGCGCCGATCCGCGCGCGCGGGCCAACAGTAATCGGACCAAGCACTTGCGCGCCCGAGCCGACAATCACGCCGTCCTCAAGCGTCGGATGCCGCTTGCCCGCCACGCCATTGGCCGGATTGGTCCCACCGAGCGTCACATTCTGATAGATCGTCACATCATCGCCGATCTGCGCGGTCTCGCCGATCACGGTAAAGCCATGATCGATAAAGAAATTCCGTCCAATCGTCGCGCCGGGATGAATATCGATTGCGGTAAACATCCGCGAAATATGATTCACCAGCCGCGCCGCCAAATAAAGTTCACCCCGGTAAAGCCAGTGCGCCGCACGGTGAAGCATGAGCGCCCACACGCCCGGATAGGTCAGGATTTCCCAGCGCGACCGCGCCGCAGGGTCCCGCGCCTTAATCGAATCGAGATAGGCGATCAGCCCGCTAAACATCGCTATTCTCCGAAAACGTTGTTTGCAATTTAGGCATCAGGCGGCACGATGCAACCCATCGCTGAATAGCCCCGCTTTACCAAGGGCATAGCGAAATATCTTGCGCGCTGGCCGCGAGTCACGCCTAACTCTACTCACATGATCGACATTAGCACCATCGACTGGAATGCCATCGCGCCGTTCATTGCCGTCGGCTTTGCGGCACAACTCGTCGACGGCGCGCTGGGGATGGCATTCGGCGTGATCACCAATACTTTGCTGATCAGCGTTATGGGCATGGCACCGGCGCACGCGTCGGCGCGGGTTCACATCGTCGAGATTTTCACGACGGCCGCGTCGGGCATCAGCCACGCGATCCACAAGAATGTCGACTGGAAGCTGTTTTCACGACTCGTGATCCCCGGCGTTATCGGCGGCGTGACCGGCGCTTATGTGCTCAGCAATATCGACGCGAGCGTCGCACGACCTTTCGTGATGGCCTATCTCTCGCTGATCGGCTTCTATCTGCTGTATAAGGCGTGGGGCCTCAACCATGTCCATCGCCAGCCCAAGATTGTCGAGCCGCTCGGGTTGATCGGGGGATTTCTCGATGCGGTGGGCGGCGGCGGCTGGGGACCAGTTGTAACGTCGAACCTACTTGTGCAGGGCAGTGTCCCGCGCATGACAATCGGCACGGTAAATACGGCCGAGTTCTTCCTGACGACCGCAATTTCGGTGGCGTTCATTGCCAACCTTGGGCTTGAAGCGTTTACGATCGCGACGTTCGGGCTGCTAATCGGCGGCTTGGGGGCAGCGCCCTTCGGCGCAATCCTTGCAAAGCGTATTCCGGCGCGCACACTGATGACGCTGGTTGGTATCGTGTTGACGCTGACGAGCCTATTCAGCCTCTATAAGGCGCTGAGCTAAACCCAGCACGCCGCTGATTCGGCATCGGTCTCACGCGCTTCGACCCAATTGTCCCGGCCGTCTGCAAAGGTTTCGCGCTTCCAGAACGGGGCATCAGTTTTCAGCCGGTCGATGAGAAAAGCGGTCGCGTCGAGCGCAGCCGCCCGGTGCGCCGATGCCGTGCCGACAAAGACAATGCGATCGCCCGACGCCATTGTCCCGACACGGTGGATGATCGTGACTGCAGACAGCTGCCACCGTGCGAACGCCGCATCGGCCAGTGATTGCAGTGCTCGCTCTGTCATCGCCGGATAATGATCAAGCGTAAGCGAAACCAAACCGCCATTACCGCGAACGATACCGATAAAGCTCGCAATCCCGCCGACACCAGCTGCCATCAGCCCATCGATCTCCACGCCGACATCAAAATCGGATTCACAGACACGAATTGTAATCACCCACCCGTTACCGGCGGGAAGAAGGCAATTTCCCTGGCACTGGAAATGTCCGTGTCAAAGCCAGCCATCACTTGATCGACGGCCACACGCAGGCGGGCGCGATCCGCAAAGATCGGATGGCGGATCGCCAACCAGTCGGCAAGGTCGGCAACCGTCGCAACGCCATCGGGCAGCCTGACGGTCTCTTCTGCCACCCCCACGGCATCACGCACCCAGGCGAAATAGAGAATTTTTGGCATCGTTCAGTCCATATGCTTGATACCGACGCGGAGATAATCCCAGCCGGTTACCAGCGTCAGCGCAGCGGCCGCCCACAGCGAACCCACGCCGATTTGTTTGATCCAGACAAGTGTCGGGAGCGCGCCGGCCAATATCAGCGCGCCGAGTGCCACCATTTGCAAGGCAGTCTTCCATTTCGCGAGCTGCGAGACCGGCAACGACACCTGCAATCCGGCCAGAAATTCGCGCAGACCCGATACCGTGATCTCCCTGAGCAGGATGATAATGGCCGGAATGATGTGAATGCCACTGATCGATGCAGCTTCATGCCGCGTGCCGACTAGCATCATGATAACAGCAGCGACCATGATCTTGTCGGCAATCGGATCAAGAAACACGCCGAGTTTCGACACCTGCCCGTTGGCGCGTGCCAGATAGCCATCAAAATAATCGGTGATCCCCATCAGGCAGTACAGCGCAAAGCCGAGCGCATAGCCAAGCTCCCAGCCCGGAAACCAGAGCAGCGCCACGAGCAACGGCACTGTGACGATGCGCGAAAGCGTGAGAATGTTGGGGAGGCTCATCATGTTTCACCCTCGTTATAGCGTTTGGCTCGCCACGCAAAGCTGTCTATGGCGCGCACAGTCGCAACGGGCCGGGAACGCTTTCACCTTGATGCAAAATACGGTTCACCTGCTCCGCGAGCGGCGTTTCCTTCCGCTGTTTGTCACGCAGTTCCTTGGCGCGATGAACGACAATTTGTTCAAGAATGCGATGGTCCTGTTCGTTGTCTACAACGTCTATTCGGACCCGAGGCAGGAGGAACAATTCAGCGGCATTGCGACCGCGCTGTTCATCATGCCCTTTTTCCTGCTTTCCGCTGTTGCCGGACAATTGGCCGACGCGCGCGACAAGGCGCAGCTGGTGCGGATCGTGAAAGCGGCCGAGGTCGCCATCATGCTGGTCGGTGCCGCAGGGCTGCTGATTGCGAACATCCCGCTGATGCTTGCAGCACTGGTCGCGATGGGCGTGCACTCGACGTTTTTCGGGCCGATAAAATATGCGATTTTGCCGCAGCACCTCCGGCATGACGAAGTCTTGGGCGGCACCGGCCTGATCGAAGCCGGCACCTATATCGCGATTCTGGCCGGAACGATATTGGCCGGGTTTATCAGCGCGCAGGTTGCTGCAATTGCGGTTGTCATCGTCGCCGTGATCGGCTGGTTCAGCGGTCGTGAAGTGCCGCCCGCCCCGCCAATTGGCACGCCCGAGCTGATTGATTTCAATGTCTTTCGCGCGTCCTACAAGCTCGTTTCGAACACGATGCACATCCCGCGCCTGTTCCTTGCCATCATTTCGATCAGCTTTTTCTGGACCATCG
>JAYWFN010000184.1:0-9139 GCA_043778785.1 Sphingomonas sp. | reverse complement strand
TTCAAGGAACGCTGGGAACACGACATTCAGGTCAGTTATGAAATCGCGGACCGGTTTACGCTCTATGGCGGCGTCAACAACTTTACCGATCAACAGCCAGATGTTGCCGCGGGCTATGGGTATCCCGTCAGCGCCGTTGGTCGCTATTTCTATGCCGGTGCAAAAATCAAACTGGATAAGCTGTTTTGAAGGCAAGCCAACCGCAGCTTCAAATAGCGAAGCTGCGGTTCGCGTAATCGACCTGCATGCCGTGATACGCCAACAAAGCCGACCTTCCGGGATCTGGTATCGATGGTCAAAGCCGGCCGTTCGTTCAGGCAACAGGCTTTGGGAGAAGTTAGCCGAATTGATTCGTATGGTTTTAGCATCGGCTGGTGACCAACGTCGGGGTTTCTGCAAGTGATTCTCGCCGTTTTTTAGACTATTCTTTGACTCCGGTGTAAGTGAGCGGATGATCACTAAAACCCGGTGCAAAGGCGGAATTGGCCGAAGCAGCCGACTTCGATTTGGGGGGACGGGGCATGGACGAAGCATTTGATTTTATCGTCGTAGGCGGAGGGTCGGCAGGCGCGGTCATCGCCGCACGGCTTTCTGAAGATCCCGACGTCCGCGTTGCATTGCTCGAAGCAGGAAAGCGTCCGCCCGAACGAGAGTCGATGCCGGCCGCCTGTGCCAGCCTGCAACTCGATCCAGAGACTGACTGGATGTTCTGGGCCGATCCCGGCAAGGCGGGGCTAGGCATGAAAGGGCGGCGGATGCGAACGCCGCGCGGCAAGATGCTCGGGGGCTCTTCGGGCATAAATTATATGGTCTGGGTGCGCGGGCACCCACAGGATTTCGACCATTGGGCTGAACTGGGTGCCGAAGGCTGGAACTATGAGGCTGTCCTACCTGCTTTCAAGCGGATGGAAGACCTTGTCCCCAGCAACGAGATTAGCATCGATCAGGATGTGCACGGAACTGGCGGCCCGGTCGGCGTTTCGGTGCGCTCTCCTATGATCCCCGCGACGCGCCAGTTTGTCGAAGCTGCCGAAGCGGCGGGTATTCCCCGCGGCGATTACAACGGCAGGGACCGCTTAAACCCGGCGGGCGTCTCTTCGGTGCATCAGACCAATACGCGCAAGGGAAGACGCTCGAGCACCTATCATGCCTATCTAGAAGGTGAGGCAGAAGCGCGGCCCAATCTGACGATCATCACCGGCGCGCATGTCACACGTGTTTTGCTGGCCGGCGAGGGCGATACACTGACCGCGACTGGTATCGAGTATCGCGATGCGACTGGCACCAACCAATCGGTTCTTGCCAGTCGGGAGGTTATCCTTAGCGCAGGCGCGATCGGTTCGCCGCATCTTTTGATGCTGTCGGGCATTGGTCCGCGCCGGGAGCTGGAGGCTGCCGACGTCGCGTGCCGACATGAACTGCCTGCGGTTGGGAAGCATGTCAAAGACCATCCCTTTGTGCCTATGACTTTTAATGCCCCCGGTATCGGCGTGACACTGAATGACATAGGCGTGTCGATGGGTTCAGATGTGCTGCGTGCACCTGGCGGGCCATTACCTGCTGATCCAGCAGAGGATGTTCATCTCAGCGTCGAACTAGGCGGCCTTAAGGCCCATTCAGACCGCCTGCTCGGCGAATGGCTGGCGACGGGCAGCAGTCTGGTGTCGTCGTCATGGAATGATGCCAGCGCGTTCTTCTCGACCGGGTTGGGAGCCAGTTACAGCCACGATGCGCAGATCAGTTTCATGGCGGGAGGTGTCGATGTTGGCTTGATCGATAACCAGCTCAATATTGATTCTAAAATGTATGCAGCGGATGCGGGCTCGGTGCTCGGTCCTGCTGCGGAAAACGTCTATCTGATCGTCCAGCTCGAATTACCGCGCAGTGAGGGCGAGATCGTGCTGCAAAGCGCCGATCCGCAAATGCCGCCCGCGATCAACATGAGCTATTACGCTGATCCCGTTGATCTGAAAGTCATGGTTGCAGCAATGCGGCGAGGGCTCGACATCATGGCGCATTGGCCTGGTGCCGATAAGCCCGGCCCATGGATAGCCCCACCGCAGCTTGCTCTCAAACACGGCCATGTCGCAGGAAAACCGCCAAGCGATGCGTTGCTGGAAAACACCGCTTTGCACTTTTCGCACACGACGTATCACATCAGCTGCACATGCCGCATCGGTCGAGTGGTCGATCCTCGGTTGCGTGTTTTTGGCATTAAAAATTTACGTGTTGCTGATGCCAGCGTGATGCCTGAAATCACGAGCGGGAACATTAACGCTGTTGTCATCATGATCGGCGAGCGCGCGGCAGAGATGATCGCAATGGATCATGGGTTGCAGCTGCATTAGTTGCAGCGTTCCCGCGTCTGCCTATCCGAACATATCAACGAACGGACCGGCGTCTTCCGCTAACATTGCGGTCGTTTGATCGTCTCGTCTTGACAACCAAGACCTGCCGTCCGTTCATAGTGCGCCTTCGGGACGTATTCGCGCGCTGGTTCCCACGCCGCAAACGGCCATTATTGAGGTGCGAATCAGACATTTTCTGGTGATTTTGACCGAAAGACGCGACAACCGAACCTTGTCGAACTCAGCACAACAGCAAGGGATGAGTTGGATTAAGAAGCACCAGAGGTTTTTGCCGTTTCGCGATGTCCCGATTTCGAACGTGCGACGTTGGTAAACGGACGATCTATCAATTCCGGGTAGAATTTATCCGCTCTCCAATAGGCAATCACCGTTCGTCGCGATAACATTGGCGTAGAACCGCGCGCTGTTTTTCGGCGTGCGCTGCAGCGTTTCAAAATTGATATGAACGACGCCGAAACGTTTTGAATAGCCGAGCGACCATTCAAGATTGTCGAGGAACGACCACAGCATGTACCCGCGTACATTTGCCCCTTGCGTGATCGCCTGACTAATGGCGGCAATGTGCTTATTGAGATAGTCGACACGCAAAGGATCGTCGATGACGCCGCCCTCCGCATTTGGCGGATCGTAGAAAGCAGCGCCGTTTTCAGTGACATAAAGCGGCAGATTACCGTAATTATCTTTTACCCAAAGAAGCACATCAGTCAGCCCTTGTGGAAAAACCTCCCAGCCGGTCGTGGTATAAGTCGACTGTTTCTGCTCAACCGGGCCCGCTTTCAGTGGCCAGATGTCGTTGGCCGTCGTTACGTTGCGTGTGTAATAATTGACTCCGATGAAATCGAGCTTCTGCTTGATCAGCTCAAAATCTTCCTGCGGCCAGTCAGGCCAAGCTTCGCCAAAGATTTCTGTTAGTTCCTTGGGGTAGTGGCCATGGATTGCCGGATCGAGATATTGCCGGTTCATATACGCGTCAGCGCGTGCAGTGGCTGCAATATCCTCGGGCGAGTCCGACGCGGGATATTTTGGCTCAAGGTTTACGACCAGGCCGATTTCGTGCTGGCCAATCTCGCGATACGCTTTCACGGCCGCGCCATGCGCGCGCATCAGGTTGTGACTGGCGATGGGTGCTTCAAACATGTTGCGATGCCCGGGCGCAAGCGCGCCATGCAAATAGCCGCCATCCGTAATCACCCAGGGCTCGTTGAGCGTTACCCATTTCTTTACGCGCCCATCGAGCCGTTCGAAAAGCACACGGCCGTAATCGGCGAACCAGTCTGCGATGTCGCGGTTGAGCCAGCCGCCGCGATCGTCGAGCGCCACCGGCAGATCCCAGTGATAAAGCGTGCACAGCGGTTCGATACCGTTGGCAAGCAGCGTATCGACCAGCCGCTCATAGAAGCCGAGTCCGGCCTCGTTCACGCGACCCGTCCCCTCGGGCAACACCCGGCCCCAGGCGACCGAAAAGCGATAGGCCCGAAGCCCCAGTTCCTTCATCAGTGCGACATCTGACTCCATGCGGTTGTAATGATCGCACGCAACGTCGCCGGTATCACCTTTGGCCGCCATCAGACGCGGATCGTGGCTAAAACGCTGCCAGATGCTCGCACCCGCGCCATCGGCCAGCGGGGAGCCTTCGATTTGATAAGCAGCAGTGGCGCATCCCCATAGGAAATCGGCAGGGAAAGGCGTTTTGGTCATGACGGGTCCTTATAATTTAGCCGCACGGTCGCACGTGCCGCTTCCCGAGCAGCAAGCGGTCGCGGGAGGGATCGCCACAAGCGACGACCCATGAGCTGTGATTGGTGACGGGGGATGGTATCTATCATTTGAGCGTGGCGCTTTTGAAGGACGATCAGCGACCTTAGCGTTGTCCGACGCACTGCAACCACGATGCATCAATTGCAAGAGATCGGTCATCGCGCTGCTTCAATCCGGATCGATTTGCCGGTCGCGTGTAGAGCTAGCACGCCATTATTCAAAGGAATGCGCTCGCCATCGACCAGCACGAACGCCGGAGCGGTCCGCCACGGCCAGGGCAGGACGAACCCGCCCGGCGGTCGCGCAGTGCCGGCAATCGTCACGATGAAAGCCGTGGGCGTAGCGCGCAGCGTCAGATCGAGCATACCGTGCGGCGTTCGCAGGCCACGCACTGACGATCCCGGTCCGGTCAGATACGCGTCCGACAATCCGGCGCCGAGAACCAGCGCACCATCGTCGACGCGTTCATATGCAAACATATCGAGTGCCGCACGGATGAAGTCGGACGAAATCCAAGCATGCGGCATATCGCCGATAAATCGCACTTCGCGCGCATCCTTGCCGACCACTTCAGCCCAGCCATTCCATGCGCCGGGGCGGTGGTCCGCAAAGAAAAAATCGAGCATCGGATCGATGTGCTCGCGCTTGCCCAGGCGGATCATCGTCGAAACGTTGCGCAGCTCATACGGCGTGTAATCTGTCCATGTTTTTTGGCCGTCGCGCCGCGCGAGAAACTCACGCCAATAGCGATCGAACGTGTTTGCAAGCAATTTGGAGTCGAGCCGTGCTTGCTCGCCGGCAGGATCGAGGCCCACGGTCGTCGAGGTCGCGTCAAAATCGCCAAGGCTTGTGGCGCCGGGAATAAAATCGATCTTCCAGCGCTCCGCTGAAGCCTTGATCGCGCGATGAAGATCGGTTTGAAATGACCTAAGGTTCAAGCCAATTTCATGCGCTTCGGGTTTGCTTAGCACTGCAGCCGCAAATGCAGCATCCTTATACCCCCGCAATGCCCAGAAATCGTCCCACAGGCTGTATTGCGGCTTGGCCGAATAGCCCTCGTGGCTGATCGACGGCGGCATAAGACCGCGCAGGTGATCAGGCGTGCCGGACTTAGACGTTTCCTTGCGCAGCGTTTCCATATAGCGCTCAGCACCGAGGATTGCGGGCCAGTGTTTGGCGAGCCGTGTCTTGTCACCGGTGTAGCGATACAGCGCTGTGGCAAGGAATATATATTCGCCATGACTATCGTTCTCGGGCACTGGATCAGCACCCTTGAAATCGACGCAGCAAGGCACTTTTCCGTTCGGAAAGATAAAGGGCGTGTACCAGTCGGCATAGGCTGCGACGATGTCGGGCTGGCCGAGCCGCAAGAGCCCTTCGGAAATCATAGCGCCATCGCGAATCCATGAGCGAGCATAACTGCGCGTGCCGGGGCGAAGCATCGGGCCGTCGCGGCTCATCAGGATATGGGCAAGGCTGCTGCGGATCGTATTGGCAAGCGCCTGTTTTGCCGGCGGGACAGTGATGACGACACGGTCAAGCCTTTCGCGCCAATATACGGCTGTTGCGGTTTCGGTATCGTCAAACGCCACAGAGCTTGCGGCGGGAGTGTGGCGCTCTCCCGGGGTGGATGCAGCCAAAAGGATTGTTCGCGATTGGCCGGCCGCAACTTCAAAGTCGTAGCGCAGTGTTCCCGAGGCAAGGCCGGTTTCGTCCGTGACTCCCTGCGATGAAACGCCACGCGATAACGTACCATCAGTATCGAAGCGCGCGATTGTTACCATGTTGGGTACCGCCAACGGCTGAATGACTGTCACCGGCGCGCCTTTGTCACTCGCGCCAGTCGCGGTCAGCGCGCCGCTCTGCCAGCGCATTGCGCCGATCTCGCTTACGCCGCCCCGCTGGCTTAAGAACTGTGCCGGCGAATTGACCTGAAACGGTCGTGCGGCGAGCAGCAAACTTGCGTTGAGCGGTTTGCTGCCGCGATTGGTGAATGTGTATCGGATCATGATCCGACCTTGCGGGACTGCGGGATCGGAGAAAGCGCGCGTCTCAAGCGTCCAGCCGGGCGCAGTCCATGTTACTTGAGGCATCGGCAGATAGCCGCCAGTCAGGCTTTGCGTGGACGTGACGTCGGCCCAGCTGAAGCGTTTACTTCCGATCTCAACGAACGGCTCGATCGAAAAGCTGCCCTTACCGAGCTCGACCGCACCATCCTCGCCAATGAGGCCCGATGCCGCGCCGCCATCGGTGCCGATCAGCGTCCAGTAACTTTGCTCGCCAGAAAAACCGCGCGGATAGGTTCCACGCGGTGCGGCCTTGGCGAGCGAAGCAATGAACGCATTGGGCGAAGCGGCCCAATCGAGCGGTTTGACGTCAATTTCGGCGAGCCGCGCCCGTGCCGAGGGAACGACGCGCAGATAGCGTGCTTCGGTTTCGGGCAAGGCAAGCGGATCGTCGCCGCCATCACTGCCCGTTACGCGGCGGCGCACATCCCATTGCTTTGCGTCGCTCGACGTTTCGATACGATAGTCAGGGGCTGCGCCGTGCCAGCGCAGCACGATGCCACCGAATTCCTTCGTGCCGCCAAAATCGATCGTCAGCGGACCGTTACCGACCCACGCAGTGCCGAGTTTTCCGTCCAGCGCCAGCTGCGCGTTGCCGCTGCTCGCTGACAGTCGGGGTGCAGGCAAAGTAGCGGCAACGTCTGGCAATCTGGTTATTTCGAGCTGGTCGAGATCAAGACTACCTTTGCCGCCGTCACGCCCGCGGCTGACAACAAATTCAGTCGACGCGGCCTGTCGCAGCACTTTATCGGTCGTCGGACCCCAAGCGAACTGGACGTCGCGCTTGCGAAACGTCAGTTTCTGCCAACCTGGCTTTAAGCGGATATCGGGGCGTGACACCCACCAGACATTGTCGCCACTTGCGTCAACCAGCTTGAATTCGAAATTGTTAACCCCGCCGCTCCAGCGCACCCAGACGCTGATCGCGTAATTGTCGGGCAGCGTGAGCGCGAGCGGGCGGCGAACATAAGCGTAACCCGAGACTTTTGCGAAATCCCAGTCGAGGCGCAGCGCTTTGCCGTCATGACCGGGGACCGTCGATGCAACTGACGCAACGCCATCGGAAGATTTGGCTTGCCATGGTGCGACGTTCTCCATCGCATCAAGCCTTTGTGCGTTGTCTGTGGGCACAGCCGCTGTGGCGAGCAATGCGAGCAAGCCGAGCGCATTCATCCCTTCACGCTTCCTGCGAGAAGACCCGAAATATAATAGCGTTGCAGCACAACGAACAGAATCAACACAGGCAGCAGGGTGACGACGCTGCCTGCCATCATCAATTCAAAATCCTGGACATGTTCGCGGCTGAGATTGGCAAGCGCGACCGGCAGCGTCGCCTTGTCGCCATCGTTGAGGATGATCAGCGGCCAGAGGAAATCGCTCCAGCTGCCGAGGAAACTGAACGTCGCTAGGGTGACGAGGATCGGCCCGAGCGATGGCAGCACAATGACGCGGAAGATGTGGAATTCGCTTGCCCCGTCGATCCGCGCCGCTTCAAGCATTTCGTCGGGAATGGCGAGTGCATATTGGCGGACGAGGAAGATGCCGAATACGGTCGCGATCGACGGAATCAGCACACCGCCGAACGAATTGACCAGACCCATTTCTTTGCAGATCAGGAACAGCGGGATCATCGCAACCTGCGACGGAATCACGAGCGCGGTCAGCAGAAACTGGAAAATTCGGTCGCGTCCGGCAAACTTGAGTTTCGCAAAGGCATAACCAGCCATAACGTTGAACGTCAGCGATAACAGGGTCGCCAGGCACGCCAGCAGCAGCGAATTGGCGAAATAACGCGACATGTCAGTCGATGCGAACAGCTGGACGTAATTGGCAATTGTTGGCTTGGCGGGGATCAGCGGCGGCGGGAAATGTGCCGCTTCGCCCGGCTGCATCACCGACACTGCGATCATCCAGACAAGCGGCGCAATCGCAAACAGGCCCAGCACCCACATCAGCGCGTTGGTGAGGAAACCGCCGCGTTTCACTGTTCGCTCCAGCGTTGCGACAGCTTCAGTTGCACGATGGTGATCGCGAACAAGATCAGGAACAGCACGAACGCAACCGACGTGGCAAACCCGAGGTTCCACCATTTGAAGCCCTGTTCGAACATGAAATAGAGCACCGAGACAGTGCTTTCGACCGGCCCGCCCTGTGTCATGACATAGGGTTCGGCAAAGAGCTGGAAATAGCCTGCCATGGTCAGGATCGACACGACCAGCATGACCGGCGCGAGCGCGGGCAAAGTGACATGGCGGAACTGTGCCCAGCGCCCGGCGCCGTCTATCTGCGCTGCTTCGTACAAGTCGTCGGGGATCGTCTGGAGCCCGGCGAGCAGGATGATCATGTTATAGCCGAAATTCTTCCACACGGCGAAGATCACGATGGCGGGCATCGCCCAGTTCGGATCGCCCAGCCAGTCGACCGGATCGATGCCAATACCGCCAAGCCCCCAGTTGATAAGCCCGTATTTGGTATGCAGCAGATAGCGCCAGATCACGGCGACCGCGACGAGCGTGGTGACCACAGGGGCGAAATAGAGCGTGCGGAACAGCCCCTTGAAGCGCGCGAGTTTCGAATTGATCAGCAGCGCTGCGCCAAGCGATAACGCAATTGACAACGGCACTCCGAGGATAACGAAGTAGAGCGTATTGCCCAGCGCTTTCCAGAACAATGGCGTCTGGAGCAGCGTGATATAATTATCGAGCCCGACGAAGCGCAGATTGCGGATGTCGGCCAGCGAATAGATGTCGAAGTCGGTGAAGCTCAGCAGCAGCGCCGCCACAACCGGCAGGAAGAAAAACAGCCCAAGCGCGACAAGTGCGGGTGCGACAAATGCCCAGGCAGCGGTGTCGCGCTTCATCGTGTCGAGCCTTGCACCAGCATCCAGCGCCGTTTGGCGAGAATTGCGTCAGCGCGCGCATCCATTTCAGCGGCTGCCTGATCGAC
>JAYWFN010000183.1:0-9145 GCA_043778785.1 Sphingomonas sp. | reverse complement strand
CCTCGCGAAGCTCACCCGCCGCGACGAGCGCATGGTATTTTGAAAGAACCGAACTCACAACAAATTCCGTTCACCCTGAGCCTGTCAAAGGGTTGTCCTTCTTCTGGTGCTTTGGAAAAGGCAAGGACAGGGCTTCGACAAGCTCAGCCCGAACGGTTTTCTGTCGAACCAGTCGCCTTGCGGATTGTCCCCGAAAACGCCGCAACTTTTTCATCGCCCTGCGTCACAAGGCCGCGCAAAAAGAGCAGCCGCCGCGTCTCGCGCAACAACTCGACGTCGGCCTCCATCATCATGCCGGTCTTGCCCGCGCCGATAAACTGCACCGACAGGTCGAGCGTGACCGCCGTCCCCGCTTCGATCAGGCCGAACACCCGCGACGCGCCAAACAACGCGACGTCGATAAAGCCTAGCGTCGTGCCGCCATGCACCGCACCCGACAAATTGCTGTGGCGGTGTTCGGGCGTCATGCGGACGCGGGCATGGTCGCCTTCACGCCTAACCAGCAATGGCCCCAGAAAGCCATTATACCGCGTGTTGTCACTGAGCCGCCAACTGTGCCATCCCGGATGATCGGGATCTTCACCGAAGACAAATGCGGCGTCGTCGGACACGCAGACTATACAGCCCGTTCGACGACCAGTTTCTTCACTTCGGCAATCGCGCGCGCCGGGTTCAGACCCTTGGGGCAGGCATTGGCGCAGTTCATGATCGTGTGGCAGCGATAGAGGCGGAACGGGTCTTCGAGCTCATCAAGGCGTTCGCCGGTCATTTCGTCGCGGCTGTCGGCCAGCCAGCGATAGGCTTGCAAGAGGATCGCCGGCCCCAGAAACTTGTCGCTGTTCCACCAATAGCTCGGGCAGCTCGTCGAGCAGCACGCACAAAGGATGCACTCGTAAAGCCCGTCGAGCTTTGCGCGGTCTTCGGGGCTTTGCAACCGCTCGGTGCCTGACGGCGTCGGCGTGACGGTTTTCAGCCACGGCTGGATGCTCGCATATTGCGCATAGAAATGCGTGAAATCGGGGACGAGATCCTTGATCACGTCCATGTGGGGCAGGGGGGTGATCCGGATTTCGCCCTTGATGTCCTCGATCGCCGTCGTGCAGGCCAGACCATTTTTGCCGTCGATGTTCATCGAGCAGGAGCCGCAAATCCCCTCGCGGCACGACCGGCGAAACGTCAGCGACGAATCCTGCTCGCCCTTCATCTTGATCAGCGCATCGAGCACCATCGGCCCACAGCTGTCGAGGTCGACTTCGAAATTATCGTAGCGCGGGTTTTCGCCGCTGTCGGGATCATAACGATAGATTTTGAAATTCTTGATCCGCGTCGCGCCCGCTGCCGCTTTGTTCACGCGGCCGGTGCGCTTGATCTTGCTGTTCGCGGGAAGGGTAAGTTCGGCCATCGCTCGGTTGTCCTGTGGGTGTTGATCCCCATTTGCAACGCTCGCGGTTAAGTTCAAGGGCAAATTTCTTTCGTCATTCCCGCCTACGCGGGAATGACGAGCATTGTTCGTATTTCAGGCGACAGCCTCGCGTGGCGCGCCCCAATCGAGCTTGCGCGTCACATACATGACTCCCGCCAGTGCCGCGAACAGCATCAGCGACCCGATCAGCAGCGAATACGCTTCGAGGCTGAGCAGGATGTAGAGCACGGCATAAAGCGCGGTCAGCAACCCGCCGATATAGCCTGCGCGCTTCCAGCTTTTCAGCACGGCCGCCGAATAAGCCGTGATCAGGCCGATAATCCCCGCCGACGCCACGATATACGCTGGCGTAAACCCGATCACTTCGGCAAAAGCGAGCAGCAGCGCGAAAAACAGCACGAGCCCGACACCGACGAGCAGATATTCGACGCCCGCCACGCGGACGCCGCCGATGACATCGAACATCAGCAGCGCGAGGAACGTAAAGCCGATGAACAGGAACCCATATTTTGTCGCGCGGTTGACCTGCGAATAGACATCGACGGGTTGAATGAGATTGATGCTGGCAATGCCCGTTGTGCCGCCTGATGTTTCGACCGCGTAGCTGCTCATGCCATCCTTGCGACCCGATGCGGCCTGAACGGCGTTATCGCTGGCGTTGACCAGCGACTGTCCCAGCGCCAGATTGCCCACGCGATAGGTCGCCTTGAACCCGGCATCGGAAACGCTGCGCGTCGTTGGCAGGAAACCGCCCTGAAAACTGGGGCTCGGCCAGGGCGATGTGACATTCCAAGTCGTATCACCCGCGCGCGGGGCCAGCGTGACGGACTCACTGCCGCGGAACCGATAATCGAAATCGGCAAGCAGCGGCCCGGCGGGGAGCCCGCCCGCATCAATCCATGCGAAAAACCCCGACCCGTTGGTCGCGCCCAGTCCATGCCCCGGCTCGAGCTTCAACGCTTTGCCACCGATACGCACGGCAGGCGGCGTGCCGAACAAGCCACGCGCATCGGACAGACCAAAGCGGATTTCGGCGCGCGCAAAAACCAGTGACGCGACGGGGACTCCGATCCGTTCCAGATCAGACGGCATCACGAACTTCGCCTGTCCCGTCAGCGTCGTTTCATAAACGACGGCTTCATAAATCGACCGCTTGCGCCGCTCGGGCGCAATCTTGGTATCGAGTGTTGACGTCTCGGGCGAAAGCACCAGCTCGCGCCAGACGGTCGATGTTTTGGAGACTTGCCTGCCGCTTTCCTCGACGGTTTCGGTCGATTGCGCCTGATAGGGGATCACCAGCACCGGGCCGGCAATCGTCTGTGGGCCGCCCCAGCCCTCGACAATCGAGGTGCTTGCAGTCTCGGACTGGTTCTGACGATCCCAGTTGAGCAGGTAAATCGAAAACAGCGGTATGGCGAGCAAGGCCGCGATAAGCATTGCGACGCCCAGCTTGCCGCCCGGCGAGCGCTCACGGCGTAACGTTTCGGCGATAGTCATATGGACTTCTCCTGATCTCTCCTGCAGTCCTGAGCCTGTCGAAGGACGGCTAGGTTTGCGAACCGCCCTTCGACAGGCTCAGGCCTGCGGGGTTAGGCAACCACCGTTACCGCAGCCGCATGTTCGGCGCGGAAACGGTTGCGCAGACCGACTTTGTCGATCTTTTCGGTGCCGAGGCGCGGCAACGGATCCGCTTCGACCCAGATGCAGACCGGCATTTTGAACGGTGCCAGATGTTCGGACAGAAAGAACAACAACGCTTCGTCGCTGACATGCTCGCCGGGGTGATAATGGACGACCGCGCCGACGATCTCGCCAAGCCGTTCATCGGGCAGGCCGAAGACGCACGCTTCGGCAACGGCGGGGTGCGCATAAATCGCTGCTTCGACTTCCTGACAGCTGATATTTTCGCCGCCGCGGATGATGATGTCTTTCTTGCGGTCGACGATGAAGAGGTAGCGGTCTTCATCGAGATAGCCGATGTCGCCGGTGCGGAAATAGCCGTCGGCGGTCATGGCGTCACGCGTTGCATCCTCGCGGTTCCAGTAACCGCTGAAATTGGCAACCGTGCGGATGCACACTTCGCCGCGTTCGCCCTGCGGCACGGGCTGGCCCGCGTCATCGAGGATCGCGAGATCGACCAGCGGTGCCGACGCGCGCCCGGTCGAGTTCGGTTTGTCGAGGTAATTTTGGCTGAACGACCCCGCACCGACCGCATTGGTTTCGGTCAGGCCATAGCCGAGCGCAGGCGGGGCGGG
This sequence comes from Sphingomonas sp., assembly GCA_043778785.1. GTDB lineage: Bacteria > Pseudomonadota > Alphaproteobacteria > Sphingomonadales > Sphingomonadaceae > Sphingomonas_O. The sequence continues at coordinate 5,467 of JAYWFN010000183.1, read as the reverse complement.
CAGCTCGTCGTTCAAGCGCCGGACATGTTCGGGCGGACGCGGCGCCCCGCCAGCGGCAAAGGACTGGATCGTCGACAGATCATATTGGCTGCGGTCGGGATGGTTCATGATTTCCCAGCTCATCAACGGCACACCCGTGAAATTGGTGCATTTCTCAGCTTCGATGAGGCGCATCGCCTCAAGCGCATTCCATTTCGGCATCAGCACCATCTTGCGACCGATCGCAAAGCTGACGAGGAGCATCGGGATTTCACCCGTGACGTGGAACAGCGGAACGGTCATGAGCACTGCATGTTGCGGGCGCGGTTCGTTGATCGTGCCGTCTTCGGTGGCGATCTGGAGCATCATCATCGCCATCGTGATGTAATTGAATGTGCCCTGCACAACGGCGCGGTGCGTCGAATAGGCACCTTTTGACTGGCCGGTGGAGCCCGACGTGAACAAAATCGTCGCGAGATCATCACCCGTCACCTCGGGCAATGTCGCTTTTGTCTTATTTTTCAGGACCGGCTCGAGCGCCTGATCGAGCGGCAGGGCTACATCGACAACGACAATGGCGCAACCCGGATTGCCGCCACATTCGGCCAGCCGCGCGGCGCGGGGCGGATCGGCAAAGGCGAGGGTGCAGCCAACGTCGGCGATACCCGCGCACAATTCACCGCCCTGCCACCAGCCATTGAGGAGCGTCGCAACGCCGCCCGCCATCAGCGTGCCCATATACAGCACGACCCACGACGGCGCATTGCGCATGGCAATGCCCACGCGGTCGCCTTTTTTGACACCGTGATGCGAAACCAGCGCCTGCGCAACATCGGTCGCGGCGGCATAAACCTGCGTAAAGCTCAGCCGTTCGTCGCCATCGACAATGAAATCCGCATCGCCATGCTGCGCACAGAAATGGGCGAAATAGCCGTTGAGCGTCGGCGGCGCAGCAGCGATCATCGGCACGTCGACGCCGCAGGGCAGCGTGAAATTCCCGATTGGCAAGGGGCCGCCAGGAACTGACAGGTTGGCGATGGATTGGTCGATCCGTAAATCGAGTGATGATGGCATCTATCTCTCTCCGCTTGGTCTTCTGCTTTGACGCCGTTATGGAGCGCGAAACGCACGGGGAAAAGCCTTGATATTGCAATTGGCCAGTGACGCTACGGCAGCCATCAATTGGAGCGACTTGAATCTGTCGCCGATCGCACTCGATCTCGGCTTTTTCAAGCTGCGCTGGTACAGCCTTGCCTACATCGCCGGGATTTTGGTTGGCTGGTGGTATCTCATGCGACTGATCGCGCAGCCGGGTGCGCCGATGGCCAAGCGCCATGCCGATGACTTTGTGTTTTACCTGACGCTCGGGATCATCCTCGGCGGGCGCCTTGGCTATGTCCTGTTCTACAAGCCCGAAATGCTGATGACGCCGCTTGAAGTCGTGAAACTGTGGGAAGGCGGCATGTCGCTCCACGGCGGATTCCTGGGCGTGATCATCGGGCTCTGGCTGTTTTGCCGCAAGAACGGGCTCAACATGCTGCGCGTATGCGATGTTGTTGCTGTGGCAACGCCGTTCGGTTTGCTGTTCGGGCGACTGGCGAACTTCGTCAACGGTGAGCTGTGGGGCCGCCCGACAACATTGCCGTGGGGCATCATTTTCCCGGGTGCCGGGCCTGAACCGCGCCACCCGAGCCAGCTTTACGAAGCCGGGATCGAAGGCGTGTTCATGTTCATTGTCCTGTGGATCATGTTCTGGAAGACCGATGCGCGCTATCAGCCGGGCAAGCTCGTTGGCACCGGCCTGATCATCTATGGCATCGGACGCACGCTCATCGAGCTGGTGCGCCAGCCCGATGCTGGACTCGAGAACCTGTCGTGGGGGCTGACCATGGGGCAAACGCTGTCGATCCCGATGCTGCTGGTCGGGATTTACCTCGTTGTGACTGCAAAGAAGCGTCGCATCCGCATAGAACCGACGGCGGGCAGTGCCAGCATCTCCTGATCCTGCGGATCAGGACGGGCCAGCGTCGCCTGACCTTGAGAACGGACTGCTCACCGACCGCCTTGCCCGTGCAATCACGCTGGCGGGGCCGATGCCGGTGTCGCAGTTCATGGCCGCTGCGAACGCCGACTATTACGCGCATCGGGCAGCGATCGGCGGTGATTTCATCACCGCGCCCGAAATCAGCCAGATGTTCGGCGAGCTGATCGGCGTTGCGCTCGCCGATGTCTGGGAGCGCGCGGGGCGGCCCGAATGCCACTATGTCGAGCTGGGGCCGGGCAAGGGCACACTGGCGGCCGATGCGCTGAGGGCCATGGCGAAAGCGGGGCTGACGCCGCCGGTGCACTTCGTCGAAACATCACCATCATTGCGCATGGCGCAAGCGGCAGCGGTGCCCGATGCGACGTGGCATGATGATATGACAGCGCTGTCAGAAACGGTGCCGCTGCTCGTGGTTGCCAATGAGTTTTTCGATGCGCTGCCGATTGAACAGCTGGTCCGCGCGCCGACCGATTGGCGGCAGCGGCTGGTCGCCTGTCAGGATACGCTGTTTCTGCCGGTCACGGGCAAGGCGGTGCCCGACGCGATCATCCCCGATGCGCTGCGTGACGCGCCGGTGGGCAGCATTGTCGAGTCGTCGCCCGCCAGCGTCGGCGTCATCCGCGCGTTGGCCACGCGGCTGGCGGGGCAGGGGGGCGCGGCGCTGATCATCGATTATGGCTATTATGGCCCCGCGCTCGGCGAGACGTTGCAGGCGGTGCGCGCGCATCACTATGCCAATCCGTTCGATGCACCGGGGACGGTCGATCTGAGTGCGCATGTCGATTTCGCGACGCTGGGGGCGGCAGCACATGTCGCAGGTGCAATTGTGCACGGACCCGTGCCGCAGCGGGATTTTCTGGGCTCGCTGGGCATCGCATCGCGCGCCGCTGCGCTGGCCCGGCAATCGCCCGCGCGTGCGGATGATGTGACCGCAGCGCACCAGCGGCTGACCGATCCGGTGGCCATGGGCACTTTGTTTCGGGTCATGGGTTTGACCGGCAAGGACTGGCCGGTGCCTGTGGGGTTTGCCTGACACCATCAAAAAAACCGTATGCCTGAGCTTGTCGAAGGCCTGTCCTTCTTCTCTCGACCACGGCCAAGTAAGGGCAGCCCTTCGACAGGCTCAGGGATGCGGTTCCCTTATGCCGAAACCAAGTTAGAAGCAGCGCATGATCGATACCACAACAACCCCCCTCCTTACCGGCACGCGCCACGCTTTCCTCGGGCGGCGCGGCGGGGTTTCGACGGGGCTGGTTGCGGGGTTGAACGTGGGGCTGGGATCCGGCGATGATCCGGCGGCGATTGTGGAGAACCGGCGGCGCGCGGTGGATGCTGTGGCACCGGGCGCAAAGCTGGTCACGGTGTATCAGGTGCATTCGGCGGACGTCGTGACAGCAGACATCTGGGCAGACGATGCGCGCCCGCCTGCCGATGCGATGGTGACGGCAACGCCGGGACTACTGCTCGGCATCCTCACCGCCGATTGCGCCCCGGTCTTGTTTGCTGACACCGAAGCGGGCGTGATCGGCGCGGCGCATGCCGGATGGAAAGGCGCGATTGGCGGCGTGACCGATGCGACGATCGAAGCGATGGAAAAACTGGGGGCAAAGCGCGACCGCATTGCTGCGGCCATCGGGCCGTGCATCGCGCGCACTTCTTATGAAGTTGATGCCGGATTCCTGTTGCGCTTCGCCGATGCCGATCCGGCGAACGAACGCTTTTTCGCTGACGGGAAACGCCGTGAATACTATCAGTTCGACCTCGAAGCCTATGTCGCGCATCGACTCGCGGCGGCGGGGATCATGCGGGTCGCGGCACTGGGGCTTGATACGTATTCGCACCCCGACCGCTTTTTTAGTTTTCGGCGCGCGACACATGGCAATGAACCGGACTATGGACGACAAATCTCGCTGATTGCGCTTTAACCTCGTCACCCCCGCGTAGGCGGGGGTCCAACTCCCGGTATCCGAACAGCCGGCGTTGGATTCCCGCCTTCGCGGGAATGACGAGGTGGGATAGTCAGCCTAAATGGAGTGCCTGAATTGACCGACGAAGCCGAACTGAGCGCTCTTTCCTCGCGCCGCCGCCCGAAGCCCGATGTGCTGACCATCGGCAATCACCGCCTGTCGCCCGAAACGCTGATGATGGGGCATGGTTTTGACCCCGCGTTGTCCGAAGGATCGCTGAAGCCGCCGATTTTCCTGACCTCGACATTCGTGTTCGAGAACGCCGCAGCGGGCAAACGCTTTTTCGAAGGCGTGACGGGCAAGCGGCCGGGCGGCGCGGAGGGGCTGGTCTATTCGCGCTTCAATGGCCCCAATCAGGAAATTCTCGAAGACCGTCTGGGAATCTGGGAAGATGCCGAGGACGCGCTGGTGTTTTCAAGCGGCATGTCGGCGATTGCGACCGTCATGCTCGCGCTCGTGAAGCCCGGCGATGTCATCGTGCACAGCGCGCCGCTTTACGCCGCGACCGAAACGCTGATCGGCCGCATTCTCGGGCGCTTCGGCGTGCACTGGATCGATTTTCCGGCAGGCGCGACGCGCGAAGAGATTGATGCCGCGATGGCGAAAGCCAAGACGATGGGTCATGTCGCGCTTGTCTATCTCGAAAGCCCGGCGAACCCGACCAACGCGCTTGTCGATGTCGAGGCGGTATCGGCCGCGCGCAATGCGGCGTTTGCGGCGGACGACTTGCCGCCTGTCGTGATCGACAACACGTTCCTCGGGCCGCTCTGGGCAAAACCATTGAAGCAGGGGGCCGATCTCGTGATTTACTCGCTGACCAAATATGCCGGCGGGCACAGCGATCTTGTCGCGGGCGGCGCGGTCGGCTCGAAAGCGATGATCAATCCCATCCGCATGATGCGCAACACCATCGGCACGATCACCGATCCGCATTCGGCGTGGATGCTGCTGCGCTCGCTCGAGACACTCGAACTGCGCATGAGCCGCGCGGGCGAGAATGCCGCGAAAGTCTGTGCGTTCCTGCGCGAACAGCCGCAGGTTGAGTCCGTCGGCTATCTCGGCTTTCTCGAGCCCGGCACGCGCCAGCGCGATATTTATGACCGGCATTGCAGCGGCGCGGGATCGACATTCTCGCTCTATCTCAAAGGCGGCGAGCGCGAGAGCTTTGCCTTCCTCGATGCGCTGAAGATCGCCAAACTCGCCGTCAGCCTCGGCGGGACCGAGACACTGGCGAGTGCGCCTGCCGCAATGACGCATCTGTCGGTGCCGCAGGAACGCAAGGACGCGCTCGGCATCAGCGACAATCTGGTGCGCATTTCGGTGGGCGTCGAAAATGCCGACGATCTGATTGCTGACTTTGCACAGGCGCTGAAGGCGATTGGGTAGAGTTTGCTCCTCGTCATTCCCGCGAAGGCGGGAAGCCAACGCCCACTATCGAGCCTCTGGCGTTGGGCCCCCGCCTTCGCGGGGGTGACGA
>JAYWFN010000182.1:0-3885 GCA_043778785.1 Sphingomonas sp. | reverse complement strand
TTCATAATCACGAAATTGATCGAACGACGCGCAGGCAGGGGACAGGAGGACTGTCTCGCCCGGTTTCGCCGCCGCCGCTGCCGATGTGACAGCGTTGTTTAACGTGCCCGACTCTTCGACCGGCATGTGCGGCCGCAGCAGATCAGCAAACATCGGCCCCGCTTCGCCAATCGTATAGGCCGCTCGGACATGGCCAAAATGCGGCGCGCAGGCGTCAAGCTCGTCCGTCTTCGCCTGCCCGCCCAATATCCAGTGCAGCGCCGGATATGCCGCCAGCGCCGGCGCGGTCGAGGTTGGGTTGGTCGCCTTGCTGTCGTTGACATAAAGTACGCCGTTCCGCTCGCGGATACGTTCCATACGGTGGGGGAGGCCGGGGAAGGTGCGGAGGGCTTGTTCAATTGTGTCGTGACCAAGACCAAAGATATCGCAAACTTCGATAGCCGCCATCGCATTTTCGAGATTGTGTGGTCCCTGAAGTGATGGCCAATTTCTCTGACTCTTGTGGGTCCACTTGCTTTTAAAATCGAATACATCCTCGATGAAGCTGGCGATCACACCGCCGGGCCCAAACTCCAAGACGTTAAGCTCGTTCTCGAATGGTACATACACTACGGCATTGTGTCCCGCACACTGCATCTCAAACAACCGCGCCTTGCTCGCCGCATACGCCGCAAACCCGTCATAGCGATCCAGATGATCCGGCGTAATGTTGAGCAGCACCGCGACATCGCAATCGAGTGTGAAGGTCAGGTCAATCTGGAAGCTCGACAGTTCGAGGACATAGACGCCGCCCGCTGGCAACGGCGCCTGCCCCAGGATCGGAAGTCCGATATTGCCGCCCATCGTCGTCGGCACGCCTGCGGTTTTCAGGATGTGGTGGACCAGCGCGGTCGTCGTCGATTTGCCGTTGGTGCCGGTGATCCCGACAACCTTGTGCGGCGGGAGTTCGGCGCGCGCTTGGGCAAAGAGTTCGATGTCGCCGATGATCGGCACGCCATATTTCGCGGCATGCGCAGCAATCGGGTGGCGGTTGAGCGGAACGCCGGGGGACACGATGACAGCGGTAAAGCCGGTGAGGTCGAGGGTGACGGGGTCGGCGAAACTCAAAACCCCCTCTCCCCACGGCGTGGGGAGAGGGTTGGGGAGAGGGGCAGTCTGTTCGGACGAGACCGGCTCTTTAGAAATTGCACTGCCCCTCTCCCCGACCCTCTCCCCGCCTGCGGGGAGAGGGAGAAGATTAGCTCTCGCCTCCTCGTTCGCATCCCACGCCACCACCTCCGCCCCCGCCGCCAGCAGCGCGCGCACGGTCGCCACCCCCGAACGTGCCAAGCCAAGCACGGCATAGCGCTTGCCGCGCCAGAGCGAGGATGTGATCACCGGATTTTCAACGTCGAAAGGCCCGCCAGCGCCAGCACAATCGCGATAATCCAGAAGCGGATGACGACCGTCGATTCGGCCCAGCCAAGCTGTTCGAAATGATGGTGGATCGGCGCCATTTTGAACACGCGACGCCCCGTCCGCTTGAACCAGAACACCTGAATGATGACCGACAGCGCTTCGACAACGAACAGCCCGCCAATCACCGCAAGAACAAACTCATGGTGCGCGACAACGGCAATCGTCCCGAGCGTCCCTCCCAGCGCGAGGCTGCCCGTGTCACCCATGAACACAGCAGCGGGTGGCGCATTGAACCACAGGAAGGCCAGACCCGCCCCGACAATCGCGCCGCACAAGATGGTCAGGTCCCCCGCCCCCTTTACAAAGGGGATGCCCAGATATTCGGCGAATTTCGCATTGCCGACCAGATAGGCAATGATCATGAAGGCGACACAGGCAATGATCACCGGCATCGTCGCAAGGCCGTCCAGCCCGTCGGTCAGGTTCACCGCGTTGCCAAAAGCGACGATCACGAAAGCGCCGAAAGCGACATAGAACCAGCCCAAGTCGAGGACGGGGCCCTTGATAAAGGGCAGATAGAGTTGCGTGTTGAGCGGCGTCTGCCCCAACAATCCGTCACGAATATTGGGTTCGTTGATGATCAAGGCGACAGCGACCGCAGCGATCGCGAATTCCGCCACGAGCCGCACCCGGCCCGAAACGCCTTTGTGGCTCGACTTACGCACCTTATCGAGATCGTCGAGAAAGCCAACCAGCCCAAACCCGATCATGACCAGAAGACATGCCCAGACAAACGGAGTCGAAAGATCCATCCACAACAGCATCGAGACTAAAACGGCAGTCAGGATCAGCAGCCCGCCCATCGTCGGCGTGCCGCGCTTTGCCAAGTGCGATTGCGGACCATCCTCGCGGATCGGCTGCCCCTTGCCCTGCCGAAGCCGCAGCCAGCCGATGAATTTCGGGCCGATGAGCAGACCGAGGAACAGCGCCGTCGCCACTGCGCCGCCAGTGCGGAAGCTGAGATAGCGCAGCAAGTTCGTTACGCCGGGAAAACCAAGATATTCAGCCAAGAGATAAAGCATCAGGCGTTCCTCAAGGCAGAGACAAGCGCAGAAAGGCCGACGCCGTTCGAACCCTTGATCAGGATTACATCGCCGGGCGCGATGATCGAAGACAGGGTGGCAATAGCGACGGTGGTGTCGGCGACATGGCGGAAATCGACCTTGCCCTCAAGCGCCTTTGCCAGCGGTGCCATTGCGGGGCCGACAAGCAGGGCGAAATCGACATCCGCCGCAAGCAACGGCCCGGCAATCCCGGCATGGAGCGCGTCGCTTTCGCGGCCCAGCTCGCGCATTTCGCCGAGGACAGCGATGCGGCGTGTCGCAGTCTCGTCGGCAAGCACCTGCAAAGTGGCGGCCATCGAAGCGGCGTTCGCATTATAGCTTTCGTCGATAATCAGCGCGCCGGATGGGAGCAGGTAGCGCGCGCCACGACCCGCCAGATCTTCCAGTTCGGCCAGCGCCAGCCCCGCGACCGCGAGATCACCACCAAGCGCTGATACCGCTGCAATCACCGCAAGCGCATTCGATACCCAGTGCGCGCCATGCTGACCAACGGTAAAACAAAGCTCGGCACCGGGCAGCGTCGCTGTGATCAGGCTCCCGCGATCGGTCGCCACGGCCTGCTGCGCGCGGACGTCCGCACCTGCGCCATGGCCGAAGGTCAGGATGTGTGCAGCATATGGTTTGGCGTGGGCAATCAGGCGATCACGCTGCGGGCTGTCAAACGGAATGATCGCCGTGCCGCCGGGTAGCAGCCCCGCAAAGATCTCGCCCTTGGCATCGGCAATGCCATCGAGACCCGTCGGAAAAAATTCGATATGCGCGGGGGCAATCGCCGTCACGAGCGCAACATGCGGGCGGACCATCGCGGTCAGCGCGGCAATCTCGCCCGCATGGTTCATACCCATTTCGAACACGCCATAATCCGTGTCGGCGGGCATCCGCGCGAGGCTCAGCGGCACGCCGGTATGGTTGTTGTAGCTCTTCACCGAACGATGAACTTTGGTGTCAGGCGTTCGTGCGAGTGCTGCGGCAAGAGCTTCCTTGGTTCCGGTCTTTCCGACAGACCCGGTTACCCCGGCAACTCTTGCCGCTGCCCCCGTTTTACCGAGGCGCGCCCTACTTGCGACACCGAGGGCATTCAGTGCAGCCGCTGTATCAGCGACCAGAACATGCGGGTGCGCGACAGGCTGCGAAACGATTGCCCCTGATGCGCCCCGTGCGAACGCACCGTCGATAAAGCGGTGCCCGTCGTCGTTTTCGCCGACCATCGCGACGAACAAGTCACCCGCGCCGATCTCGCGGCTGTCGAAAGCGATGCCCGACACGTCGAAATGTCCCGACGCCGTGCCGCCGGTCGCGGTGGCAATGTCAGTGGCGGTCCAGAGCGCAGTCATTAACCCCTCTCCCCTTGCGGGAGAGGGCG
>JAYWFN010000181.1:0-22432 GCA_043778785.1 Sphingomonas sp. | reverse complement strand
TAGGCCTCGACGTCGAGCGACGGAATGCCTGCAAATGGTCCGGTCGACGGTGTGCCGACGGCAGTTGCGGCATAGGCGTTGGTGTAGGCTTTGTCATAATCGCCATAAAGTGCCTGCGTTGACCAGATCAGGCCGGGCGCGAGATCAACCTCACCCCGAAAGCGGACCATATGCGCTTCAAAGTCTGACGTGTTGACGCCTCGCGCGCCGAAAAACGTGTCGCGATAGCCCGACAGCGGAGGAGCGGGCGCGGCGATTGTTCCCGCGAAGGCCGCCGGAATGCCGCGGTCCACCACGCGGTCGTCGCGGACATATTCATAGCCGAGCTGGAGTCGGACGGTGTCGCCGATGCGCGCGGCAACCGTCGGGTTGATGCCGAAATGCTCGCCATCATAAGCGTCGCGGTGGTTGGCCAGCGCTTCGTAAAAGCCATTGATACGCAGCGCCGCGCTGTCGCCCAGCCCGATATTGCCGTCGACCGCGCCATACCAGCTGCCGAAGCTGTCGACCGAGCCCGTCACATTCGCCTGATTTTCACCAATCAGCGCGCCCTTTGTCACGCGGTTGATGATGCCGCCGCCGCCGCCGCGGCCAAAAACCATTGCATTGGGCCCCTTGTGCACTTCGACACGGTCGATGTTGTAGAAGCTGCGGAAATACTGGGTGTCGTCGCGCAGGCCATCGACGAAGAAATCAGCCGTCGAGTTATTGCCGCGCAGCGTGATCTGGTCGCGATGCCCCTCGCCCTGTCCCGCCGAGACGCCCGGCAGCAAGCGGACGAGATCAGCCACCGACCGGATCGCCTGATCGCGGATTTGCTCGTCGGTGATGACATTGATCGTCTGCGGGACGTCGAGGATCGGTGTGCTCGTTTTGGTGCCGCTTGTCGTATCGACGGTGCGGTAGCCGTCGATCTTGCCGGTGATAATGATGGCCTGTCCATCGATTGGCGCGTCTTCGGCATAAGCGACACCGGCATTGGTCAAGGCAAACAGCGAAATAATCAGTGGAACGCGACGCATGGAAACTCCCGATCAAATTGCGAGTCACTCGCAGATAGCATTCTGGTATTGATAATCGTTCTCAATTGCAACATTAAGTTACGACAAATTTTGGGCAAGGACTGTTTTCAATGGCGTCCAATCAATCCGGCCTGCTGTTCATGCCGAAGCGCTGGCAGCGGCGACTAGGTGTCGGAATTCTTTACGAAGGTTACAAAGGTGACACTATGGCGGCCACCCGAAATGCGCGGGAGCGGGGATTAGCGGTCGACGGATAGAAAGAGCCAGACCGGAACGTATCAAGAACATTCTGTGTAGGACAGCGCTTTTTTAGATCGTCGATGCCGCGCTGCCGAGCGCAACTTGGTATCGTTACGCCCTAGCGCGCGAGCAAGACCCGCGCCTGCCCGGCGATTTGCGCGAGCATTGCGCCCGACGGCACAGCGACCATCCGTGCGCGGTCGATCAGGGCGCGGAATTGCGCGATGCGCGGCGCTTGGGCATCGATCCACGCTGCGACACGCGCTTCAGGGTCTTTGGCATCGCGCGCGAGGAAATCGAGGCGGATCGTTTCGAAATCGCGCGCGAGGCCCGAGATCAGCAAACGCTCCCACGGGTCGGTCGGTGACTGGCGCATGGCAACCCCCTGTGCCCAGTCGAGGCCCAGCGCCGCGCCGAGCGTGACGAACGCCCGGGTCAGCGCGAGTTCGTCGGTGCCCGTCCGGTTGCCGAGCGCAGCCAGGCCAATTGCCCCGTCCATTTCGGCCAAGCGAACGACTTTGTTGACCAGTTTGGCAGGCGCACCGGCTTCGGCCAGACGGCGGGCGAAATCGCTGGCCTGTGCGCGGGTTTCATCGTGAAGCAGCCCTTCGACCTGTGCGGCGAGACGCGACACGCCGGGCGCCAGCGCGGCTATCGTATCGCCGACCGAGCGCCCGACGATGGCATTGCGGAGCAGATCGGCCATCTGCGCACGGGCTTCCATCGCGACTTGTTCGAACAGCATCAGGCGCGCGCCTTCGGTAACGTCAGCCGTGTCGATCGCGTCCCATAGCGGACGGAGATTGTAGAGCCGCTCGACGATGACGAAGGCAGCGGCGATGTCGCCAAGCGCTGCGCCTTCTTCCTCGGCCAGCTCGAACGGATGGATGAGGCCGAGCCGATTGATCAGGCGGTTGGCGGTCTTGGTCGCGACAATCTGGCCGCGCAGCTGGTGGGTTTCGATTGCCGCGCGGTGCGCCTTGACCATGGCAGGCGGAAAGCCAGCGAGCAGATCAGCGACCATCGCCGGATCCTGAGCGACGTCGCTATGCTCGATGGCATCCTGAAGCGCGAGCTTGGCCGTCGATAGCAGCACAGCAAGTTCGGGCCGCGTCAGGCCAAGGCTATCCTGCGCACGGCGGACAAGGATGTCGTTGGGCGCAAGCCCCTCCACCGCGCGGTCGAGCTTCTTTGCCGTTTCGAACGTCTCGATCAGGCGGATATGCGATGGCATGGCGTTCGCGCCGCCGCGCTGCGCAATCGACAGCGCCAGCGTCTGCAGCCGGTTATCCTCGAGCACCAGATCGGCGACGGCATCGGTCATCTTTGCCAGCAGCTTGTTGCGGTTGGGCATTGTCAGCGCGCCCGCCGCGACGTCGGCATTCAGCGCGATCTTGATGTTGACTTCATGATCCGAGCAATCGACGCCCGCCGAATTGTCGATGAAGTCCGTGTTGATCCGGCCGCCGCGCAGGCCAAAGGCAATGCGCGCTGCTTGCGTCACGCCAAGGTTCGCGCCTTCGCCGATCACTTTGGCACGGAGTTCCTCTGCGTTGATGCGCAGCCCGTCATTGGCAGGATCGCCGACCGCGCCATGCGCTTCGCTTGCCGCCTTTACATAAGTGCCGATGCCGCCGAACCAGATCAGATCAGCCGGGCTTTTGAGAATCGCGGTGATAAGCGCAGCGGGTTCGAGTTCGCTGGCGTCGGTACCGAGGACCGCGCGCGCTTCCTTCGACAGTTTGATCGACTTTTCGGACCGCGCGTAAACACCGCCACCTTTGGAAATCAGGCTGGCGTTGTAATCGGCCCAAGACGAGCGGGGCAGGGCGAACATCCTTGCGCGCTCGTCCCAGCTTGTTGCCGGATCGGGATCGGGGTCGATAAAGATATGGCGATGATCGAACGCCGCGACGATTTTAAGAGATTTCGACAGCAGCATGCCGTTGCCGAACACGTCGCCCGACATATCGCCGCAGCCGACAACGCGAACGGGCGCGGTCTGCACGTCGACACCGGCTTCGGCAAAGTGGCGCTGGACTGAAAGCCATGCGCCCTTGGCGGTGATGCCCATTGCCTTGTGGTCATAGCCGACCGATCCGCCGCTCGCGAAAGCGTCGCCGAGCCAGAAATGATGATCGAGCGCGATGGCATTGGCCACATCGGAAAAGGTTGCCGTGCCCTTGTCGGCGGCGACAACAAAATACGGGTCTTCGCCGTCGTGGATCATAACATCGGCAGGGTGCACGACCTTGCCGCCAACGATATTGTCCGTCACCGACAACAGCGTCCGGATGAAAATGCGATAACTTTCGGTGCCCTCGGCCAGCCATGCCGCGCGGTCGGCAGCGGGATCGGGAAGGAATTTCGGATAGAAGCCGCCCTTGGCGCCGGTCGGCACGATAACCGCATTCTTGACGCGCTGTGCCTTCATCAGGCCAAGGATTTCGGTGCGGAAATCGTCGCGACGATCCGACCAGCGCAGCCCGCCGCGCGCAATCGGGCCCGCGCGCAAGTGAATCCCTTCGAGCCGCGGCGAATAAACCCAGATTTCGCGCCACGGCACGGGGGCAGGCAGGCCGGGGACAAGCGCACTGTCAAACTTGAACGCAATTGCTTCCTTGGCAGCGGGGGCATAGAAATTGGTGCGCAGCGTCGCACGGATAACACCGCGCAGACGGCGGAGGATGCGGTCATCGTCGATGGCGGCAACCGCTGTCAGCCCGCGCTCGATCAGCCGTTCGGCGTCATCAGCGCTTTTGCGCTGCACGGGATCATGCCTGGCCGCAAACAGCGAAACCAGTGCCCGCGCAAGTGCGGGCTGACGCCGCAACGCGTCGACCACGGTCGTCAGGCCATACGCCATGCCGGTCTGGCGGAGATAGCGGAACAGCGCCCGGCACAGGACCACATCGCGCGGCCCAAGGTGAGCGGAGATCAGCAGTTCATTGAAGCGGTCATCCTCGGCGACGCCCGCCACCGTGGCCGCAATCGCGCTTTCGACGATGTCGGCACGGGCGAGAACATCGGCCGACGACCCCAGCGGCAGGTCAAGCACGAATCGGTGCATATGGCCAAGATTGCTGTCGAGCGCGGTCGACATTTCCTCGACGACGCGGAAGCCGAAGTTTTCAAGCGCGGGGACAGCGTCGGACAGGATAACGGGCGCAAGGCTGTAGAGCTTTAACCGCAACCGTTGCGCGCCATCGTCGGCATTGCGATACAAGCGGACGTTGCGGGCCGCTTCATCGGGAAGGCCGTGAAGCCGGACGATGTCGAGCGCAGCTTCATCGGGGCCGGCACCGGTACGATACGGGATCGGGAAAGCCGCCGCATAGCGAATGGCGAGGCGTGCGGCACGGCCGTTGTCACCGATCCTGGCGAGGCTGGCTTCGACCGAGGGCTCCCACCCACGGACCATCGCTTCGATTTGTGCCCGCAGCGACTCGGCATCAGGATCACGGCCCGATTGGCGGCGATCAAACGTGTAGCGGATCAGCGCAACGCCGCTGTCGCCCATATCGACCGACCAGCTGAGCAGATCGGCATCGGCGGCATCGCGGAGCATGTCGGCAATGGCAACGCGCCGCGCGGTCGACAAGTCGTCGCGCGGCAACCACACGAACGCAAAAAGATGCCGCTCGAGCGCGTCTTCGGCCAGCACGAGTTCGGGGCGCGGACGATCAGCAAGCGACATTGCGGTCAGCGCGAGGTTCTCCAACGCCTCGGGCGCGATGCTGACGAGCAGATCATGCGGCAGCGCCGTCAGTGCGTGGGCAAGCGACTTTCCGGCATGGCCGTCAGGTGCAAAGTCATATTTGTCGAGCAGCGCGGAGAGCCGCGTGCGCAGGACGGGAATGGCCTCGGGCGCAGCGGCGAGCGCGGCGCTGGTCCACAGACCGGCATGAACAGTCATGCCGGTGTCGGTCTTGACGATAAACAGGTCGAGCGGCGCGCGGCGGTGGACCGTCGAAATGAAATTGGACTTGACGATCAACGGACCCGGGTTCGCCGCCAGCCAGGCCGTTGCCCGCTCGCGTGCTTCGGGGGACAGCAAGGCATTGCCGACGCGTTTGGCAATCCCCAAGGCTTTGGACATTTTGCCGGAGGCATCAAACTGCGCCGACCCCAACAGGGTCATGTTGCGGTCAAGCAGCCAGTTGAGCAGTGCTGCACCGTCGCTGGTGCCCAGTCGCTCGGCATCTGATTTCAGCGCGGCCTGCATCGCCCGCCAGTCGGTCACAGCCGCGCGCACATGGCCGAGATTGGTTTCGATATCGGCGAGCAGCGCCTTGCGCCCCTTGGCATCGGGCCGGTCGGTCTCGAGATAGATCAGCGATGTCGGCGTGCCGGTGTCGATGACGGGATGAAGAATGCGGCTGGTCGCGACAAAATGCGCCGCCACTGTGGCTGCAACTGAATCAACCAAGAACGGCATGTCATCGTTGGCGATGGCAATGCGCATGATCCGCCGACCGCGTGAATCATTGCCGGTTTCGGCCATGATCGCCGGGCGCTTGGGACTGTCGAGCGCACGCTGGACAACCGCTGCAGCGGCAGCCTTGTCAGCGCGGGTGAACCCATCGGTTTCGCCGGGCAGGGCGCCGCTGGTCAGGATTTTGGTCAGGTCTTTAGGCGCGGGTTTCGATAAGCGTGCGGTGGCCATGAGCTCTTCCGTTGGTTCTCTTTGAGCGCCCGTATGCGCGCCCATCGTGCCAAGCTCAACGGCAATTCGGTCGGATACTCTAACCCGTGATCGAACGCAGCGCGCGATCTGTCAGGGGTTTGTCGTCGGGAACCACGCCGATAATGCCCACACGCTCGCCATCAATCCGCCGCGCAACCAGCACGACGAATTCATCTTCGCCGGGCAGGGTGAGCACAGCCTGCGTTTCGAGCGCGCGCGCGGCTTCGCGGGTCAAATCCGGTTTGGGCGCTTTGCCTTCGGGACGACGCTCGCGACGGTCCGCCGCAACAATGGCTTTCAGGCCGCCGGGATATTTCTCGAGGAATACCCGCATCCCGCCATGCGGCAAGCCGTGACGTTTGCCATAGGACAGCGCAGCCGCAAATTCGGTGAGCCGGGTTTTGTCATAGCCGGTGCCAAAGACGAGCTTGACCAGCGGGGTCATCGGCGCGCGGTCCTGACCGACAATGCCGCTGTCGCTCAGCAGTTCGAGATAATCATCGCGGCGGACATCGGAGAGCAATGCGAAATCATAGGCATGGCCGAGGGCATGGTAGAGCGCCGTGCGCCCGCGGCTGTCGGCATGATGGAGCAATTCGGCGCTGGCCCGTGCGGTCGCCAGCCAATCAGCGAGGCCCACGCCTTGGGGGTCGGGGACGGGCTCGAACTCTTCGCTATCAATGCCGAAATCCTCATCGAGAATTTCGGGGCGCGCCTGCGGAACGCTGGGCTCCTCGACCGCGCTTGGACCATCGGCCCACACCGGCATCGTCGGACGCGGTGATTGCGCCGCAAGTGCACCGGTCAGCTCGGCATTCAATGCGTCACTCTGTTCGGCGCTGACAACTTCTTTCCAGTTGATCACGCCATAAACGAAATCAATCGTGTCATCGTCGGTCGACAACGGCATCAGGATGCCGCGATACATCGTGTTGTGACCCGCCGTGTTGACGAATTCGGCTTCGAAGCCGATCGGCGCACGATTAGCGATAATCTGAAGATAATGGTCGGTCAGCCGCGAGAGCAGCGACCGCGCCGGCACATCGGAAACCGTCAGCGGCTCTTCGTCGAAACCGCATTCATGGCTTAACTTGGCGCCGAGATAGGTAATTGCCGGATTTTCCGCACCACTCGTAAAATCGAGCAGCACGCTGTTGGGGCCGAAATCGGTCAATTCTTCGGGATTCAGATCCTCGATTGATGGCAGCGCGCGGCCATTGAGCAGCGACACCCAATGATTGTAGGCGCGCACGTGCATGCGTCGCTCATCGCTTCCGATCGCAGCGGGCGCATCAACGGCATAATCGTCTTCATCCGACTCATACCCGTTATCACTCGCAAAATCACGCATCCGGTCCATTCGGCCAGTCCTGAATCATTTTTGGTCAACACCGTTATGGTGCCACCTTGGTTACCAAGCCGTTAAGAAGTCCCAACATGCAAGAGCGCCTTGCCGTTCGCGCGGTTCGCTGTTATCGGCGCGACCGCACCAGTGAGCCGCCTTAGCTCAGCCGGTAGAGCATCGCATTCGTAATGCGGGGGTCAGGTGTTCGAGTCACCTAGGCGGCACCATTGGTTGCATTTCATTATCGAACGCATGCTAGAGCGCGATGATGAGCATTTTGACATCGAACTTCGGTACGGGGCGTGGCGCTGTCCGGCTTGCTTTGTCCTATGGCGAAGTTGCGCTGGGCGCGGCGGGCATTTCGCGGCCCGATCCGGCGGCCGTGCGGCGGCTCGTGTTCGTGTGCCACGGCAATATCTGTCGCAGCGCCTTTGCCGATGTCGCGGCAAGCGCGGCAGGGATGCGCGTGGCGTCGTTCGGCTTGTCGACGGACGCGGGGAAGGGCGCGCATCTTCCCGCAATCCATGCTGCAGCGGATCTGGGTTTTGACCTGAGCGCCCACCGGACGACGCGAGGCAGCGATTTTAGCCCTGAGGCAGGCGATTATTTATTGGCGATGGAAACGCGGCAGTTGCGCCGTCTGGCGGGGGATATGCGCTTTGCTAGCTTGCCTCGAAGTTTGCTGGGGCTTTATGCCGCGCCTGCGGTGCCGCATTTGCATGATCCCTATCAGCTCGATCCCGCCTATATGCGGACCTGCCTGAAGCGGATCGAAACGGCGGTTGCTAATCTGGCGACGTTGTTTCCCGCCGCGCGAGTTTCCTGAATACGCTTTTCATGTCTGCCAAGAACGGCCCCGGATCGCGGCGGTCCCAGACGAAGTAACGCATACCCGGATCAATGAAGTCGCTGATATAACTCATCAGGTCGCGCCACGGCGTCGCCTTGAACTGACGGTCGGCAATGGCGCGTTTCGCGAGGAACACGCGGATCAGGCGGCGGGTTTCGGGGATTGTGTAGCGCGCATGGCGTTCCTTGATCTCGGGCTGTCCGCTTGCGATGCCCATCGCCTGGGCATAGCTTTCCCAGGCAAATTCGGCCCCGGCGTGGCGTGCGAGGGGAAGGCTGCCCCAGAAGCGACCGTTGATTTCCATCAGCCAGTATTTTCCGGTGGGTGCGTCATAACGGTATTCGACCATTGCCGGGCCTTGCCAGCCGATGCTGGCGAGAAGTGCTTCGGATTTGGCGCGTTGTTCTTCGTGCTGATCGAGCGGGACAGTCGCGCAGACCGTCGAGACGCCGCCTTCGGGGGGCCATTCGTGGATGCGGCGGTGCTGGAAACGGAGCGTTGCGACGCCGTCCTTCATGTGAAACATCTGGCCCAGGCCAATGCCGGGGCAATAGCTTTGGGCGAGTGGCCACATGGCGAGCGTGTCGTAGCGCGCAAGTGCGGCGACCAGTGCCCCCGCATTTTCGACATATTCGGCTTTCACGAATGCAATGCCGTGTTCGGCAAGCCGCGGCAGGATGGCGGGCGGATCGGCCCATTTGAGCACAAGCGGATAGGAAAGCTGCGCCGCTTTGACGGCAAAATCATCGCTCGCAACCGGCTGCCAGCTTTCGGGCACGTCAATGCCCAGAGCTTTGGCGCGGCTCAAGGTTGCTGGCTTGTCGAGCACGATGTCGAGCGGCCCGCAGCGCGGCGTCAGGATTTTGCAGCCGTCGATGACTGGCGGCATATCGGCAAGTGCGATCAGGTCATCTTCTGAAATTGCGAGCAATGCGCCTGCACCGGTTTCACGGATCAGCGCAGGCAGCCAGTCTGCGAGCGTCCCCGCTGGACGGACCGAGAAGCTGGTTGTCCAGCGCGACGCCCGGCCGATGGCGTTTTTACGGCGGCCGATGGCATGAACCGGCACGCCGTGACCACCCAGTTCGCGGATCACAGTCAGCCCGATTGGCGTATCGACGCCCAGAACGATGGCAAGCGGGTGCGTCATCGCCGTTCGTAGGCCAGCGTGGCAAAAGCCTGTTCGGCGAAGCGCCGCACGGTGCGGCCGTAACTGGGGCTGAGACGTGCCGGTGGTGTTGTCGCGGGGCTCAGCTCTAAATTGCTGAAGCCGCTGGACACGAGATCGGGATGGCGGGCCACCGCCGCGCACATGGCATCGAACCGCTTCATCACGGTGCGATTGGCGCGCTTGCGGTCACGGCTCATCATTTCGAAGCTATGCGTTACAATCGTAAAGGCAGGGCGTTTTGTCGCGGCCGCGTGGCAAAGCGCATCGGTCATCTCGGTCGCTGACGCGGCACAGACCTGAGCATGGCGCAGGTGGCCCGGGCGATCTTCGATGGCTGAAACCGGCATTTCGGTCATGCCCAGTCGCTCGACGGGATCAATCTGATCGGCAGTCAGCCCGATGTGGCAGGGGTCGCCCAGACAGGTCGGGTTGAAACTTGAATCCCAGCGTAAGCCCAATCCGGCGAGCGCGCGCAGCGTATCGTCATTCGCGCCATAATTGCCCGCCCGAAAAGCCGTCGGCGGTGGTGCGCCCGCGTCAATCAGCATCTGCCGGGCAAGCGTGATCAAGATCACCTGATCGTCCAGGCTGAAATCACCGATACTGCGTCCGCGCCGGTCGCCAACCGGCTGGGTGTCAGCCCAGGCCAGCCATTCGGGATGAAGATGCAACTGTGCCTCATGCCCCCGTGCGACGATGAGTTCCACGATGCGTGCGATCACATCCGGGCCATAAACCAGCGCAGGCATCGGATCGACGAAAAACACGCCTGTCAGGTCGTATCTATCGAGCCGATCCATCTGCCAGCCCACGCCATAACCGTCGCAATTGATCGAGCGCGCGAAATTGGCGTCCGCATCCGCGCCTGCCTGAAACAGCGCTGCCGACAGCTCGGTATCAATTGTGATTAAAACCTGAGTCACGCCGCCGCCCCTAGCGTGCAGTCGTTACGAAATCTTGCTTTTGATTCGGTTGGGCTGACTTCGGGCACGTCGTGCCGCGTCACGTCGAGAGTGACGGACACTTTGCCCTCCTTCACCATTTCGAAGGGATTCGATGTCAAAGATTAACGACGTCGGGGGTCACCTCACAACCACAGCGACAGAGGCAACGCGAAAATCGCGGGCTTTTAGTCGGGGAGCAACGCGATGGATTCGGAAATTCTGCACGATATTGCGGCGGAGGGCGTATCACCTCCTGAATTTGACAGTGTATCATCAGCATTTCCTCCTCTTCCAGTCGCCGTCGTACCGGCGCTCGCGCTGGCAGCGTGTGGCGGCGGTGGTTCACCCTCGTCCGGTGGCACCGCGACACCATCTGCTGCTGCGCCCCCGCCGCCTCCACCGCCGCCCCCGCCGACTTCGACTCAGGCGGGCCGGTTTCTGGCGCAGGCCACCATGGGAACCACTGCGGCTGACATTACAGTAGTGACGACGCAAGGCTATGACGGCTGGCTGGGCGCGCAATTCGGCAAGGCGCGCGCGACGCCATTTTTCGACTGGCTCAAATCGCGCGGCTTCTATGATCCCACAATCAAATACCGCGATACCGGTTTCGATCCGATGGTCTGGAGCAGCCTGATTTCAGGCGAAGACCAGCTGCGCCAGCGCGTTGGCGTTGCGCTGTTTTCGATGCTCGTGGTGAGCGTAGACGTGACGCTGCCGGATTATCCCCCATTTGCCATGGCCAGCTATATGGACCTTTTGTGGGATAATGCGTTCGGCAATTATCGCACGCTTCTCGACAAGATTTCGACCAGCTCGACGATGGGCTTTTACCTGACCTTTCTCAACAACCGCAAAGCGAACGGCACGGGCTCAATGCCCGACGAAAACTTTGCGCGCGAAATCATGCAGCTTTTCTCGATTGGCCTGTATCAGCTTAATCTGGATGGGACGCTGAAGCTTTCGAACGGCAAACCAGTCGAAACCTATGGGCTCGACGATGTTGGCGGTCTCGCGCGGGTATTCACAGGCTGGACGATTGATCGCCCGGACCCGTCGACGCCTGATTTCCACCAGCGCCCGATGGTCCAGAACCCCGCATTGCACGAATTGGGTGCCAAGACATTTCTTGGGACGACGATCCCCGCAGGCACTGACGGCGTGGCGAGCCTCAAGCTCGCGCTCGATGCGATTTTCGCGCATCCCAATGTCGCCCCCTTTGTATCGAAGCAGTTGATCCAGCATCTCGTCACGTCAAATCCGTCGCCTGCTTATGTTCAGCGGGTGGCCACGATTTTCGAAAACAATGGCTCGGGCGTTCGCGGCGATTTGCGCGCGGTGGTCCGCGCGATCCTGCTCGACACCGAAGCGCGCAACGATGCCGCTGCGGCGTCGAGCACCACCTTCGGCAAACTGCGTGAACCTGTCATGCGCTTTACCGGCTGGGCGCGCGCATTCGGGGCGACGTCCCCGTCGGATAAGTGGCCAATCGGCACGACCACGAACGTCAGCGAAAAGCTGGCGCAAGGCATCGGTCGCAGCCCGAGCGTCTTCAACTTCTTCCGCCCCGGTTACATTCCGCCGAACAGTGCCATCGGCACGCAAAATCTGGTGGCACCCGAATTTCAGATTACCAACGAGATCACGCTCGTCGCCTATATCAACTTCATGCAGATGGCGATGCGCGATGGCTTTGGCGACTTCAAAGCGGATTTTACCGAATATCTGGCCAAAGCAACTGATTCGCAGGCGTTGCTCGATATGATCAACCTGCGCATTGCCGCCAATCAGGTGAGCGCGGCGACCATCGCCCAGATCAAGACGGCCGTCGACAGTATCGCCACCGTTACACCCGCCGACCTTCAGAATCGCGTGAACACCGCAACGCTGCTGATCATGGCGTCGCCAGAATTTCTGGTCTTGAAATAGGAATATCCCGATGAGCTCAGAACAATCGCGCCGCGCTTTTCTCAAGCGGTCTGCCGCCCTCAGCCTCGCCGGCACGGCGACACCTTTTGTCATGAACCTTGCCACCATCGGTGAAGCGGCAGCGGCCGTTGCGACCGATTACAAGGCGATCGTTTGCGTGTTCCTGTATGGCGGCAATGACTTCGCCAACACGCTGGTTCCGTATGACGCCACAAATTACACGCTGTATCAAGCGCTTCGTCCCAGCATTGCAATCGCCAGAGACGCGCTGACGCCGACATTGTTGAACCCGACCACGCCGCTTGCGGGAGGCGCGCAATATGCGCTGGCACCGGCGTTGGCACCACTCTTGCCGATTTTTAACGCGGGCAAGATGGCCGCTGTGCTTAACGTCGGAACGCTGGTGCAACCGACAACCAAGGCGCAGTATCAGGCCAAAAGCGTGCCGCTGCCGCCCAAGTTGTTTTCGCACAATGACCAGGCTTCCTATTTCCAGTCGTCGTCGCCCGAAGGTGCCGATTCGGGCTGGGGCGGCCGCATGGGCGATTTGCTACAATCAGGGAACGGCAATGCAACGCTGACCTGCATCAACGTCAGTGGCAACGCGGTTTTTGTCAGTGGCAAGTCGACCACGCAATATTCGATGGGATTCTATGGTCCCAAGCCGCTTTACGGCAACCAGTCCACGCTGTTCACATCGGCGACGGCAAATTCGGTGATGCGGTCGATGATCACCGCGCCGCGTACGCACTTGTTCGAAAACGAGCATACGCGCGTTGCCAAACGGTCGCTTGATGCGTTTACGCAGGTGTCGAGTGCGCTCAACAGCGTGCCCGAGTTTACGACACCGTGGAATGGGCATAATTTGCTGGCAGTGCAGCTTAAACTTTGTGCGCGGATGATTGCGTCGAGTCAGGCGCTTGGTGCCAAACGGCAGGTGTTTTTCGTGTCGCAAGGCGGCTTCGATCTGCACAGCGAACTCAGCACGCGCCATCCCCTGTTGATGGCAACGCTCGCCGAAGCGTTGAAATCATTTTACGACACGACAGTCGAACTTGGCATTGCCGACAAGGTGACATTGTTCACCGGATCGGATTTCGGGCGGTCGATCGTCAACAACACTGATGGATCGGACCATGGCTGGGGCAGCAGCCATTTCATCATGGGCGGTGCCGTCAAAGGCAAGCAAATCTATGGTAAATCACCTGCTTTTGCCAATAACGGTCCTGACGATGTCGGCCAGGGGCGGCTTTTGCCAACCACATCGGTCGATCAATATGCGGCGACATTGGCGAGCTGGTTCGGGGTCAGTGATTCGCAGATGTCGACGGTCTTGCCCAACATCGGTAATTATTCGACGCGCAATCTCGGCTTCGTATGAACCTGTCCAAAATAACGGACTTGCGGGGTGTCACGCTGCTGTGACAGATAGCGATTAATGCGTGTCGCTTTCCCGTTTTCCGCTATCGTCGGTCAGGACGAAATGAAGCGCGCGTTGCTCATCGCGGCGGTCGATGCGCGCATTGGTGGCGTCATGGTTTTTGGCGATCGCGGGACAGGCAAATCGACAGCCGTTCGTGCACTTGCTGCATTGCTGCCGCCGATTACGGGCGACGATGGCAAGAAAATGGCAGTGCCGTTTGTCGATCTGCCGCTGGGCGCGACCGAGGACCGCGTGGTCGGCGCGCTTGATCTGGAACGGGCGCTGGGCGCGGGTGAGAAAGCGTTCGAGCCCGGACTGCTGGCCAAGGCAGATCGCGGCTTTCTCTACATCGATGAAATCAACCTGCTCGAGGATCATATCGTTGACCTGCTGCTTGATGTCGCGGCGTCGGGCGAGAATGTCGTCGAGCGCGAAGGGTTGAGCGTACGGCACCCCGCGCGCTTCGTGCTCGTGGGCAGCGGCAATCCCGAAGAAGGCGAGTTGCGCCCGCAGCTGCTTGATCGCTTCGGGCTGTCGGTTGAAGTGCGGACGCCGCAGGATCTCGACAGCCGCGTTGAAGTGCTGCGCCGCTGTGATGCGTTTGAGCGCGATGGCGCGGCCTTCGTGGCGGATTGGGCAAAAGCGGAAAAGAAGACGATCAAACAAATCGCCAAGGCGAAGGCATTGTTGCCCGATGTCGCGATGCCCGATGCCATCCTCCGCCGCGCATCCGAACTGTGCATTGCGGTTGGCGCAGACGGCTTGCGCGGGGAACTCACGCTGATGCGCGCGTCGCGGGCGCAGGCGGCGCTTGATGGCAAAGATCAAGTAACCGAAAAACATCTGGTCTCGGTCGCGCCACTTGCGTTGCGCCACCGTCTCAGACGCAATGTGCTTGATGAAACCGGATCGACCGCGCGGATCGAGCGCGCGATGGACGAGCTTTTCAGGTGATCGAAGATGCGCTGATCGCGGCGCAGCTTTGCGCGATCGACCCGGGGCTGGGCGGGATGCTGTTGCGCGGTGGTGATGGGCCAATGCGCGATGCCGTCATCGCTGCGATGGTAGCAGGACGAACGATCCGCAAGATTCCTGTGCATATCGATGACGAGCGGCTGCTCGGTGGGCTTGATCTTGCGGCAACGCTGGCGGCGGACCGACCGGTGGCGCGCAAGGGATTGCTGGCCGAGGCCAATGGGGGGCTGGTCGTCGTGCCGATGGCCGAGCGGCTGGACGAAGGCATCGCGAGCCGGATTGCCGCTGTGATGGACACCGGCGTCGTGATTGCCGAGCGCGACGGGATGCGGCGGCAGGATGACGCGCGGTTCCTGCTGGCGCTGCTTGATGACGGGGTGGAGGACGAACGCGCGCCCGATGTGCTGGCCGAGCGGCTGGCGTTTTGGTTTGAGCTGAGTAACGCCCGCAGTCCTGAGCTTGTCGAAGGATGGTTCACACGCCTAACCGTCCTTCGACAAGCTCAGGACTGCGGTGTGAGCGATCATGCCCTGCAAGCTATCGCATCCGCCGCGACATCGCTTGGCGTAACGTCCGCACGCGGCGCATTGCTAACCCTGCGTGCGGCCAAAGCGGCGGCGCTATTTGATGAGCGCAACAGCGTGACCGAAGATGACCTCATTCTCGCGATCCGTCTCGTCCTCGTCCCGCGTGCGACACAATTTCCGGCGCCTGCCGAGGAAACCGACGCGATTCCCGAGGACTCGGACCCCGGCGCGCAAAGCAGTGGCGATGCGACGCAAGCGCTGGAGGACGTGATCCTCGATGCCGTTCGCGCGACTCTGCCGCCCAATATGATTGCCGCAATTGCCGAAAATGGCCGCCGCGCGGCGATGAGCAAAGGCAAGGGCAGCGGCGCCAAGCTCAAGGCACAGATGCGCGGACGGCCGGTGGGTGTGCGCAGCGGCGTGCCGCGTGGCGGCAACCGGCTCAGCTTGATCGAGACGCTGCGCGCCGCTGCGCCGTG
Organism: Sphingomonas sp.; assembly: GCA_043778785.1. GTDB lineage: Bacteria > Pseudomonadota > Alphaproteobacteria > Sphingomonadales > Sphingomonadaceae > Sphingomonas_O. The sequence goes on along the minus strand of JAYWFN010000181.1, from coordinate 6,840 downwards.
GCAAAAACTGCGGCGGGAACCGGGCGACAAGCGGGTGCGCATCCGCCGCGATGATCTCCGGATCAAGCGGTTCCAGTCGCGCGCCGAAACCACGACGATCTTTGTCGTCGATGCCTCGGGATCATCGGCGGCGGCGCGGCTTGCCGAAGCGAAGGGTGCGGTCGAGCTGCTGCTTGCCGAAGCCTATGTGAAACGCGCGCAGGTGGCGCTGATTGCCTTTCGCGGGACGGGGGCAGAAATGATCCTGCCGCCGACACGGTCGCTGACGCGGGCACGGCGTGCGCTTGCGGAACTGCCGGGGGGCGGGGGAACGCCGCTTGCCGCTGGATTGGCGATGGCGGGCGAAGTGGCGGCGCTGGTGCGGTCGAAGGACCGGTCGCCGTTTGTGGTGGTTTTGACGGATGGGCGGGGGAATATTGCACTCGATGGCACGGCCGATGCGGGCGCAGCGAAGCGTGATGCCGAAGGGGCGGCCAAGGCAATGAATGCGCCCGGCGTTCTGATCGATATTTCGGCACGACCGCGCGACGAGGGGCGGGCAATTGCCGCGCTGATGCGTGCAAAGTTTGTTGCCTTGCCGCGCGGCGACGCGGTCTCGGTGCGCGATGCGGTGAAGGCATCATGAGCGACCGGCCGGACTGGGCGCGCGAGGGACGCGACTGGCCCAATCGTGCGGCAAGCCGGTTTGTCGATGCCGGCGGGGTGCGCTGGCATGTGCAGATTGCTGGTGACGGGCCACCGCTATTGCTGCTGCATGGCACGGGCGCGGCGACGCATAGCTGGCGCGACCTGATCCCGCTGCTCGCGAAGCACTTTACCGTCGTTGCGCCCGATTTGCCCGGCCACGGCTTTACCGCGTCGGGCGCCAAGGCGCTGCCCGCGATGGCGAAAGCCGTGGCGGGGTTGCTTGCTGAACTTGATCTCGAACCCACGATTATTGTTGGCCATTCGGCGGGCGTCGCGGTCGGCTTGCGGATGGCGCTTGATGGGATGGTCGATGCCAAAGTCGTGGTTGGGCTGAGCCCCGCGCTGCTGCCCTTCCCCGGCCTTGCTGCCAAGCTGTTCCCGACGATGGCCAAGCTACTGTTCGTTAATCCCTTTGCGCCGCATATCTTTGCCGGGATTGCGCGCGGGCCGGGCGAGGTCGCGCGGTTCATGCTGCGCAGTACGGGCTCGAAAATCGATGAGGCCGGGATCGCTGCTTATGCCAAGTTGTTCGGCAAGCCGGGTCATATCGCGGGAACCATTGCGATGATGGCATCATGGGATCTGGAGCCGTTGAAATGCGACCTGCCGGGGCTGAAGGTGCCGCTGCTGCTGATCCACGGCGACGGCGACACGGCAATTCCGCTGGCCAAGGCACACGAGGCCGCGACGCTGGTTCCGGGCGCAAGGCTTGAGGTGCTCAGCGGTTTGGGGCATCTGGCGCATGAGGAAGCGCCCGAGCGGGTCGCCGAGATGATCACGGTTTTTGTCAAATCCGGCCTCAGCGCGTGAGGCGCGGCATGCGGAAGGGGAGCATCAACTGCGTGAGGGGCGAGACGAAACGGTCCATTGAGAGCGACTCGTGGACCGCATCGACGCGCTCGCCATAGATTTCGGTCGACAGCGCCGAGCGCGAATAGAAAGGTGCGTTTTCCCATGTCTTGATGACTTTGGCATCCGTCCCGCGGGTGCGGCGCGGCATGCCGAATGTCGTGCCCGGCAATCGGGCAGACGGTGGCAGCTCGGCGTCATGCCAATTGCCCTGCCGGTCATAACGCAGCGCCATCGCGAAATCGCTGCCGTCGCGGCGTTCGCCTTCGTAGATGACGGCAACATCGTCTTTGAGATGCGCGCGCGACCATTGCCACTCGCGGAAGCCTGCTTCCAACGGTTCGCGACCAAAGTTCGAATCGAAATAGCCGCTGCCGCTCCAACTGATACCGGGTGAGTCCATACTGACCTCGACGCGTGCACGCGGCGCGATGGGGTGCCACAGGTGCTGGCCATCCTCATGCAATCCGAACGCCGTGGTCGAAAGCTGATCAGGGTAAAGGCGGACTTTGCCCTTCACCCTAAGCGGAATCGGACAGGCAATTTCGTTGATGTCGATGGTCAGCGCATCACTATCCCAGCGCATCGAACTCGGCCCGACCTGAAACATGTCGGCGCTGCGCTGGAGCTTGGCCGATCCGCGTTCGGTCATCGTCCAGCGGTTGCTGCGGGGTCCGTAAAGCGCCACGTTGATCGAGCAATGTTCTTCGGGCCGCGCACGACCGCTCGCTTTGTAATAGGGGGAGAACACACTTCCCACGAAACCGATGATGGTCAGCCCGAAGCGGCCGCCATCGGATCCTTGGGCGTCGCTGATCGCGTCGACATACCACCAGGCATAGCCCTGCGGCGGGACGAGCGCGTCGAAGCGCGGTCCGATATGATCGATGCGGCGGCCAATTGTCCCGATAGCGCGACCATCGGCACGCCCGCGCCCGGGTGTGTGCTGCCCCCCGCCAAGTAGAGCCCAGGGATCGTCGTTCGTGCACCCGGCCGGCGGAAGGACGCCGCCCACCCGTGCGAGGCCCGTCCATAAAGGGCTCCACCCGTCGCCGGAAATCGGGTCGCGAAATCGGTTGGCGTCGTTGCCTGAAGGTCGCCCGACAAGGTCAGCCCCGATTGCGCCAGCGTCGCCAGCATCGCGGTTCGGCATGTGTCGATCTCCTGATCGGAATAATGGTGGGTGTCGCCGTTGGCAGGCGCGTTGATGATGATTTGCAGGCGTTCGGGTGCGTTTAGGTTGCTGTGGTCAAGCCGGTCCTGAGCGCAGATATAGGCCGTGGGCTTGGTGGCGAGCTGGCCGCGTTCGAACGCGTCGAATTCGGCGCGGTAATCGTCCGAAAAGAACACGTTGTGATGCGTGAGCGGGAAGCCATCGGCTTTGACGTTGCCGAGGAACGTCATCGCCGAAAGCGAACGTGCGGTGGCGGGGTAGGGTGTGCCAGATTTGACGCCGAACTGGCCAGCGGCAAGCGCGGCGCTGTCGGCATTGAGGACGACTGCGTCCGCCTGCAGCCGCTCACTATTGGCCAGCTGAACGCCCGACGTTCTGCCATTATCCGTGAGGATGTGATCAACGCGGGCATTGTACCGGAACTTTGCGCCGTTCTTGACCGCGACGGCTTCGAGCGCGCGGGCAAGCGCAGAGAGACCGCCGTCAACGAACCACACCCCTTCGGCTTCGACATGCGCGATGAGCATCAGGGTGGACGGCGCGAGAAAAGGCGAGGAACCGCAATAGGTTGCATAACGCCCGAACAACTGACGCAGGCGCAGATCGGGGAAATAATCGCCGAGAACTTTCCATAGCGACTCGAACGGCCGCATCACGAACAGGTCGCGCGGGCGCTGGGTGGCGATCCGCCATACGAGGCCAGGCGCGCTGGTTTTGGCGCTGCGCATGAAGGGCTTGTCGATGGTATCGTGGACGCGCTTGGCTTCGGCGCAGAAACGGGCGTAGCCGCGCGCTGCCTCCGCCCCTGCGAAATCGCCGATAGCGTCCCCGCTCGCTTTGGGGTCGGCAAACAGGTCGAGCCGGTCATCGCCCCAGGCGTGGCGCGCCAGAATCGAGGCGGGGGTGAGGCGGATATAATCGTCGAGCGATGCCCCGCACGCATCGAATATCGCATCGAAAACCGGGCGCTTGGTAAAGACGGTCGGGCCCGCGTCGATTGCGGTGCCGCCGACGACATCCTGTCGCACTTTACCACCCGGATGCCCTGCCGCTTCGACGACAGTCACGTCATACCCCTGCGCTGCTAGCAAAGCCGCGCTGGTCAGGCCGCCGATCCCGGCACCGACGATGATTGTCCGTGGCTCGGACATGCGCACTCAACTCCCGCTTGCCGAATATGAGTATGTCCAGCAAACTGGACAGATGCAACCGACCAATCATCTATACAGCGTCACCTTCGAACAACGCTGGATTAGCTGGCGCAATAAAGTGTTCTCTAGTCCGCGCTTCCGCCGTTTCGCGATGCGCAATCCGCTGATGCGGCCAGTGTCGCGGGCAAAGGCCGAAAGCCTGTTCAATCTGATCAATGGCTTTGTCTACACGCAAGTCGTGCTGGCTTGCGTGCGCACGGGGTTGATCCCGCGCCTCGCTGCAGGACCCCTGTCGGTGGCGGATGTGGCAACAATTGCCGATCTTCCGGTGGCAGCCGCCGAGCGGTTGCTGAAAGCCGCCGCGTCGATCGATCTCACCCAACGCCTCGCCGACGGACGCTACATGCTCGGGCCGCAGGGGGCGTCGTTGCATGGCAGCCCCGGTGTCGCCGAAATGATCGAGCATCATGCACTGCTTTATGCCGATCTTGCCGATCCGGTCGCGTTGTTGCGGCGTGGCGGGGGTGGGGGGCAGTTGGCAGCTTACTGGGCCTATGACGAAGGACGTGATGCAGCAGCGGACGTGGTCGCGCCCTATTCGGCGCTGATGGCCGCATCACAGGCAATGGTCGCCGAACAGGTGCTGCGTGCTTACCGATTTGGTGGCCATCGGCGTTTGCTCGATGTCGGTGGCGGCGCGGGAGTCTTCGTGCGCGCGGTGGGCGCAGCTTATCCGCAACTCGAAACCGCCGTGTTCGATTTGCCTGCGGTTGCGGCGCGCGCGCCGGCCGGCCTTACCGCGCACGGTGGCAATTTTTTCGAAGACGCCCTGCCGAGCGGGTTTGACCTGATCTCGCTGGTGCGAATCATGCACGATCATGATGACGAACCCGTCATGACATTGCTGCGCAACATTGCGGCCGCACTGCCGCGCGACGGCAAACTCCTGATCGCCGAGCCGATGGCGGGAACTAAAAGTGCGCGGGCGATGGGCGACGGCTATTTCGGGCTTTACCTGTGGGCAATGGGGCAAGGCCGACCGCGCACGATCGAGGAAAACTGCGCCATGCTGCGCGCGGCGGGGTTCGGCAATATTCGTGTTTTGTCGACCGATTTGCCCTTGTCTGCACGTGTCATTCTGGCTGGACACACGAAAGCGTAAAGTTTTGTTGACAACATAAAGTGTCCAGCTAGAGTGACACTCTGGCCATCGGGGGATCCACCCTCGGGGCGACAGAGGAGGGTCGTATGGACGCCGTTGCGGTCATACTCGAAGCACCGGAGCAGTTGTCGCTCCGTTCGCTCGCTCTCAACGAACCAACAGCCACTGACATTGTCGTCGAGATTGCCTGGAGCGGGATCAGCACGGGCACCGAACGGCTGCTCTGGTCAGGAAAAATGCCCGAATTTCCGGGCATGGGTTATCCGCTGGTCCCCGGTTACGAATCGGTCGGTCGCGTTGTCGATGCCGGTGCCGATGCGCAGAGCCGGATCGGCGAGTGGGTTTTTGTCCCCGGTGCCAATTGCTACAAGCAAGCGCGCGGATTGTTCGGAGGGTCTGCCTCGCGAGTCGTGCTGCCCGGTGTGCGTGCGATTCCTGTTGCCGAGTCGCTGGGTGCCAATGGCGTGCTCGTGGCGCTGGCTGCGACGGCGTATCACGCCATTGCCGGGCATGTTCTGCCTGATCTGATTGTCGGGCACGGCGTACTCGGACGGTTGTTGGCGCGGATTGCTGTTGCAACGGGAACGCCGCCGCCGACTGTGTGGGAAACCAATGCCGCGCGGGCAGAAGGCGCGGAAGGCTATGCGGTTGTGCATCCTGATGCCGATGACCGCCGCGACTACAAAGCCATTTATGATGCGAGCGGCGATGGCGCTTTGCTTGACAGCCTGATCGGTCGCCTGACGCGCGGTGGTGAAATCGTGCTGGCGGGATTTTACGAAAAGCTGAGCTTCAATTTTCCGCCTGCGTTCATGCGTGAAGCCAAGCTGCGGATTGCGGCCGAGTTTCTGCCGAGCGACCTTGAGGCTGTTACCGAGATGGTCGCGTCGGGTGCGCTGAGCCTTGACGGTCTTGTCACGCACACCCGCCCCGCAGCCGCGGCAGCGGACGCTTACCCCGTCGCGTTCAGCGATACGGGTTGCCTCAAAATGGTTCTTGATTGGAACACCCTATGACGATGCTCGATCTGGGTGCCCTGCGCGAAGAAGCTGCCCAAGAACCCGATCCCGTCCACACCGGACCCGTGACCAAAGAAACGCAGATTATCGCGATTTACGGCAAGGGCGGCAGCGGCAAATCGTTCGCGCTCGCCAACCTGTCCTACATGATGGCGCAGCAGGGCAAGAAAGTGCTGCTGATCGGCTGCGATCCGAAGAGCGACACCACTTCGCTGCTGTTCGGCGGGCGCGCCTGTCCGACCATCATCGAAACCTCGTCGAGGAAGAAACTCGCCGGCGAGGAAGTGAAGATCGGCGACGTCTGCTTCAAGCGTGACGGCGTGTTCGCGATGGAGCTTGGTGGTCCCGAAGTCGGACGCGGCTGCGGTGGCCGCGGCATCATTCACGGCTTCGAATTGCTTGAAAAGCTCGGTTTCCACGAATGGGGCTTTGACTACGTGTTGCTCGACTTCCTGGGCGACGTCGTCTGCGGCGGCTTCGGCCTGCCGATCGCGCGCGACATGTGCCAGAAAGTGATCGTGGTCGGATCGAACGATCTTCAATCGCTCTACGTCGCCAACAATGTCTGCTCGGCGGTGGAATACTTTCGCAAGCTCGGCGGAAATGTCGGCGTCGCCGGCATGGTCATCAACAAGGATGACGGCACCGGCGAGGCCGCGGCATTCGCACACAGCGTCGGCATTCCCGTGCTGGCGGCGATCCCGGCCGACGACGATATCCGCAAGAAAAGCGCGAATTACGAAATCATCGGTCTGCCCGGCGGGCAGTGGAGCTCTTTGTTCGAAGAACTGGCGATGA
>JAYWFN010000180.1:0-3911 GCA_043778785.1 Sphingomonas sp. | reverse complement strand
GAAGCAACCGATGTTAGGGGTAGCGTCGGCTGGTGTGAAGAACGCGGATGATGGTAACTTCGGTATCGGTCACTTGGTAGATGGCGATATAGTTGGGGTGGAGAATGAATTCGCGTGTGTCCTTTATGCGCCCGGGTCTTCCAATTGCTGGCGACTCACCGAGGCGTGCAATCCGCTCCTCAAAACTGGCTTCCAGCCGGTCAGCTGCGGCTTCGTTTCGATCGGAAATATAGTCGAGAAGCGACCGGAGCTGCGCCCGGGCACTAACTCGCCAGCGGACGACGCGCATTGCGTTTTGTGTTCAGCATCTCGCGCATTTCCGTCATTACCTGTTCATGCGGAATGGTTGGAGCATCATCGTTCAACCCTGCCTCCACCTGCGCGCGAAACCAAAGGTCATAGGCCACCGCGTCTTCTTCGGTTTCGAATTCGGAGATGATCGGATCGAGCTTTCCCATGGGGTATTTATATCGCAGGTTGGTCGCGTCGCCAAGCCGCATAACTAATCCCGATCACTTCCCATTCGCGCTCGCCGCCGGGCAAAACAACACGCCGGACATCGCCCACCGCACTGCCACGCAACGCCCGCGCCATTGGCGAACTCCAGCCGATCCGGCCCGCGCTCGCATCGCTTTCGTCATCGCCGACCAGCGTGACAACGCGCTCGTTGTCGTCCTCGTCGGCAATCGTGACAATCGCGCCGAACCAGACGCGCGAATGGTCGGTCTGCGCTGCGGGATCGATCACCCGCGATGCTTTCATCCGCCGCGCCAGAAACCCTGCGCGCCGGTCGATCTGGCGAAGACGCTGGCGTCCATAAATATAGTCGCCGTTCTCCGACCGGTCGCCATTGCCCGCGGCCCAGCTGACGGTTTCGACGACCGAGGGGCGTTCGACGGTCATCAGCTGCTCATATTCCGCCCGCATTGCCGCATAGCCAGCGGGGGTTATCGGATGACTTGCCTCGCTCAACCGGGCTGCCGCTTGCCCAGATAGGTCGACAGTGGATTCTGCCGCGGCTGCCCGCCCTTGGGATTAAGCAGATCATAGACCACGGCATTCTCGAGCACCCGCTGCACATAGCCGCGCGTCTCGGACAGCGGTATTGCTTCGATCCAGCCCAATATGTCGCCCGTTGCGCGCGGATCGCCATTCGCCGCCAGCCATTTGTTCACATTGCCCGGCCCCGCGTTATAGGCGGCAACGGCGAGCGGATAGCTGCCCTGATAGCGGTCCATCAGCCGCCCGAAATACCAGCTGCCCAGCTGGATATTATATTGCGGATCATCGAGGCTCGACGCTGTATAGCCGATACCGATGAACCCGGCTGTCTCGCGCGCGGTGCCCGGCATCAGCTGCATCAGCCCGCGTGCCCCCGCGCGCGAAACGATCTTGCGGTCGAACTGGCTTTCCTGCCGCGCAATCGCGTGGATCATCGTCCAGGTGTCGTGGTTCTGTTCCGAAATCGGCACGGTAGGAAATCCGGCGCGGACATAGTCGCGCAAGCCGTTGATCCCCGCGCTGCGCCCCGCCATTACCGCAAGGTCGGGCCGCGCGATCCGGCGCGAGAGTTCGATGGCAAGCGCATGGTCGGTGTCGCTGGTTGCCGCTGCTGCAATCGTCCGCACGAACAGGCTCTGGTTCGCCCAGTCGCCCTGCTGCCCGAGCATTTCGGCGACGCGGACGATCTCGCGCCGGTTAAAAGCGTCGCGCTGGTTAGCCGAAATTTCGACCGAGCCTGAGGATGACGGTATGGCAATCGCCACGCCCAGTCGCTCGCTGGCGAGCTGACCATAAAACTGGTCGAAATACCCGGCGGCGCGCTGGTAAAAAGCCGTCGCCTCGTCGCGGCGTCCTGCTGCTTGCGCCGCGCGACCCGCCCAGTAGAGCCCCTTCGAAATCGTCTGCGGGGACCGCGCAGCGCGGGCATAGCGGTCGAACATGGCAATCGCTTCGGCGGGACGATTCAGCCGGTTGAGCGCCATTGTGCCCGCCAGCCATGTCAGATTGGTATAGGTATCGCGTTCGCCGATGGGCCGGTCACGCACCGCGATCCCCGCCGGATAGGCGTCGTCGACCTGCCGCGCGATGTCATACGCCTGCTGTGATTGCCCCTGCAGCGATGCGCCCTTGGCCGTGGCAAACAGCATCTCGAGCCATTTTCCGGGGTCGAGCGGCGCAACCGACAACTGGCGCGGCGCGGACAGCAGCATCCGTGCGGTGCCTTCCTGCCCGGTCAGGCGCAGCCATGTAATCCGGTCGGCAAACAGCCCCGTGTCACCGCGCGCGCGGTCGGCCGCGAGCGCCACTTTCGACGCGGCATCGGGTGCCTTGGTCAAAAGCGCGAGCCTCGTGCCATAAACCGGCTGGCGAACCGGCGAGGTCAATGGCAATTGCCGCGCCGCGATCGTTGTTGCGCGCTGCCACAACAGGCGATCCATCCGCAGGTCATGGTCATCGGGGCCAAGCACGGACCCGAACCGTGACAGCAACCGCGCTTCGTCTTCGCTCGACAAGGCACCACCCGTCCATGCCTGCCGCGCCGCTGCACGCGCTGAGTCGACCTGCCCCAGTGCCGCATAGGCTTCGGCAAGCCGCAGCGAACTGCCCGGTGTCAGCGGCGGATAGCGTGTGAAGAATGCAATGACGGTGTTCGGCGACGCACTGTCGGGCAATAGCGCGCGTTCGGCGCTCTTGCGAAGCGCGGTCTCGTTCGGCCAGCCGGGGTGCGCAATCAGAAACTCGGCATAAGACGAAAAGGGCAGGGCATCGCTCTGCCGGATTGCGTTCCACTGCGCGACGGCGGACGACAGCCCCGCACTGGTGGCGACCACCGCCGAACGCGTCGGCGGTGCTGCCAACAGGTCTTGCGCGGCGGCGGGCGCAGCGACGGTAAGAACGAATCCAGCGAGCAATAACTTTGTCATGCTGGACTTTATGGGGGCGCGGTCCTTATCAGGCGCTGAACAAATGCTTCGCATGAACCGCTTTCTAGAGCGGTGATCCTGCGGGGTGAAGGAGCAATCGCATGTTTTCCGGCTCGATTCCGGCACTGGTCACACCGTTTCGCGACGGTAACGTCGATGAAGACGCGTTTCGCCGCCTCGTCGAATGGCAAATCGACCAGGGCTCGTCGGCGCTCGTCCCCTGCGGAACGACCGGCGAAAGCGCCACGCTGTCCTATGAAGAGCATTACCGCGTAATCGAACTTTGCATCGAGGTGGCCGACCGCCGTGTGCCGGTCATCGCCGGCTGCGGATCGAACGATACCGCAACCGCTGTTCGCCATATGGCATTCTCGAAAGCAGCGGGCGCCGCAGCAGCGCTGGTCGTCGCACCTTATTATAACCGTCCCAATCAGGATGGCATTTATGCGCATTACGCGCATCTCGCCGAAACCAGCGATCTTCCGATCATTGTTTACAACGTCCCCGGACGGACAATAACCGACATCCAGCCCGAGACACTGGCGCGCCTTGCGAAAATCCCGACGATCATCGGCATCAAGGACGCAAGCGGCATCGTATCGCGCGTGACGGCGCATCGCCTTGGTTGTGGCCCCGATTTCCTCCAGCTTTCGGGTAATGACGAAATGGCGCTTGGCTTCAACGCAAGCGGCGGGCAGGGGTGCATCTCCGTCACCGCGAATGTCGCGCCGAAACTCTGTGCCGAGTTTCAGGCGGCTTCGCTCGCGGGGGACTATGTGAAAGCGCATACTCTGAACGAAAAACTCTTCGCGCTGCATCTGGCGCTCTTTTCCGACGCATCGCCCGGCCCGGTCAAATATGCGATGACCCGCATCATTGACTGGATGACTCCCGACCTCCGCCTGCCGATGACCCCGCCGAGCGAAGCCTCCTGCAAGTCGGTCGATGCTGCGCTGAAAATTGCAGGACTTCTGTGATGGTCAA
>JAYWFN010000179.1:0-3939 GCA_043778785.1 Sphingomonas sp. | reverse complement strand
TTCAAGGAACGCTGGGAACACGACATTCAGGTCAGTTATGAAATCGCGGACCGGTTTACGCTCTATGGCGGCGTCAACAACTTTACCGATCAACAGCCCGATGTTGCCGCGGGCTATGGGTATCCCGTCAGCGCTGTTGGTCGCTATTTCTATGCCGGTGCAAAAATCAAACTGGATAAGCTGTTCTAATCGACGTCAGATTGCGGTTGGCAGATATTGTCCAGTATTAAAATTGGACTCGCCCCTACGCCGTGCGCGCCGCGTCGTATCGCTTGATAACCTTGTGATCAATGCGGGAGCGACACCGGCGCACAACATGGCCAACGGTCGCGAAGCCTTTGCTGCTCACCGCCAACATCATATGTTCCCGCATTGACACTATCCAAGAATTGCGTTTGCGGCTGCCCGTGTGCGTGCGATATAACCGAGATCAGCGTGGGGGATGCAGGTGGGACAGACTGAGCAGAGCAGGGCGTCGTGTTTGGTCCGCGAGTCTGCTCAGGCCACGTTATTCGGTCCGTTTCAATTCAACACGCCTGACGGTCAGGAAATCGCGATCCCGAACCGGCGTGCCCGTGCGCTACTGGCAATGTTGTGTCTCGCCCGCAATGAGGCCATTAACCGGGACTATCTGAGCAAGCTGTTGTGGCCCGGCCGGTTCGAAGCGCATGCCAAGGCGAGCTTGCGGCAATGCCTGCTTGATCTTGGCAAGCTGCTCGCGGTTTGCGACCGCGATATTCTCGACATCACGCGGGGGACGGTGGCGCTTCGTCGGGGCGCGATCCAGACCGATCTTGATGCCGTTGAAGCAGCGTTGGGCGAGGGTGACCATGCCGCCGCATCCGAGCAGCTTGTCGCTATCGGTGCCAAGCCGATCCTCGACCAGATGGATTTCGGCGATCCGTTCAATCACTGGCGTGCCCGACAGGGCAGCATTGCCGAAAAGCGGCTTCAGGATGCGGTTATGGCAGGACTTGCTGCGCTGGAGCAGGCGGGAGACAGCGCGGCGCATGCGCGGTTGCTTGCGGCATCGACGGCACGCAATGCCGTTGCGCGCACGCTTGCCCCGTCTGCGCCGTCGGGCGGGAAGACGCGCATTGCCGTGCTGCCCTTTCATTCCGTCGATACGCAAGACCGGCATGATTATTTTGCCGATGGCATGGCCGATGAGCTGATTACGATGCTCGGCCAAGTGCCACAGATGCTGGTCGCCGGCCGCACGTCATCCTTTCATTTCCGCGGCAGCGATCTGGCATCCACCGCCATCGCCGAGGCACTGCGCGTGGCCCATCTGATCGAAGGTTCGGTGCAGCGGCAAGGCGAGCGCGTCCGCATTTTTGTGCGGCTGATCGATGGTGAGACGGGCTTTGAAAGCTGGGGGCATCGCTATGATGGATCGCTGGACGATATTTTCGCGCTGCAGGAAACCGTCGCGCAGGCGGTAACAGCGGCGCTGGCTGAAAAGCTGGGCCTTGTCCTGGACGAGCCGCTGGTGCGCGGCATGACGTACAGCAAAGTGGCTTATGATCTATATCTGCAAGGCCGTGCGCTGAATGCGCGCTTGTTTGGCGACGGTGTTCTGACGCGAGCGGCCGCGTTGCTTGAGGAAGCAGTTGCGCTTGATCCCAATTTTGCCGAAGCATGGGTGTTATTGGGCGATGTGCATCAACGCATGGGTATTTACCTCGCCGGCACCAGCCAGTCCTCGGCCATGATGGCGGATTGCGTGCGCAAGGCGATGGCGATCAAGCCCAATTTGGGGATGGCTTACGGCTTGCTCAGTCTGCACCAATTTACCCAAAACAACATCGTCGGTGCCCTTGATATGGCGTTCAAGGGATATGAGGTTGAGCCGAACAACCCGGCTGTGGCAGTCAGGTTGGGCACGCTATTGCTGTTTTGCGGACTGACCCGCAAAGGCATGCGCTACATTGACGAGGCCATTGATCAAGACCCTGTCGACGGCAGACATTATATGTGCCGCTCGGCCGGGCAGCTTAACTTGGGCGATGTCGATGCAGCCATCGCAGACGCCCAGCGATGTGTGGACCTCGGCTTTCCATCGATGTGGTTGGGCGTCGCGCATGCAGCCGCAGGCAATCATGAATTAGCCGTTGAACATTATCAGCAAACCCGTTTGATGATCAACAACAGCATCCCGCCGCCAAGCGGGATGGCGCCAATGTCACCCGAAGTCATGGATGCCTATTGGCTTGTCGCCGCAAAGGGCGTGTGCAGCGGGCGGCCCGAAGATCGGGAAACCTATTGTCGCACGCTCGATTATCTTCACGCAACGATGGTGGAGAAGGAACATCTGGCCATCACGCTGCCTGCTGTGTTCATGGGCTATGCTGATCTGCTCTTCAAAACCATCGGCGCGCGCATCACGCTCCAGAATCTTGCCTGTCTGATGTCCCTATGGGCCGATGTCGATCCCATCCGCCAGATCTGGCAGCACCCCGAATTCATCCCCTTTGCCCAGCGCATCGGCATGGCGGCGGCGTGGGACAAATATGGCTGGCCGGATCTGCTGCCAGTGCCGAGTAACCAGGTTTAGCGACTGGCAGGCACTGCCTGCATCAAGAGCGCAAGTGACTTGTTGAGGCTTGCAGTGCCGGGCCGTGCCCCTGCAAAACGTCCCAGACGCACCACGACAAGATCGTGCGAGGGGATGATGAACGTGTATTGCCCGCCCGCGCCCGCCATAAAATAGGCGTCCTTCGGGATGGGCAATGCACCGTCGCCATTGACCCAGAACAGCCCGCCATAAATGGGGCGACCATCGGCCACCCATGCGGGCGCGAGCGTGCTGACGAACTTGGTAAAGCCCTCCGGCAGTATGCGCGTCCCGTTCCACATACCGTCTTGCAGATAAAGATTGCCGAGCCGCGCCCAGTCGCGCCCGGCCATCAAGTCATAGCCCTGCGTCAGGAAGTTCCCGCTGGCAGCGGTTTCGAGCACCGCTGAGCGGATGCCGATCCAGTCAAACAGCGCGCGTTGGGGGAAGGTCAGATAATCGCCTCCCTGCTTCGCCACGCCCAGCTTGACCAGATAATTGATGAGCACCGGGCGCAGGCGTCCACGCGTCGCTAATCTCGGCGGCCTTGGCGCGCGCCAGCATTGCGGTGTGTTGCGAATCGCTTTGTGTTTGCGCCATTGCGTGGCCCGAACAAAGCAACCCCGCCGCCGAAGCGACTAGAACCATGTTGCGCATCAAACCTTCTCCCTTTTGGTTGCGTCAAGGGTGCCAGATGCCGCGCTTTCGTCAATGCCGCGCGGCCGATTGACGCTTTATTGACGCTTTATTGACGCTTTATTGACGGTAGCGCGGATTGACGGCTGACGCTGCGTCACTGCACTATCCGGCTCAAAGGATTGCAGACATTTTCATGCTTTTGGGCGGGCTGGGGAACCGCGGCTCTGCCGAGGGGAAAGCTGCGTCTGCGAAACGGGAGATGGCAATGAGCGCGGGCACAATCACGGATGAAGCCGTCGGCAAATCTGCCATGAACAAGGCGTTCTGGCGTATCCTGCCGCTCATCGGGCTGGCCTATCTTTTTGCCTACATGGACCGGGTTAACGTCAGCTTTGCTGCTGCGTCGATGAATGAGGATTTGAAGTTCAGCGCCACTGTTTACGGGCTCGGCGGTGGGCTGTTTTTTCTGGCTTATGCACTGTTTGAAATCCCGTCGAACCTGATGCTGGTCCGCTTTGGCGCGCGCAAATGGATTGCGCGGATCATGATCACGTGGGGGCTGCTGTCTGCGGCGATGATGTTCGTGCAGACGCCAATGCACTTCTATGTGCTGCGCTTCCTGCTGGGCGTGGCGGAGGCGGGATTTTATCCCGGCGTGATCTTCTATTTCGCCAGCTGGTTTCCGCCCTGCCACCGCAGCCGTGCCGTCAGCCGGTTCTTTGTGTTCTCGCCGCTCGCATCGG
>JAYWFN010000178.1:0-22538 GCA_043778785.1 Sphingomonas sp. | reverse complement strand
ACGGTGATCGCGCCGTCGCCGCTGGCCGCCGCCGCGTTCGCGACTGCCGTCGGGCCTGTCACCTGCTCGGTGAGCGGGACGGTGCAGGTGGCGATGGGATGGCCGTGCTGGCCGGGGCCATATTCGCGCTTGTTGACGGGCGATTTGGGGCGGCCCCAAATATTTTCGCCCATGCGGCGGTCGAGCTTGTGCTTTGCGCTGATACGCTTTGACATCGATAGTCCTTCAATTGCGTGGCCCAAGGCCGTTAGAGTTACCGGAACCGCGCTACGTCGATCCAAGGATCGGGCAGGACCACCGCTTCACCGGAGTGCGGGGTCAATTGCGAAAGGGCGCCAATAGCGGACGCGGCGCAGGAGTCAAGTTTTAGGTCGCTCAGGTGCCGTTGGTCGGCATCGAGCTCATGTTTCGCTGCGCATCGCGCACTGCGGCTCCCGATTCCGATTCGATCTCGGACCAGCGCTCTTTGGTGTTGCAAACACGCTTGCCGCCAAGTCGCGTGCCCAGACGCTCCTGCGTGCGGCAAACGAGCTTTGGCTTTGTCGGCTTTTGCGGTTCTTGCTGCGCCGTTGGTGTCGTTGCATCGATTGAGGTTAGTGTCACTGCCGACAGATTGGCAGTTGAGAGGGCCACCAAAAATAACGTGATCATTACTGTTCCCCTTCAATTTCGGTATTTGAATATCAAAAACACGTTTCTCGCGCAACTTGCCAAAAACTGGTCGATTGCCATCGTTAACGCGCTAGTTTCTGGCCCTCGGCTTTTGAATCGCCGTCAGCACACCGCGCATCGTTCGCACTTCCTGGGCATTCCATCCCGGCTTGGTGATGATTGATCGGATGTTCCGTTTGACTGTCGGTACCTTGTCGGGGGGAAAGTAGAATCCCGCATAATCGAGCATCGCATCGAGCTGGCCGATCAGACCATCAAGCTCGGCTTGCGGGGCAGGCGGCTCGTCATCGACTTTCGGTGGCTGCGCGAGGTTCTGGCTCCTGGACCATTCATAAGCGACGACCATCACAGCCTGCGCCAGATTCAGCGACCCGAATTTCGGATTGATCGGCACGGTGATGATTGTGCGGGCAATCGCGACATCGTCGGATTCAAGGCCCGTGCGCTCGGGGCCAAAGAGGATCGCCGAACGTCCGGATGCCGTGCGCATTTCAGCGGCAGCGGCTTCGGGCGTCAGCACGGGCTTGATGACGCCGCGTTTGCGCACAGTGGTGGCATAGACATGCGCGCAGTCAGCGGTCGCGTCCGCAACGCTGTCATAGACTTTGGCTTTGGCAAGCACGCTGTCCGCGCCCGATGCTGCCGGGCCCGCGCTCGGATTGGGCCAGCCATCGCGCGGCGCGACCAGCCGCAATTCGGTCAACCCGAAATTGAGCATCGCCCGCGCGGCCTTGCCAATGTTTTCGCCGAGTTGCGGTCGAACGAGGATGAGGATGGGCGGACCGCTCACTCGGCCCCCGCATCCTTTACCGTACCCGCAAATTCCTCGAAATCCTTGGCTTCGGCAAAGTCCTTATACACGCTCGCGAACCGTATATAGGCGACGCTGTCGAGGCCTTTAAGGCCTTCCATCACGAACGCGCCAATCTGTCGTGCCTCGATTTCGGCATCGCCCAGCGTTTCCAGCTGACGCTGTATTCCCGACACCATCTGGTCGATCCGCGCCTGCTCAATGGGGCGTTTGCGACAAGCGACTGCGACCGAGCGCGCAAGTTTGTCGCGTTCGAAGGGTTCGCGCCGCCCTTCGCTTTTCAGGATGATCAGTTCGCGCAGCTGGATGCGCTCAAATGTCGTAAAGCGCGCGCCGCAACTTTCGCATTGCCGCCGCCGCCGGATCGCCGCGCCGTCTTCGGTCGGGCGGCTGTCCTTTACCTGGCTGTCGTCATGGGCGCAGAACGGGCAGCGCACTATGCGCCCCCTTGGGGGATGCATAGCACAAGCAAGCTATAGTTCCGGATAAATCGGGAAGCGTTCGCACAGCGCGCGGACGCGGACACGAACATCGGCCTCGACCTGCGGATCGCCATGTTCGCCCTTTTGCCGCAAGCCATCGAGGACGTCGGCGATCATATCGGCAATGTCGCGGAATTCCTTGACGCCGAACCCGCGTGTCGTGCCCGCGGGCGAGCCGACACGGATGCCGCTGGTCTTCATCGGCGGCTGCGGGTCATTTGGGATGCCGTTCTTGTTGCAGGTGATCGCGGCACGTTCGAGCGCTTCGTCGGCGTCCTTGCCGGTTACGCCCAGCGGGGTGAGATCGACCAGCGCCAGATGCGTATCAGTGCCGCCCGAAACGAGATTGCATCCGCGTTCGTTGAGGCGTGCCGCCATCGCTTTGGCATTGTCGATCACGGCGCGCGAATAGAGTTTGAAATCGGGCTGCAGCGCTTCGCCGAAGGCAACGGCCTTGGCAGCGATGACATGCATCAGTGGCCCACCCTGCGATCCGGGGAAAACGGCCGAATTGAACTTTTTGGCCAATGCCTCATCATTGGTCAGGATCATGCCGCCGCGCGGACCGCGCAATGTCTTGTGCGTCGTCGTTGTGGCCAAGTGCGCGTGCGGGAACGGTGAGGGATGCACACCGCCCGCCACAAGCCCTGAAAAATGCGCCATATCAACCCAGAAGATCGCGCCGACCGTATCGGCAATGGCGCGGAAGCGGGCAAAATCGATCTGACGCGGATAGGCTGATCCGCCCGCGATAATGATTTTGGGTTTATGCTCGATCGCCAGCGCTTCGACCTGCGCGAAATCGATCAGATGATCGTCGGCGTTGACGCCATATTGGATGGCATTGAACCATTTGCCCGACATCGCGGCGCGCGCCCCGTGCGTCAGGTGACCACCGGCGTCGAGGCTCATACCGAGGATTGTCTCGCCGGGCTTGACGAGCGCGAGCATGACCGCAGCATTCGCCTGCGCGCCCGAATGCGGCTGAACATTGGCAAAGCCGCAATCGAACAATTGCTTGGCGCGCTCGATCGCCAGCGTTTCGACGGCGTCCGACGGCGCGCAGCCCTGATAGTAACGCTTGCCGGGATAACCCTCGGCATATTTGTTGGTGAACACAGAGCCTTGTGCTTCGAGCACTGCTTTCGAGACGATATTTTCGGAGGCAATCAATTCGATCTGATGCCGCTCGCGATCAATCTCGCGGGTTAGCGCGGAAAAGACCTGAGCGTCGCTTTCGGCTAAGGTGCGCGTGAAGAACCCGTCAGGCTGGACGTCATGCAAAGTTGCGGGATTGGTGCTCATGCGGGTTCCTTTGCAAAATGCGGGTGGCCGAGTTTGTCGACGCGTCCGGTGTGGCGGTCGCCGAGAAACGGCGTTGAGAGAAAGGCGGAAAGGCAGTCGCGCGCCTGATCCGGACCGATCAACCGCGCGCCAAATGCGATGACATTGGCATCATTATGCGAACGGGCGAGGCGGGCGGAGAGATTCTCGCTGACTTGCGCGCAGCGCACGGCGGGGTGGCGGTTTGCCGCAATCGCGATGCCAATGCCCGATCCACAGACGAGCACGCCAAAACGCGCTGCGCCCGAAGCGATCACTTCGGCCACCCGATAGCCGTAATCGGGATAATCGACCGAGATCGTATCGCTCGGTCCGAGGTCCTGAACATCGTGCCCCTGCGCGCGCATCCAGTCGATCAGCGCAGTCTTCATGTCGAAGCCTGCATGGTCGGAGGCGATGGCAATGATCTGCGGGTCGGGTCTGCTGCTCAACGGACGGTTCCTGACGAGTCGGTCGGTGAGCAGTCCCTCTAGCAATCTGGCGCGCGAATGCCACTGCCGACTTGTCGCGATTGCGACAAAAGGCTGCAATAATTTCGACTTTGGGTTGTAACGCCTCCGTCATTTGCGCGATGTAACCTTACTGTCGCACCCGGGGATCATGAATGGCCGCCAGAGCAGTTGACCGATCGCGCAATGTGGCGGTCAAAGCGGCGGTTCACCAGCATGAAAAGCTGAGCAAAGCGGGTCTGCTCGAACGCGCCTTCACGTTTGCGTTCAAGGGGCTGGTCTATGCGCAAATCTGGGAAGACCCCGTTGTGGATATGGAAGCGCTGGCAATCACGCCCGATTGCCATATCGTTACGATCGCGAGCGGCGGGTGCAATGCGTTGAGTTACCTGACGGCCAATCCTGCGGCAGTCACGGCCGTTGACCTGAACACCGCGCATGTCGCGTTCAACAGCCTGAAACATGCGGCCGTGCGGCACCTGCCCGACTATGCCAGCTTCCACCGCTTCTTCGCTCAGGCCGATGCCAAGGAAAATCTGCGCGCCTACAAAGTGCATATCCGCCCCTTCCTTGACGAAACGACGCGCAACTATTGGGAAGGTCGCGACATGATCGGGCGGCGGCGGATCGGGGGGTTTGCCAAGAATATCTACAAGCGCGGACTGCTCGGCAATTTTATCGGCACCGCGCATTTGCTCGCAAAGCTTTACCGTGTTGATTTGAAAGACCTGCTCGACGCCAAGAATGTTGAGGAGCAGCGCGCCATTTTTGAGACCAAGCTCGCGCCGATTTTCGACAAGAAGTTCGTGCGCTGGCTGATCGATCAGCCAGCCTCTTTGTTCGGCCTCGGTATTCCACCTGCGCAATATGACGCGCTCGCGGCGGATGACCCTGGTGGCATTGGTGCGGTGCTGCGCGGTCGCCTCGAAAAGCTCGCTTGTGATTTCGATGTGAAGGACAATTACTTTGCGCAGCAAGCATTCGGGCGTGGCTATGCGCAAGGCGCGGGGGCCTCGCTGCCGCCTTATCTGCAGGAAGCGAACTATGCCGATCTCGTCGCGCGGATCGGTCGCGTTGAAATCCTTCATGCTAATTTCACGGGGCATTTGTCCGAGTGTCCCCCGAAAAGTCGCGACCGTTACCTGCTGCTCGATGCGCAGGACTGGATGACCGACGCGCAACTGAACGATCTCTGGACACAGATCACGCGGACGGCGCGGCCCGGCGCGCGGGTCGTGTTCCGCACCGCTGCCGCGCCGACGTTGCTGCCGGGGCGCGTGCCGCCGGCGATCCTTGATCAATGGGATTATCGTGCAGCAGACTCGCTGGACTATACGCAGCGCGACCGCTCGTCGATTTACGGTGGAGTGCATCTTTATGTGCTGAAAGATGCCAACCTTGCCGGATAATGTCGCGGCGCGGATGGATGCGATCTACGCGTGGCAACGTCATATCTATGATGCGACGCGCAAGTTTTTTCTGTTCGGACGCGATCGGCTGATCGCGACGCTTGATGTGCCCGACGCCGGCACGGTGCTCGAGGTCGGCTGCGGCACGGGTCGTAATCTTATTCAGGTGGCGCGGCGATACCCGACGGCGCGGCTGTTCGGCTTCGACATATCCGAAGCGATGCTGGAGACGGCGCGCAAGAGCATCGCGCGCGCGGGGCTGAGCGACCGCATCACGTTGAAACAGGCCGATGCGACCAATTTCGACGCCAAGGCGCTGTTTGGGCAGGCGCAGTTTGACCGGGTTTTCTTCAGCTACACGCTATCGATGATTCCCGACTGGAAAACCGCATTGATGCAGGGCGCAAAAGCGACCGGCGGCAGCATGCACGTCGTTGATTTCGGGCAACTCGAAGGCTGGCCGCGCGCGTTCAAGGCGATGCTCTTTGCGTGGCTCGCCAGCTTCGACGTCGAACCGCGCGCGATACTGCCCGCATATATCCAGACGCTCGGGCTGAAGGCGGAATTCACGCCGCTGTATCGCGGCTATGCTTGGAGCGCGGTGCTTTCGCGCTAAGACACTGCGATGGACAACAAACTTCCGCGAGTCGCCTTTCTGCTGGGGCTTTCAGGCTTACTACCGCAAATCCTTGCAGCTGCGATCACGCTGCACCCGCCGCATACAGCATTTGGACAGTTTGCATCGTTTCTTTATGCGGCACTGATTTTCAGTTTTCTCGGTGGGCTTTGGTGGGGGGTCGCTGCTGTCAATGCGGCCGCACCGCGCTGGCTCTATGGTATTGCAGTGATGCCGACCCTGATCGCTTTTGCCGCAGGGCTGCTGTGGATTGTTCGGACCGGATCACCGACGCAATCGCTGAAAATCGTGGGCGCAGGCCTGTTGCTCGCACCGCTTGTCGATTGGCACCTCGATAGACGCCGACTTGTGCCCCCAAGATGGTTTGCAATGCGGATAATCTTGTCAGCAGGCTTGGGAGCCTTGACGCTTCTGGCCGCTACCTGATCCTAAGCGGCTTTGCGCATTTCCATCCGGCCCCAAATCTCGATCAGCGCGCCGGTCAGTTCGGTCATCATCTCGGTCGTATGCGCCGGTCCCGGTGTAAAGCGCAGCCGCTCGGTGCCGCGCGGCACAGTCGGGTAATTGATCGGTTGCACATAAACGCCATATTCGGCGAGCAGGATGTCGCTGATCTTCTTGGCCTTGACCGGATCGCCGATCATCAGCGGCACGATATGCGTGGTCGTTGGCATGACCGGCAAGCCCGCATTAGTGAACAGCGCCTTGAGCGTTGCCGCCGCGGCCTGTTGTGCGTCGCGCTCTTCGCTCGAGGCTTTGAGATGGCGAACGCTTGCGAGGACACCGGCAACGAGGACAGGCGACAGGCTCGTCGTGAAGATGAACCCCGGCGCATAGCTGCGGATGACATCGATGATGTCGCGCCGCGCCGCGATATAACCGCCCATGACGCCGAACGCTTTGCCTAGCGTCCCTTCGATGATCGTGACGCGGTCGGCAACATCGTCGCGTTCGGTGATCCCGCCGCCGCGCGCGCCATACATGCCGACAGCATGGACTTCGTCGCAATAGGTCAGCGCGTTATATGTGTCGGCGAGGTCACAAATGTGGCGAACATCAGCCACATCGCCGTCCATCGAATAGACGCTTTCGAAGGCAATCAACTTGGGCGTTTCGGGGTCTTCGGCCGCCAGCAACGCTTCGAGATGGGCGAGGTCATTGTGGCGCCAGACGCGCTTCTCGCAGCCCGAATTACGGATGCCGGCGATCATGCTGGCGTGGTTGAGCTCGTCGGAGAAGATGACGCAGCCGGGCAGGACTTTGCCCAATGTTGCCAAAGTTGCCTCGTTCGAAACATAGCCGCTGGTGAACAGCAGCGCGCCATCCTTGCCGTGAAGGTCAGCCAATTCTTGTTCTAAATCAACATGATAGTGCGTATTGCCGCCGATGTTGCGCGTGCCGCCCGAGCCTGCGCCCACATCATGAAGCGCTTCTTCCATCGCCGCGATCACTTTGGGATGCTGCCCCATCGCGAGATAATCGTTCGAGCACCACACCGTAATCGGTTTCGGCCCATTATGACCGGCAAAGCAGCGCGCGTTGGGATAGCTGCCCTTGTTGCGCAGAATGTCGATAAACACGCGGTAGCGGCCCTCGGCATGAAGCCGGTCGATAGCAGCGGAAAAAACGCGATCGTAATCCAAAACCAATCCTCAATGTCGGGCAAAAAAATCAGCTGAAACCGCGACGCCCATAATATGACATCGAACATGAATCCACTGCTAACGATTCGCAATCGGCGTTCTAAAGCGCGACGATCCCGGCAAAACCGCGTGACGCCAAAGCCGGAGCAAGCGCGCGAACGGCATCATCGACGCGGGTAAAGACTGCCACACCGGACGGCGCGGACGTCGGCCAGTTCTGTCCCTCGGTCAGATGCGCGATGCGCCGCGCGATTCCTGCACTGCCGTCGAGAAACATGACCGGATGCGGCGCGGCGGCGGCGAGTTCGGCTTCGAGCAGCGGGAAGTGGGTGCAGGCGAGCACCACCGTATCGATACGGTCGCCCCCGGGCGCGGCGAACATGCCTGCCACAGCGGCCTTTACGGCATCGGGATCGCTGGCTGCGCCGCGTAATTTAGCTTCTGCCAGCGCCACCAGTTCGGCGGAACCGTAGCGTATGACAGTGCAATCGCTGGCAAATTCTGCCGACAGGCGATCGACATAGGGCTGGCGCACGGTCGCGTCAGTGCCGAGCACGCCGATGACGCGGGTTTTGGACGCCAGTGCCGCTGGCTTGATCGCAGGCACGGTGCCGGCGACCGGCACATCAAGCGCCGAGCGCACAACCGACAGCGCGATGGTCGACGCGGTGTTGCAAGCGATGACAACGAGGCGGGGCCGGTAGCGCTCGACCAGCCGCCCAAGTAACGCGGGCACGCGCGCGGCAATCTCTGCCTCGCTCTTGGTGCCATAGGGGAAACCAGCGCTGTCGGCGGCGTAGACAAAAGGCGCCGTCGGCAACAGCGCGCGGGTCGGCGCGACGACCGAGAGGCCACCGACGCCGGAATCGAAAAAGAGGATGGGAGCGGTAGCGAGCATGGCGTCGCGGGTAGCATGATGGGGCGCGGGTGCAACCGGATACCATAGTCCAAATCGCTTTGCCGCACGGCGCACTCGCGTTAACCGTATATTAACGAATGTTGCCAAACCTGTTCATCTGCCAGAAAGGTTAATTTGAACAGGCTTCAACAGCGGGGGCAGCTTGAAGGAGTCGCTCAATGCCTGCCATATCAAAAAAGACATCTACAGGGAGAAAAGGTCTTGTCCTGCTTGCGATGCTGACCGTGCCGATGTCGGCAAATGTGTTTGCCCAGCAACAGGAGCCTGCCGATCCGTCGATCGTCGTCAAAGGGATGCCTGCGCCCGTCGCAGCTGAAGCGCCAGCAATGACCAAAGGGCCAGAGATTAAAGGGATCATCTCCGCGCGCAACGATGACAAAGTGAAAGTCACGACTGCCGATGGAACGAGCACGATCGTGGCCGTCAACGAAGCAACCAAGATTAAGGGCGGCGGCCTTTTCAGTGGTAGCCGAAAGCTGGCGCCCGGCGCGCTGCTGAATGGCCTGCCCGTTACCGTCAAGACAATGCAGTCGGGCAATGGCCTCGTCGCGAGCCAGATCAGTTTCCGAAAAGGTGACATGAAGACCGCGACGATGATCCGCAACGGCACGTCCCAGCAATTTGAGGAGCAGACCGCAGCGACCGAGGCGCTGCGCGGCCGCATGGGCGATATCGACAAGTATAATGTCAAAAACACAACGAATGTGTATTTTGATACAGGCAGGGCCGTGCTTTCCGAACAGGCCAAGGCCGAACTTTGCAACACGGCAACGCAAGCCCAGACGACGGACAACGCCCTGATGCTTGTTGTCGGTTACACTGATTCAGTCGGCGGCCAGGACTATAACCAGCAACTGAGCGAAAAGCGCGCCGGTCGCGTGATCAATTATCTTCAGCAGGCGTGCCGCTGGCAGCCTTATCGCATGCTGACCCCTACCGGTATGGCCGAAGCGGACCCGGTGGCGGATAACAGCACGGCGGAAGGCAAGGCGCAGAACCGCCGGGTTTCGGTGAATATCCTCGTCAGTAAAAGCGTCGACGGTCTGTAAGCGATGCGGGGCGGGCAGTGCTCACCCCGCAATGTTCGGCATGGATTGGTCGAAAGACAAAAACATCAATGCTGGGCAAAAGCTAGTCTAGAGTTTGATGGCATTAGGTTGACGTTCAATGCGACGTCACCCCCGCGAATGCGGGGGTCCAACGCCCGAGGCTCGATATGGGGCGTTGGATTCCCGCCTTCGCGGGAATGACGAGAAGTATGGATCAATCAAAAGTCAGCACGCTCTAGCCCGGTGTCTAAGTGCGGGGTGACCAGAATTTTGAAAGATCGCACGCATTGATGGCGGTTGCTTGCCAATTCCCGCTGTCCCACTATCGTCATGCGATGCTTTGGATCGCGCCGCTTTCGGCTCTCATTATTGGCTATCTCCTCGGTTCGATCCCGTTCGGGTTGGTCCTCACGCGAGTGTTTGGCGCGGGGGATTTGCGCAGCATCGGGTCGGGCAGCATCGGCGCGACCAATGTGTTGCGCACGGGGCGCAAGGGGCTGGCGGCGGCGACATTGCTGCTCGACGGCGGCAAGGGCGTGGCAGCCGTTCTGATTGCCGAGGCGATCCAACCGGGGCTGGGGCCGATGGCGGCGTTCGCAGCGTTTCTGGGGCATTGTTATCCGGTCTGGCTGCGCTTCAATGGCGGCAAGGGCGTGGCGACTGCGCTCGGGATATTGCTCGTGCTCAGCTGGCCGGTCGCGCTGATTGCGGCGGGGGTGTGGCTGGCAACGGTGGCGCTGTTCCGTATTTCGTCGCTGGGTGGCCTGATGGCGGCGCTATCGGCACCGGTTGCAGGCATTGCGCTTGGCCAGATTGCGCTGATGCCGCTGCTGATTGCACTGGCGCTGCTGATTGTCTGGAAACATCGCGCCAATATCGGGCGGCTGCGGCGCGGCGAGGAGCCCAGGGTCGGTCAGAAAGCCGCCGTGGGTGGCTGACGAGACCTTCGACAAGCTCCGCCTCATCCGCTCGGCCAATATCGGGCCGGTCACCTATTTTCAGCTGCTCGCGCGCTTTGGCAGTGCCCGGGCAGCGCTCGATGCGATTCCCGATCTGGCAGCGCGCGGCGGGGGCAAAGCGATGCGGCTGGCCGATCTCCGCGACGTCGAAAGCGAAATGCGCGCGGTTGAAAAACTCGGCGCGCGTTATCTGTTTGTCGGCGAGGGGCTGTATCCGCGATTGCTCGCCGAACTCGACACGGCACCGCCCGCGATCATCGTGCGCGGTGACCTGCGGCTGATCGAGCGGCCTGCCATTGCCATCGTCGGCGCGCGCAATGCCAGTGCTGCGGCGTGCCGCTTTGCGCGCGGGCTGGCGCATGATCTGGCGGGCGAGGGGTGCGTTGTCGTGTCGGGACTCGCGCGCGGCATTGATACAGCGGCGCATCAGGGCGCGGTGGACAGCGCGACGGTCGGCGTGATCGCAAGCGGGATCGACATTGCGTTCCCGCCCGAAAATGCCGCGCTTCAAGAACGGATTGCGCACGAGGGGGTATTGATTGCCGAACAGCCGCCGGGCCGCGAACCGCTGGCGCGGCATTTCCCCTCGCGCAACCGGATCATTGCCGGGATGGCGTTGGGCACTGTTGTTATCGAGGCGGCGCCGAAGTCAGGGTCGCTGATCACCGCGCGGCTGGCGAATGAAGCGGGGCGCGAAGTGATGGCGGTGCCGGGCAGTCCGCTCGATCCGCGCGCGCAAGGGTGCAATGCGCTGATCCGTGACGGCGCAACGCTGGTGCAGAATGCGGGCGATGTGCTCGAGATGATCCGCCCGATGGCGGGCCGGGTCGAGCAGCGCGCCGATGGCTGGCGCGGGCCGCCGGTCGATGCCGATGCCAGCGATGCCGAGCGGCGCGCGGTGGCCGATCTGCTGGGGCATACGCCGGTGCTGGTCGACGAGGTGGTGCGCCAGTCGGGGTTGCATCCCGCTGTCGTTGCGACCGTGCTGCTCGAACTGGAACTCGGCGGGCGGCTCGAGCGGCATGCAGGGGGACGGGTCAGTCTGGGATGATTTCCGCTTGGCCATTCACAGTCATTGGCCTAAGAATATTGCACGACCAAAGGGCAACAGCACATGAAAATCGAAGAACGGCTCGAATTCAAAAACAAGGCGCCGGTTTACACGCTGGCACCCGATGCCATGGTCGCCACAGCGATCAAGGCGATGAGCGAAAAAAACTATGGTGCGGTTGTTGTCGTCGACAAGGAAAGCAAGCCCGTTGGCATCGTGACCGAGCGCGATTTCATGCGTCGCTTGCTCAATGAGGGCCGCGATCCGGCGAAGACCAAGCTCAGCGATATCATGACGACCAATTTGAAATTGGCGAAAGGCAACGACAATCTGCTCGAATGGTTGCAGCAGATGTCGAACGAGCGGTTCCGCCATTTGCCCGTGGTTGACGATCACGGCGTCTTGATCAACATGATGAGCCAGGGCGATTTCGTCAGCTATACATGGCCACAACTCCTGAACCGCGTTGCCGAACAAGCGCGGGCTTCGTTCAGTGTGAACCCGTCGATCTATGCGGCGATCGGCGCGGGTGTGTTGTTCATGTTGATCATCATCGCGGCGATCATGGTGGCGACGTGATTGGGTTTGAGTGTATCCCATAGTTGACAGCATTATCTATTTCTGCTAGTTCTCGAACGTGATCGAAATTCGGCAAACCGCCGTATATTCGAAATGGTTTGCCGCATTGCGCGATTTCCGCGCTCGGACGCAAATCTTGCGGCGGGTTGAACGTATGGAGGCGGGCAACCCCGGTGATGTCACGTCGGTGGGCAATGGGGTTAGCGAGATGCGGATTCATTATGGTCCGGGATACCGGCTGTATTTCACTCGGCGTGGCAATGACTTGGTGTTGTTGCTGTGTGGCGGCGACAAAAATTCACAAGCGCGTGACATTGCGATGGCAAAGCAAATTGCGAAGGAACTGAACTTGTGAATATCGAGACAACGCGCTGGGACATTACCGAGCATCTCGGCACCGGGGCCGAGGTCAAGGCCTATCTTGAAGCCGTTTTTGAGGACGGTGATCCCGATGAAGTGCGCCGCGCGCTGGGCCATGTGGCGCGGGCCCGCGGCATGACCGAGGTGGCGCAAGGGGCGGGCATCACTAGAGCCGGCCTCTACAAAGCGCTTGGCGAAGGGGGGAATCCATCGTTTGCGACAGTGGCTGCGATAGCGAAAGCGGTGGGCGTGAGGCTCACGGTGGCTGTTGCTTGAAGAACATCGGGGGCCGAAGCCCCCGACGCCTCACGACGCGATCAGCAAGAAGATTAGCGCCAGTGCACGCACCGTAGCTGCAACATCGAACTTCACATCGACCGTAATCACAAACCGTTTGGTCATACTATGACTTTCGGGCCTGCGACGCGCCGCAACCCAAAGAGGGATACGGTTGGGCCACGGGAGAACGGATTGACCGCCGTTACCCGCTTTATCGGCCTACGCCCGACGTTTCGAACCGCCGAGAATAGTGTCGTTTGGCTGTCGCTTCGTTAGGGACCCCGTGGGCTTCTCCCACGATGGGCGACACGACATTTACAGCTTAGAGATTCGGGTCGCCCGTTGCCAACGGGTTCCTCTTCCGACTGTGGAACAAAAGTGGGGTAAAAGCGTCGTGCTGTCAAGCCATCTTCAACCCTCAGCCACCACCTTCGCCTTGCCGCCCTTTTTCCCCTTTTTCGGGGGCGCGGGGGTGATTTCGAACGATAGCGCGTTGACGCCGTCGGTTTCCTTCAGGTGGACCATGACTTCGCCGCCGTGGACGAGTTTGCCGAACAGCAATTCCTCGGCGAGCGGTTGCTTGATCTTTTCCTGAATCAGGCGGCCCATCGGGCGCGCGCCGTAGAGCTTGTCATAGCCCTTGGTGGTCAGCCAGTCCTTCGCGGCATCGTCAAGCTTGATGTGCACGTCGCGGTCGGCAAGTTGCAGTTCGAGTTGCAGGATGAACTTGTCGACGACGCGCGCGACAACGTCGGTCGGCAGATAGCCAAACGGGACAATCGCATCGAGGCGGTTGCGGAATTCGGGGGTGAACATCTTCTTCACCGCTTCCTCGTCCTCGCCCTCGCGGCTGTTGTTGCCAAAGCCCAGCGATTCACGCGCCATGTCGGACGCGCCGGCATTGGTCGTCATGATCAGGATGACATTGCGGAAATCGACTGCCTTGCCATGCTGATCGGTCAGGCGACCATGATCCATGACCTGCAACAGGATGTTGAACAGATCAGGGTGGGCCTTTTCGATTTCGTCGAGGAGGAGAACGCTATGCGGCTGCTGGTCGATGGCATCAGTGAGCAGACCGCCCTGATCAAAGCCGACATAGCCGGGCGGCGCACCGATCAGGCGACTGACGCTGTGGCGCTCCATATATTCCGACATATCGAAGCGTTGCAGCGGAATGCCCATGATCGAGGCAAGCTGGCGTGCAACTTCGGTTTTCCCCACACCCGTCGGGCCAGTGAACAGATAATTGCCGATGGGCTTGTCAGGATCGCGCAGGCCCGCCCGCGACAGTTTGATTGCCGAGGCGAGTTTCTCGATGGCGGCATTCTGGCCGAAAACAACCCGCTTCAGGTCGGTTTCGAGGCTGGCGAGCGACTTGGTGTCGTCGGTCGAGACCGATTTGGGCGGTATGCGCGCCATCGTTGCAATGACCTGCTCTATCTCTTTGGGCGTGATCACTTTTTTGCGCTTGTTGGGGGCGACAAGCATCTGCATCGCGCCGACTTCGTCGATCACGTCGATGGCTTTGTCGGGCAGTTTGCGGTCATTGATGTAACGCGCCGACAGCTCGACCGCCGACTTGATGGCGTCTGGCGTGTAGCGGACATTGTGGTGCCCCTCGAACGCGCTGCGCAGCCCGGCGAGGATCTTGATCGTGTCTTCGATGGTCGGTTCGTTGACATCGATCTTCTGGAACCGGCGGAGCAATGCGCGGTCTTTTTCGAAATGATTGCGGAATTCCTTGTAGGTGGTCGAGCCGATGCAGCGGATCGTGCCTCCCGAGAGCGCAGGCTTGAGCAGGTTCGAGGCATCCATCGCGCCGCCACTGGTCGCACCGGCACCGATAACGGTGTGGATTTCATCGATGAAAAGGATCGCGTGCGGGAGCTTTTCAAGCTCGTTGACGACGGCTTTCAACCGTTCCTCGAAATCGCCACGATAGCGCGTGCCCGCGAGGAGCGCGCCCATGTCGAGCGAATAGATGACGGCGGGGAGCAGCACTTCGGGGACATTGCCCTCGACGATCTTGCGCGCCAGCCCCTCGGCAATCGCGGTTTTGCCGACGCCGGGATCGCCGACGTAAAGCGGGTTATTCTTTGACCGGCGACACAGGATCTGCACCGTGCGGTCGACTTCGGGGCCGCGCCCGATGAGCGGATCGACTTTGCCGGCCTTCGCTTTTTCGTTGAGATCAACAGTGAACTGCTTGAGCGCCGATTCGGCTTTGCCCTTGCCGCCTTCGGATTTGGCGGGCTTTTCGTCATCGACACCCTTGGGGGCGGATGCTTCAGGCACAGTGACGCCCTTACCGACGCCGTGGCTGATGAAGCTGACCGCATCGAGGCGGCTCATGTCCTGCTGCTGGAGGAAATAGACGGCATAGCTTTCGCGCTCGCTGAACAGCGCGACGAGGACGTTCGCACCGGTCACTTCGTCGCGGCCTGAACTTTGCACGTGCAGGATGGCACGCTGGACAACGCGCTGGAAACCGCTGGTGGGGGACGGGTCGGTCTGTCCCTCGGTGCGCAGCGCTTCGAGTTCGCTGTCGAGATAGGTGGTGACTGTGTTCTTTAATTCGCCGGTATCGACGCCGCAGGCGACCATGACTTGCGCGCCATGTTCGTCGTCGATCAGCGCGAGCAGGAGATGCTCGAGCGTGGCATATTCATGCTTGCGCGTCGCTGCGGCGGCGAGCGCATTGTGCAGGGTCGTTTCAAGTTCGCGGGCGAAGGAAGGCATGTCTTGGTCCTAATGCGAAGCCTGCGGGCGCGGCTTCAGTTGAACATCATGTCGGGAGCCCGGTGCTGTCAATCAAGAACGTCTATCGAATGTTTCACTTTAACGACCAAATAGCGCATCGGCGCTTGCCCGGTGGTTAACAGCTTTGTCGCGCTTGGCGCGGGTGCGGACGATTTCGGCTTCGAGCGCGACGATCCGCGCATCGAGTTCGACGACCGAAAAGGGATCGAGGTCGAGCTTGACCAGAAGGGCGAGCGGGTCGCCGGCACGCGGCGGTGGCGCGATGTCGTCGGTGTCCATAGGGCCAAGGTTAATGACGGCAGCGGTGCTGTCAACAGGCGGTGCATGTGCTTTCGGTCAAGCAAGAACGAACCGTATCCCTGAGCTTGTCGAAGGGCTGCCCTTTCCTGAGCAATGGCTGATAAGAAGGACAGGCCATAGACAAGCTCAGGCATGCGGTTCTACGTTAAACGGCCAGTCCTTCAAACTGGAGCCGCGCCAGGCGTTCATATGTTCCCCCCGAGCGGCTCAGGCTGTCGTGTGTCCCTTCCTCGACGATGCGACCGTCTTCCATCACGATGATGCGGTCTGCCGCGCGGACAGTGGCGAGGCGGTGGGCGATGACAATGGTGGTGCGGTTGGCCATCAACCGTTCGAGTGCGTCCTGCACAAGCCGTTCGGATTCGGCGTCCAGCGCCGACGTCGCTTCGTCAAGCAGCAGGATCGGGGCATCGCGCAGGATCGCGCGCGCAATGGCCATGCGCTGGCGCTGCCCGCCCGAAAGCCGCGCGCCGCTTTCGCCCATGAAAGTGTCGAGACCATCGGGGAGCTTGCGCAGGAATTCGGAGGCATTGGCGGCGTCGGCGGCGGCCCAGAGCGCTTCGTCGCTGCTGTCCCAATGGCCATAGCGAAGGTTGTCGCGCGCGGAGGCCGCGAAGATGACCGTTTCTTGCGGGACCATCGCGATGCGCTGGCGCACCCATTTGGGGTCTGTTGTGGGGAGGACGACGCCGTCGATGCTGACCGTGCCCGATGTCGGATCATAAAAGCGCTGGATGAGCTGGAACAGCGTCGATTTGCCCGCGCCCGAGGGGCCAACAACAGCGACGGTTTCACCGGGTTCGATGTGCAGCGTGAAATCGCTAAGCGCACTGACGTCCTGCCGCGTGGGGTATTTGAAGACGACATGGTCGAACGCGACGCGGCCTTGGGCCGGTTCGGGGAGCGCGACAGGGTTTTCGGGCGCAGCAATGCCCGGCTGTTCCTGGAGCAATTCACCGAGGCGTGCGGCGGCACCGGCCCCGCGCAAAAGATCGCCATAAACTTCGGTGAGTGAACCGAACGCACCGGCGACAAGGCCGCTGGTGATTACAAAGGCAGCGATTGCACCGCCAGTCATGCGCCCGGCCTGAACATCGACAGCACCTTCCCAGAGGATCAGCACGACGGCGCCGAAGAGCAGGAGAATGACGGCCGCTGTCATGATCGAGCGCAGTTTGATACGGCGTTGGGCGGTATCGAAGGTCGCTTCGGCAGCATTGCGGATACGGCCCGCCTCGCGCGTTTCCTGTCCGAAGGCTTGCACGACTTTCATCGCGCCGAGGATTTCGCTTGCCGTCGAGCCGACGTCAGCAATCCGGTCCTGCGACTTGCGTGATAATGTGCGCAGCTTGTTGCCGATGAAGACGATTGGCAGGATCACCACGGGAATACCGACCACAAGCATCCCTGCGAGCTTGGGCGAGAGATAGAACATATAGACCAGCCCCGCGATCCCGGTCAGGAAATTGCGCAGGGCCACCGACAATGTGGTGCCGACGATCTGTTCGATGATCGATGTATCCGCTGTCAGCCGCGAGGAAATTTCCGACGGGCGGTTTTCCTCGAAATAGCTCGGCGAGAGGCGGAGGAGATTTTCCTGAACGGCAATGCGGAAGTCCGCGACGACACGTTCGCCGAGCCATGATACGAAGTAAAACCGCAATGCCGTGGCCAGCGAGAGGACCGTCACGACGCCAAGCAGCAAACGGAAACCGCCACCGATGTCGCCGCCGCTTTTGGTAAAGCCCTGATCGATGACGATGTTGAATCCCATCGGGATCGAGATCGTTGTCGCCGAGGCAAGCGCAAGCGCAATCAGCGCGCAAACGATGCGTCCCGGATAGCGCGCCGCGAACTGGAACACGAGGCGGAGATTGCCGATTTTGCGATTGCCGTTGGGCTTGGGAGGATTACTGGCCACGCCGCGCGCCTAGCAGCGATGGGGAGCGGCGGCAAATGATGCGTTGCAACATAAGATGATTCAGGCGTAGGCTGGCAGCAATCGAGTGCAAAAGGGGCGTTCCACCTTGTTATACAATGCCTATGAAATGCAGCGCAGTTGGCTCGCGGGGGCGAGTGCGCTTGCCAATATGAGTGCCGAAATCCTGCAATCGCCGGGGCATCCGATGCACTATTTCGGGGGTGGGCCGATCATGGCGTCGGCGCTTGAGGTTTTCGCGCATGCCGCAGCACCGCGCGGGAAGCCGGCCTTTGGGTTCACGTCGACGGTTATCGACGGAGTCGAAATCGCGGTGCGCGAGGAAATCGTTCTGCAGCTGCCGTTTGGCCAGCTGAAGCGCTTTGTAAAGGACGGCATCAACGACGCGCCCAAGCTGCTGATCGTGGCGCCGATGTCTGGCCATTTTGCAACGCTGCTGCGCGGGACCGTCGAGCGGATGCTGCCGGGGCATGACGTGTATATCACCGACTGGCGCGATGCGCGGTCCGCCCCGCTGAGCGCGGGGCAATTCGATCTTGATGATTATATCGATTATCTCGTCGCGTTCATGGAAAAGATTGGGTCCGGTGCGCACATGCTCGCCGTCTGCCAGCCATCGGTCCCTTGCTATGCGATGGCGGCGTTGATGTCGGCGCAGAAAAATCCGTGCCGGCCCAAGACGCTGACAATGATGGGCGGCCCCGTTGATACGCGCGAAATGCCGACCAGCGTGAACGACGTTGCGACCGAGCGGCCGCATGCGTGGTTCGTTCAGAACGCGATCCAGACTGTGCCCGTGATGTATCCGGGCGCGGGGCGAAAGGTTTATCCGGGGTTCCTGCAGCTTACCGGATTTCTTGCCATGAACCTTGGCAGCCACATGCAGAGCCATTTTGCGATGTTCAAGGATCTGGTCAAAGGCGACGACGATGCCGCCGACGCGACCAAGGAATTTTACGAGGAGTATCGCAGCGTCTGCGACATGACCGCGGAATTCTACCTGCAAACCATCCATACGGTGTTTCAGGACCACTCGTTGCCCAAGGGCACGATGATGCATCGTGATGTGCGTGTCGATCCGGCCGCGATTACCGACATCGCGATTCTCGCTATCGAAGGCGAACGCGATGATATTTCGGGGATCGGGCAGACCAAGGCTGCGCTGACCATTTCAACCGGCCTGCCCGACGCGATGAAGAAATATCATCTGGCGCCGGGCGCGGGGCATTATGGCATTTTCAACGGCAGCAAATGGCGCGACAAGATTGCGCCGGTTGTTGAGGCGTGGATCGCGACGCATAGTTAAGGCGTGATGACATTAGATTGACGTTCAAAATGGCGTCACTCCCGCGCATGCGGGGGTCCAACGCCCGAGGCTCGACATTGGGAGTTGGATTCCCGCCTTCGCGGGAATGACGAGGTTAAAGAATCAACTCAAAGTCATCAGAGTCCAACCTTACAGAACCTCGAACAAGCCCGCCGCGCCCATGCCGCCGCCGACGCACATCGTGACGACAACATATTTCGCGCCGCGCCGCTTGCCTTCAATCAGGGCATGGCCAGTCATCCGCGCGCCGCTCATGCCATAGGGGTGGCCGACCGAGATCGCACCGCCGTTGACGTTCAATTTGTCCATCGGGATGCCGAGTTTGTCAGCGCAATAGAGCACCTGCACGGCAAACGCTTCGTTCAGTTCCCACAGGCCGATATCGTCCATCGTCAGACCGTTGGCTTTGAGCAGTTTCGGGATCGCGAAGACGGGGCCGATGCCCATTTCATCAGGCTCGGTGCCTGCGACGGCCATACCGACATAGCGGCCGAGTGGGGTCAGGCCCTTCTTGGCGGCAACCGAGGCTTCCATCACGACTGACGCCGACGCGCCGTCGCTGAGCTGCGAAGCGTTGCCCGCGGTGATCGTCATGTCGGGGCCGAGGACCGGACCGAGCGATTTGAGGCCGTCAAGTGTGGTGTCGGCGCGGTTGCCCTCGTCCTTGGCCAGGGTCACTTCCTTGTGCGTGACTTCCTTGGTTTCCTTGTTCACCACGGCCATTGTCGCGGTGACGGGGATGATTTCGTCATCGAACTTTCCAGCAGCTTGCGCGGCAGCGGTGCGCTGCTGTGACTGGAGCGCATAATCGTCCATCCGGTCACGGCTGATGCCGTAGCGCTTGGCGACGACTTCGGCGGTTTGCAGCATTGGCATGTAGATATTGGCGTGCATCGCGAGCAGTTCGGGATCGGGGGCGACGCGCATCTGCGGTGTCTGCACCAGGCTGATGCTCTCGACACCGCCGCCGATGCAGATGTCCATCCCGTCGACGATGACCTGCTTGGCGGCCGTTGCGATGGCCATCAGGCCCGACGCGCACTGGCGATCGAGCGACATGCCGCTGACCGAGGTGGGCAGACCGGCGCGGAGGAGGGCATTGCGCGCGATGTTGCCTGCCTGATGCCCCTGTTGCAGCGCGGCACCGAAGATGACGTCCTGCACTTCGGCACCGTCGATCCCGGCGCGCTCGACCGCAGCCTTGATCGCGTGGCCCGCCAGCGTGGGCGAGGGCAGGTTGTTGAACGCCCCGCGATAGGCGCGGCCAATCGGGGTGCGGGCGGTGGAAACGATGACGGCGTCGCGCATGATATTTTCCTTCTTGTTCCCCTACCGCTTGCGGGAGGGGTTAGGGTGGGTTCGATGTGGAGGCAGGGCACCGATAGTCAAGTCTGGCCCTCCCCCGGCCCCTCCCGCAAGCGGGAGGGGAGAGGTTAGATAAAGAACTGGCTTACCCACTCGGCGATGAGGGCAGGTTTGTCTTCGCTTTCGATCTCGAGCGTGTATTCGACGGTCTGCTGATACTGGCCGGGGCGCTTTTCGGCGATCTCGAGCAGCTTGAAATGACCGCGCACGCGCTTGCCGCTGCGGACGGGAGCGAGGAAGCGGGTTTTGTTGCCGCCGTAATTCACGCCCATCTTGATGCCGTCCATGCGCGGCATATCGGTTTTCTGCGTGAGGACAGGCATGAGCGACAGCGTGAGGAAACCGTGGGCGATGGTGCCACCGAAAGGCGTCAGCTTGGCCTTCTCCTCGTCGATATGGATGAACTGGTGATCGCCGGTCGCGTCGGCGAATTTGTTGATCATGTCCTGATCGACCGTCAGCCAGTCGGACACGCCGATGACAGTGCCGGTCATCGCTTTCAGTTCGTCGAAGGTGACGACAGCCATAGTGCATTCCTTGCGCAATAATATTACAAGACGGCGAGTCCCGTGTGCGGTGCTTTACGTCCGCGTCAACTGTCGAGTCAAAAGCCATGTATGCCGCAACGTCCGATTTTGCCAAACTGCACCGTGCGCCCGAGCCTGAAGTGCTGAAGTCGCTGCTTGAGCGCGCGGCAGTGAGCGGGGATGAGCGCGATCAGATCGTCGCCCATGCGTCGGGCTTGCTCGCCGATCTGCGGGCGGCGCAATCGAGCGGGTGGGTGAACCAGTTCCTGCAGGAATATCGGCTGAACACGTCCGAAGGAGTGGCTCTGCTGTCGCTGGCCGAAGCCTTTCTGCGCGTGCCTGATCCCGAAACGGCCGATGCGTTGATTGCCGACAAGCTGGGCGATGCCGACTGGAAAGCGCATGCGGGGAAGTCAGCGTCGGGGCTGGTCAATGTCGGCACGTGGGGGCTGGTGATCGGTCGCGCGCTGGTGAGTGAGAAGGAAGAAGCGGGCGTTCTCCGCCGCCTGATCGCGCGGGCTGGCGAGCCGTTTGTGCGGCAAGCGGTCGGGCAGGCGATGAAGATGATGGGTGAAATCTTCGTCATGGGGCGCACGATTGACGAAGCGACCAAGCGAATGATGAAGCCTGAAAACAAGGGCTTCACCGCGAGTTTCGATATGCTGGGCGAAGCGGCGCGGACCTATCCCGACGGGCAGCGCTATCTGAAATCCTATGCTGATGCGATTGCGGCAGTGGGCGCGAACCCGGCGGCGGGGCATTCGATTTCGGTCAAGCTATCAGCGCTGCACCCGCGATATGAAGTCGCGCATTGGGACAAATGCGTGCCCGAGCTGATCGGCATGGTCGAGGGGTTAGCGGTTCAGGCGGCGGCAGCGGGGATCGCGCTGACTATCGATGCCGAAGAATCCGAGCGGCTCGAGATGAGCCTGTCGATTATCGAAGCAGTGGCGGAGTTGCCTGCGCTGAAAGGCTGGGACGGGCTTGGTATGGCCGTGCAAGCGTACGGGAAACGCGCGCGGCCGGTGATTGCCTGGGCGGATGATCTGGGCGTGCGGACCGGAAGGCGGATCGCGGCGCGGCTGGTCAAAGGTGCTTATTGGGACAGCGAGATCAAGCGGACGCAGGAGGCCGGGCTGTCCGACTATCCGCTGTTCACGCGCAAAGCGGCGACCGATGTGAGTTATATGGCGGTGTCGCGCGACATGCTGGCGGCGAAGAATATTTATCCGGCGTTTGCGACGCACAACGCGCTGACGGTGGCGACCATCCTCGAATGGGCAGGCGCATCACGCGATTTCGAGTTCCAGCGGCTGCACGGGATGGGCGAAGGGCTTTACGAGCGACTGGTCCGCGAGGAGGGCTATCACTGTCGCATCTATGCGCCGGTCGGCGGGCATCGCGATCTGCTGGCCTATCTGGTGCGGCGCTTGCTGGAAAATGGCGCGAATTCGAGTTTTGTGCATCAGCTGGCGGACGAGAACTTGAGCGATGCGGATTTGCTGGCTGATCCGGTGGCAAAGATCTCAGCGGTCGGCGGCGCGCGGCATCCGAGTATCGCGCTGCCGATTGATCTCTTCGGCGGACGCCAAAATTCAGCTGGCGTTGATTTGCAGGATCGGGCGATCTTGGCCAGCACAGTGCAATCCCTTCGGTCCTTTGGTCCTTTGGGTG
>JAYWFN010000177.1:0-9315 GCA_043778785.1 Sphingomonas sp. | reverse complement strand
TCTCAAGGCTCGCGACCTGCTGCGGCGGCGCGGCTTCACGGTCGACGACCGTTGGCTGACGACGCGTGCCGAGACAGACGCGTTCAAGGCAGAGCACGGCGTCACGACGACGCCGCAGACGTTCATCGACGGCAAGCGCATCGGCGGTTACGACGACCTGCGCCGCCACTTCGGCATGGCCGTCGCCGACCCGAAGGCCACGAGCTACCGGCCGATCATCGCGATCTTCATGATGACCGCGCTGATGGCACTGGCGGCGAGCATCGCGGTCCACGGCACGCCGTTCACATTGCGCGCAGGCGAATGGTTCATCGCGTTCAGCATGTGCGTGCTCGCGATCCTCAAGCTCCAGAACGTCGACAAGTTCACGACGATGTTCCTTGACTACGACCTGCTCGCCAAGCGCTGGGTGCCCTATGCGACGCTCTACCCGTTCGGCGAGGCGCTCGCGGGGGTGCTCATGATCTCGGGCAAGGCGATGTGGCTGTCGGTGCCCATCGCGCTGTTCATCGGCGGCATCGGCGCGGTGTCGGTGGTCAAGGCGGTCTACATCGACAAGCGCGAGCTCAAATGCGCCTGCGTCGGCGGCGACAGCAACGTGCCACTCGGGTTCGTATCACTGACCGAAAACCTGATGATGGTCGCCATGGCGATCTGGATGCTCGCCTCGGCTGGCGCGATGACGGGCTGACGTCAGCAAAGCGTCAGCTTTCAAAACTATCCGTGCACCCATTACGCCGTGGCAGGCGTTTGCCCACCAACGCAACAGGTCAAGCCATGAAAACCACCGTCACTCACGCCCGTCCGGAAGTCCATCTGGTGTCGCGCATCGGCTGGCTCCGCGCCGCCGTGCTCGGCGCGAACGACGGCATCGTGTCGACGGCAAGCCTCATCATCGGCGTCGCGGCAGCGTCGGCGCGCCCGTCGGACATCGTGATGACCGGCGTCGCTGGTCTTGTCGCAGGCGCAATGTCGATGGCAGCGGGTGAATATGTGTCGGTCAGTTCACAGGCCGATACCGAACAGGCCGACCTTGCACGCGAGGCGCGCGAGATCGAGGCCGACAGCGACGCCGAGCATGCCGAGCTCGAGGCGATCTACGTCCGGCGCGGCCTCACGGCGGAACTCGCAAGGCAGGTCGCCGCGCAGCTCATGGCGAAGGACGCGCTCGCCGCTCACGCGCACGACGAGCTGGGACTCGTCGCCGGCATGCATGCACGCCCGGTGCAGGCCGCACTCACTTCTGCGGCGACGTTCGCGGCCGGGGCCGCGCTGCCGCTGCTCGTGGCGGCGCTCGCGCCGCGCGCCGTCCTGGTCGCTGCCGTGGCTGCTGCGTCGATCGTGTTCCTCGCTGGCCTGGGCGCGGTCGGTGGGCGCGTCGGCGGCGCCGGGATCGCGAAGGCCACCCTCCGCGTGACCTTCTGGGGGGCGTTCGCCATGGCGGTCACCTACGCGGCCGGTTCGATGTTCGGGACGGCGGTGGGGTGACGGTCCGCACGTCGCCCGCACTGCGAGCGGCCCACCCGCACTCCGATGGCGGATCGTTGCACGCACCGATCCCCCTAGCCGAAAGCGAGACACGCGCGGGGACCGCGGCGGCGCGGCTGCGCGTCAGGCTCACCCACCTCTACCGATTAGGACGACTTCCCGACCTCGCGACGCCGACGCTGTTCAACGACCTCGTCCAGGTCCGCAAACTGACCGATCGCGACCCGCGCCTGCCGATGCTCGCGGACAAGATCCTCGCCAAGCAGTTCGCCGCCGAGCGCATCGGCGCGGACCGCGTGATCCCGACGCTGTGGCGCGGGGCCGCGCTCCCCGACGCGCCGGTCTGGCCGACGCCGTTCGTCGTCAAATCGCGCCACGGGTGCAACCAGACGGCTTTCGTCCGCACGTCTGACGACGACTGGGTCGGCATCGTCCGCCGGTCGCGACGGTGGGCGCGGTCGCGTTATGGCGCATGGCTTGACGAGTGGCTCTACGCGCATATCGAACCCGGTCTGCTGGTCGAGCCGATGGTCGGCGATGGCGTCACGCTGCCGCTCGACTACAAACTGTTCGTGTTCGGCGGACGCGTCGAATATGTGCAGGTCCACCTCGACCGCGCGCGTAACCACCGCTGGATCGTCTTCGACCGCAGCTGGAACCGGCTTACCCCCGGACCCGCCGATGCGCGGCTCGCGCGGCCAGTTTCGCTCGCCGCTATGATCGCGGACGCCGAGGCGCTTGGGCGGGACTTCGACTTCGTCCGCGTTGACATGTATGAGATCGCGTCGGTGCCGATGTTCGGCGAGATGACCTTCTACCCGGGGTCGGGCCTTGGCGCGTTCGACCCGCCACGTCTCGATGCCGAGATGGGGGCCGCGTGGCTGGCCGCGCGAAAAAGGATGACAAGCTGATGGCTTCGGTGCTCGCGAACCCCACCTACCGCAACCTGCTCGGCGCACAGGTGATCGCGCTCGTCGGCACGGGGCTTGCGACAGTCGCGCTGGGGCTTCTCGCCTATGACCTTGCCGGGGCCAATGCCGGCGCAGTCCTCGGCACAGCGCTCGCGATCAAGATGGTCGCCTATATCGGGGTCGCCCCCGTCGTCGGCGCGTTTGCCGACCGGCTGCCGCGGCGGGCGTTCCTCATTACCATGGACCTCGTCCGCGCGGCGGTTGCGCTCGCGCTGCCATGGGTCGACCAAATCTGGCAGGTTTATCTCCTCATCTTTGTCTTGCAGTCGGCCTCGGCGGCGTTCACGCCGACGTTCCAGGCGACGATCCCTGACGTGCTCCCCGACGAGCGCGGCTACACGCGCGCACTGTCGCTCTCGCGCGTCGCCTACGACATGGAGAGCCTCGCCAGCCCGATCCTCGCCGCCGCACTTCTGACCGTCATCAACTTCCACTGGCTGTTCGCCGGGACTTCGGTCGGCTTCCTGATCTCGGCACTGCTCGTCGCCGCGACGGTGCTGCCGCGCGCGGCGACCGTCGCGCGCGCGGGCGGTATCTACGCGCGGACGACGCGCGGGCTTCGCATCTACCTGAAGACGCCGCGGCTAAAGGGGCTGCTCGCGCTGACGCTCGCCTCGGCGGCGGCGAGTTCGATGGTCATCGTCAACACCGTCGTCTTGGTGCGGTCGAACCTCGGCCTTGGGCAGTCGGCAGTGGCGATTGCCCTTGCGACCTACGGCGGCGGATCGATGCTCGCCGCGCTCATCCTTCCCCGCGTGCTCGATCGCATTAGCGACCGAAGCGTCATGATCTGGGCGGCGTCGGCGCTCTGTATAGCGCTGGCAGTGCTCGCCGCGCTCGCGTCGTTCGTCCAAGCACCCGGCGCGTTCTGGCCGGTCCTGCTGGTCGGCTGGTTCGTGCTTGGCATCGCTTATTCGGCGAGCGTCACGCCGTCGGGCCGGCTGCTCCGCCGCTCGGCGAATGCCGACGACCGTCCCGCCGTCTTCGCCGCGCAGTTCGCGCTCAGCCACGCCTGCTGGCTGATTGCTTATCCACTCGCAGGCCAAGTCGGCGCGCACATCGGCCAGCCGGCCGCGTTCGCCGCGCTGGCGGCGCTCGGCATCGTCGGCGTCGTCGCATCGGCCCGCATCTGGCCCGCCGACGACAGCAGCGCAGTGGCGCACGCGCATCCCGAACTCGCGTCAGACCACCCGCACGTCGTCGAGGCGCACAATGGTGCCGCAGCGCATGACTTTGTCATCGACGACCTGCACGCGCATTGGCCGCGATCGACCTGACCGGTCAGCCGGCGGGGAGCGCAACCGTCGCGACCAGCCCGCCGCGCGCGCCGTCCGCCAGCCGCAGGTCGCCGCCGTAGAGCCGCGTCAGATCGCGCGAGATCGCAAGCCCGAGACCGACCCCGTCCTTCCCCTCGTCGAGGCGCTTGCCCACGTCGAAGACGGATTCGCGCATGACGGGATCGATCCCTGGCCCGTCATCGGCAACAACGACCTCGATGCCTGCCGCGTCCGACTGGGCGGTCACCGACACGCCGCGCCGTGCCCATTTGGCGGCGTTGTCGATGAGGTTCGACAGGATCTCGCCAAGGTCGCCCTCGTCGCAATCCACCTCTATCGACGAAGCGATGTCGATCTCGAAAACGAGCGACCGCTCGGCGTGAAGCCGCTGCATCGCGTCGACGATCTGCCGGACGAGCGGAAGCAGCGGAGTGACACGCCCCGATGCGCGCGATCCAGCCGCAGAAGCACGCGCCATGTGGTAGTCGATCTGACGGCGCATACGGCCGCACTGCTCGGTCACAAAGGCGGCCGCTTCACCTTCGCCGCCGCGCGCCAGCCGGTCGGCTTCGTCGGTTATCAGCGCGAGCGGCGTGCGCAATCCATGGGCGAGGTTCCCGGCTTCGACGCGCGCGCGCTGGACGAGTGCGGACTGCGTCTCAAGGAGCGCGTTCAGCCGATCGACGAGCGGCACGAACTCGCTCGGTACGTCGATCGGCAAGCGGTCGAGCGTCCCCCGTCGTAACCGGTCGATATCTAGCCCCAGACGACGAACCGGGCGGAGCCCGTATCCGACCAGCAGCATTGCACCGACCAGCAGCAGGAGGGCGAACACCGCCATCGACAGCGCCAAGTCGCGGTTGAAACGATCAATGGTGGCGTCGATCAGGCGCCACTCGGCGGCCATCGAAAAGCGTAGCGGCGCGCCGCCGTCGCGCGCGCGGATCGCGATCCCGGTTTCGAGAACGTCACCGCGTGGACCCGTCGTCCGGCCCGACGTCTGACGACCCGAGGAGGCAAAACGTCCGCTCAGACGACCCGCAGGCAGCGATCCCGACCGTGCCTGAACGCGCCCGTCGCGCTCGATCTGCCAATAGAAGCCCGAGCTTGCTTCGATGAAGCGGGGGTCGGACAGTGGCCGTTCGAGGACGGGGACGCCGCCGCCAGCCGTATTCGCCAGGCCGACGAGCTCGATCAGATGGACTTCGAGTTCCTCTTCATACTGCTCTGTGGTGTGTGCCCGGTAGAGCGACGATATCACGAACGCCGCGATCGTGGTCGCCACACTCACCCACAGAAGCGAGGCGAGAAGGAACCGGACACGCAGGCTGCGGGGATCGAACCTCATGCGCCGAGCCTGTAGCCGATGCCGCGGACCGTAATCAGACGGTCACGACCGATCTTGCGGCGAAGTCGTCCGATATGGACCTCGACGGTGTTCGGTTCGCGCTCGGCATCGAGCGGGTAGAGATGGTCGAGAAGCGCCGTCTGTGACAGCGTTCGCGCCGTGTTGAGCATCAACAGCGTGAGCAACTTCAGCTCGGTCGCGGTCAGATCGAGGCTCCTGCCAGCGAGTGTTGCCTGCGCCAGCGCGGGATCGAGCACGAGGTCGCCCGACCGCAATCGGCTGTCGGCCTGCCCGGTGGCGCGCCGCGCGAGTGCATGCAAGCGTGCAACCAGTTCCTCGACCCGCACGGGTTTGACGATGAAATCATCGGCACCCGCATTCAGCCCCTCGACCTTGTCCTGCCACGCGCTGCGGGCAGTCAGGATGAGCACAGGCGTTTTCAGCCCCTTGCGGCGAAGCGAACGGATCAGCTCGACCCCGCCCATGCCGGGGAGGCCCAGATCGACGATCACGGCAGCGAAACCATCAAGCGCAAATGATACGGCATCCTCGGCATTGTCGAGGTGCTCGCAGGTCATGCCATGCCGCTCAAGATTGGCAGTCATTCGTCCGGCGAGTTCGAGCTCGTCTTCTACGATCAATATGCGCATCGTCATTCCTTATGAAACGCTGATAATTCATGACACTGTCGTTTAGCTGACAGATTGACAGCAAAATGTCAGGTTGGAATGCCAACGACGCTTCATGGAGCAACAGCGCAAATATCTGATCGCCGGTGCCGGCACACTCATTGCGGTGCTTGGCGGGCTTTGGTGGCTGACGCCATCATCGACGCTGACTTCTGTGCCGACAGTTGCCGAAGCAAACGGATCGGGGCCCAAACGCCC
The DNA here is from genome assembly GCA_043778785.1 of Sphingomonas sp. Classification (GTDB taxonomy): domain Bacteria; phylum Pseudomonadota; class Alphaproteobacteria; order Sphingomonadales; family Sphingomonadaceae; genus Sphingomonas_O. The sequence goes on along the minus strand of JAYWFN010000177.1, from coordinate 3,344 downwards.
CGGGGTGATCGTGCTCGACGAACGCGCAATGGCGCGCCTCGGGATGCGCCTGGCGACAGCTCAGCTTGCAGATACCGTCCCGCTCGCCAGCGTGCCGGCAATCGTCGTCCCGCCGGCCAACGCCCGCGTCGCCGTCGCCGCCACCTTGCCCGGCGTCATCACGCGCACTTACGTCATCGAGGGCCAGTCGGTGCGACGCGGCCAGTTGCTCGCAACCGTCAGCAGCCGCGAAGTGCTGACACTGGGTGCCGACCTCGCACGCTCGAACGCCCGGCTTGGCGTCGCAAGCTCGAGCGCAGGCCGCCTCGGGCAGCTCGCCCGCGAAGGCGTGATCGCAGGGGCACGATACGACGAGGCGGCGGCGACGCTGCGTGAGGCGCAGGTTGACGCGTCGGAGAAACGCCGCATCCTTGCGCTGTCAAACGCGTCCGGCGCAAGCGGCACATATTCGCTGGTCGCGCCGATCGCCGGGCGGGTGACGACAGCGACGGCCCAAGCGGGCAGCCCGGTGGACGGCAGCACCGCGCCGTTCGTCATCGACGCTGCCGACCGCTACGAAATCGAGGCCCAGATCCCCGAACGCCTCGCGGGCGCGCTCCGCCCCGGCATGCGCGTCGAGATCGGCCCCAATCTCGGTGGCACCGTGAACGCAATCGGCTCGACGATCGATCCGGCGACACGGTCAGTCATGCTCAAGGCGTCGATCGGCGCTTCGCCCGGAATCGTGACCGGCAAGGCGACGACAGCGACCGTTTTCGGCCCGGCCCCTGCCAATGCGGTGACGGTCCCGTCTTCGGCAATTGTCAGTCTTAACGGTGCGGACGTCGTGTTCGTGCAGGTCCGGGGCGGCGTGATCGCGCGCAAGGTCAGGGTCGGCGGTACCGCATCATCGCTCGCTGTTATCCTCGACGGGTTGCGTCCGGGGGAGAAGGTCGTCGCGACCGGCACTAGCGAGCTGAAGTCGCTCGCACTCGCGCAATAGGACGTCCGCGATGCTGAAGAACCTTGTCGCGACATCGCTTTCGCTGCGCCTTCTCGTCATCGCGCTCGCCATCGTCGTGGCGGGAATCGGTGCCTGGGCGTTCTCGAGGCTGCCCGTCGATGCCTATCCCGACATCGCGCAAACGCAGGTCAAGCTGATCCTGAAGGCGCCCGGTATGACGCCCGACGAGGTCGAAAGCCGCGTCATCACGCCGATCGAGCGCGAGATGCTCGGCATCCCCAAGCAGGCGATCCTGCGCTCGACCGCCAAATACGCGATCGCCGACATCACGATCGACTTCGTCGACGGCACCGACATCTACTGGGCACGGCAGCAGGTCGCCGAACGGCTGGCGGGCGCTCTTGCCGACATGCCCAGCTCGGTCAGCGGCGGGCTCGCGCCGATCTCGACGCCGCTGTCTGAAATCTTCATGTTTACCATCGACGGCCCGCTGGGTCTCGCCGAGAAGCGCGACTTGCTCGACTGGACGATCCGGCCCGCGCTGCGCACCGTCCCGGGCGTCGCCGACGTCAACTCGCTCGGCGGGCTCTCGCGCACCTTCGAGATCCGGCCCGACCCGGTCGCGCTCGCGAGCGCGGGTTTCACCGTTGGCGACATCCGGACCGCGATCGAAAGCGGGAACCGCAACGACGGTGCCGGTCGGCTCGCGAGCGGCGACGAGGCGCTGATCGTCCGTGCCGTCGGCGCCATTAAGACGATCGAGGACCTGCAGGCGCTGGTGCTGGCCAACCGTAGCGGCAAGGTCGTGCGCCTCGCCGACGTCGCCGAGGTCCGAACCGGGAGCCTAACGCGCTACGGCGGCGTCACGAGCGACGGCAAGGGCGAGGCGGTCGAGGGGCTGGTGATCGCATTGCGCGGTGCCGACGCCCGCCAAGTGGTCGACGGCGTCCGGACAAGGCTCGACGAAGTCGCCAAAGCACTGCCCGCCGGGACCACGGTCAACGTCTTTTACGACCGGTCTGATCTCATCGGGCGCGCGGTTGGCACGGTCGAGGAAGCGCTGATGGAGGCGACGGTGCTCGTTGTTATCCTGCTTATCGTATTCCTTGGCAATTGGCGCGCGGCCGCCATCGTCGCGGTGGTGGTGCCGATGGCCGCGCTCATCACGTTCATCCTGATGCGCGGCTACGGTCTGACCGCCAACCTCATGAGCCTTGGCGGTCTGGCTATCGCCTTGGGCATGCTCGTCGACGGTGCGGTCGTCGTCGTCGAGAACATCGTCGAGCGATTGAGCCACGACGACGGCAAGGCGCCCAAGCTCAACCTCGTGTTCCGCGCAACCAGCGAGGTGATCACCCCGGTGTCGGCGGGCATCGTCATCATCGCGCTGGTGTTCCTGCCGCTGCTCGCGCTCGAGGGGCTCGAGGGCAAGCTGTTCGCGCCCGTCGCGCTGACGATCGTCTTCGCGCTCGTGGGTTCGCTGCTGCTCGCGCTCACGCTCGTCCCCGTGCTCGCCTCCTACGGGCTGAAGAGCGGCGCGCACGCCGAGCCGTGGATCATGCGCCAGCTCGCCCCACGTTACGCCGCGCTGCTCGAACGCGCGTTCGCGCGCAAGAAAATCGTCTACGCCGTAGCCGCCGTCGGCCTCGTGCTCGCGGGCGGTGCCTACACCGCCATCGGCAAGACCTTCATGCCCACGATGGACGAAGGCTCGATGATCATGCAGATGACCAAGCTGCCGTCGATCAGCCTCGACCGTTCGCTGCAGAACGACATGGCCGCGACGCGGGCCGTGATGGCGGCGGTGCCCGAGGTGGCGCGGATGATCCCGCGGACCGGATCCGACGAGCTCGGCCTCGACCCGATGGGGCTGAACGAGACCGACGGGTTCATCGTCCTGAAACCGAGCAACGAGTGGCGCGGCGACAAGGAGTTCGTGATCGACGAGTTGCGCAAGGTCATGAAGGGCCTGCCCGGCATCGAACCCAGCTTCACGCAGCCGATCGAGATGCGCGTGTCTGAGATGCTGACAGGCGCGCGCGGCGACCTCGCGGTCAAGATATTCGGGCCCGACGCCGCCGTCCTCTCGGGCCTCGCCGGCAAGGTCCAGACCGAACTCGGCAAGGTCCGCGGCGCCTCCGAGGTGATGACCGTCGCCAACGACACCGTGGGTTACCTGCAGCTCGACATAGACAGGCTCGCAGCGGGCCGCGCCGGGATGCCGGTCGGCGACCTCGAGGACGCGCTACGCGCGCAGCTCGAAGGCATGTAGGCGACATTGGGCACATAGCCGTAACGCTGTTCTGCGCTCGGCTGGATCAGCGGGCGGGTCATGCGCGCCAGCAATTTGGACGGATCGTTGCGGTCGAGCAGGCAGACGCCAAGGCAATAGTTGCGCACG
>JAYWFN010000176.1:0-3957 GCA_043778785.1 Sphingomonas sp. | reverse complement strand
GGCCAGTGGATGTAAAGGGCCAGCGGCGCTGTTAGGCCGTTGTTCACGGGTGCAGGGGCAAAAGTCGTTGTCATGCGATATATTCTTGCGCTTAGCGGGCTTCTGCTCCTCGTGCCACCGGCACACGCCGCGCCGCCGCGCGAGGATTTGGAAGATGCCGATGTCGAGGTCGAAGAGTGGACCGATATAGCGCCGAAACCGCGCGGACTTGCGCTGTTCCGGTCCGAAATGCTTCGTGATCATAACATGGCGCGCCGTGATTTCGGTGTTCCTGCGCTGGTCTGGGATGCCGGTCTGGCAGCGGATGCCGCGGCCTATGCACGGACTTTGGCTGCAACGGATCGCTTTCAGCACGCTGTGCGGGTCAGCGGCAAGCCGGTGCAGGGTGAAAACCTGTGGATGGGCACGCGCGGCGCCTATGCCTATCGCGACATGACCGGATCGTGGATCGAGGAAGGCAAGGATTTCCGGTCGGGCGCGTTTCCCGATCTCAGTCGCACCGGATCATGGCACGATGTCGGCCATTTCACGCAGATAATCTGGAGCGAAACGCGCGCGGTCGGTTGTGGTGTTGCTGCCAATGCCGAAAATGAAGTGCTGGTGTGCCGCTATTTCCCGGCAGGCAATGTCTGGGGCGAAAACCCGCTGGGGCGTTAGAATCAGATTTAATTTTACTGAACCGCATGCCTGAGCTTGTCGAAGGCCTGTCCTTCTTCTTGAGCAGCGGCTCCGAATAAGGACAGCCCTTCGACAAGCTCAGGGAAACGGAGAGTATCTGGTTCAATTCAGGAGAAAACGAGTCTAAATAACGGCGGCGACCAGTTTTTTGAAGGCGTCGGCGCGGTGGCTGATCGCATGCTTTGCAACCGGGTCCATTTCACCGAACGTCTCGGCGTAGCCATCGGGCACGAAAACCGGATCATAGCCGAAGCCGCGTTCGCCGCGCGGGGGCCAGACGAGAGTGCCCTGCACGCGCCCTTCGAACAAGGCATCGCTGCCGTCGGGCCAGCGCAATGCGAGGGTGCAAACAAAGTGCGCACGGCGTGACACGTCTTTGCCGAGCGCCTGCAAGCGATCCTCGACTTTTTGCATCGCCATCATCCAGTTGCGCGGGCCGCCGTCTTCGGGTTCGGCCCAGTTTGCCGTGTAAACGCCGGGCTCGCCACCAAGGGCTTCGACACAAAGGCCACTGTCGTCGGCGAGCGCGACGATCCCCGACAGGTCGCAGGACGACACGGCCTTGAGCAGCGCATTCGCGGCGAAGGTCGTGCCGGTTTCTTCGGGCTCGGGCAGATCGAGCGATGCCGCCGATACAGGATCAATGCCATAGGGCTCGAGCAGCGCCCGGATTTCACGCACTTTCCCGGCATTGTGGCTGGCGATCACCAGCTTGCCGGGCTTGAGCTTGTGGCTCACCGCCCGGTCGCCCGGTCCTGCGCCGCGAAAATCTGGGTGCAGCCGATGCGGGCAAGGCGGAGGAGGCGGAGGAGCGCTTCCTCGTCATAGGTTGCGCCTTCGGCGGTCGCCTGAACCTCGGCGATGTTGCCGTCGCCGATCAGGACGAAATTGGCGTCGGCATGCGCATTCGAATCCTCGATATAGTCGAGATCGAGAACGGGCGTCGCTTCGTAAATGCCGCAGCTGATCGCGGCGACTTTTTGCTGGATCGGGTCGACCGAGAGTTTCCCGTCCTTGAGCAGGCTATCGACGGCGAGCCGCATCGCGACCCATGCACCCGAGATCGATGCTGTGCGCGTGCCGCCGTCGGCCTGGATAACGTCGCAATCGAGCGTGATCTGACGCTCGCCGAGCAATTTCATATCGACAACCGAGCGCAAGGAGCGACCGATAAGCCGCTGGATTTCCTGCGTACGGCCGGACTGCTTGCCTTTGGCTGCTTCGCGGTTGCTGCGCGTGTGGGTGGCGCGCGGCAGCATGCCATATTCGGCCGTAACCCAGCCCTCGCCCTTGCCGCGCATGAAGGGCGGTACGCGATCTTCGACGCTGGCGGTGACAAGGACACGGGTCTCGCCGAAACTGATCAGGCACGACCCCTCGGCATGTTTGGTGAAAGCGGGTTCGATGGTGATGACGCGCATTTCGTCGGGCGCACGGCCAGAGGGTCGCATTTTTGACTGTCCTAATCGTTTGAAGGGGCGCATCTAGCGGGGGGACTGAATGGGGACAATGTCTGATGAAAACTGTTTTGCTGATTATCGGTGTGCTGACACTGCTGATGGGACTTCTTTGGATCGGGCAGGGCTTTGGTCTCGTCATGTGGCCATCGTCCAGTTTCATGCTGGAGCAGAAGATATGGGCGCTCTGGGGGACGTTGCTCGCGCTGCTGGGTGCAGTGATGATCTGGCGCGCGCGGCGTTGAAAATTGCCGTAGTCCTGAGCCTGTCGAAGGACGGTTTGGTGCGCAAACCGTGCTTCGACAAGCTCAGCAATGCGGTGTAAAATACTCCCATGATCGCTCCCGTTACCGAACTGACCGACCGTGCGCGCGATGTGTTTCGCATCGTTGTGGAAAGCTATATCGATTCGGGCCAGCCGGTGGGGTCGCGGACGATTTCGAAATTGTCGCCGCTGAACCTGTCGCCTGCGTCGATCCGCAATGTCATGCAGGATCTGGAAGAGTTCGGTCTGCTCGCAGCACCGCATACGTCGGCGGGGCGGATGCCGACCGAAAGCGGGCTGCGGCTGTTTGTCGACGGGATGATGCAGGCCGCCGAGCCGTCGCTCGAGGAACGGACGGTCATCGAGTCGCGGCTGTCGGTCGGTGGTCCCGTCGAGGGGGCATTGGCGGCGGCGACCTTGGCGCTGTCGGGCTTGTCGGCCTGTGCGGGGATCGTGCTCGTGCCCGCGCATGAAGTGCGGCTGAAGCAGTTCGCCTTTGTGCCGTTGAGTAGGGAGCAGGCGCTCGCCGTGCTCGTGGGTGACGATGGATCCGTCGAGAATCGGGTCATTGACCTGCCGCTGGGCATGGTGCCGTCCGATCTCGTCGAGGCGGGAAACTACATGACGGCGCAACTGTCGGGCCTGACACTTGCCGAGGCGCAGGCGCGGGTCGGGAATGAATTGAAGCGGGGCCGGGCCGCGCTCGACAAAACGGCGCAGGGACTTGTGGAAAGCGGGCTCGCCGTCTGGACGAAGGACGGCGCGGCCCGGCCCGTGTTGATCGTGCGCGGCGCGGCGAATCTGATCGACGATGCTGCTGCAGTCGATCTTGAACGGGTGCGCCAATTGCTCGACGAGATCGAGGGACAGGAGGAAATCGCGCGGTTGCTCGACAGCGCGCGCGAAGGGGCCGCGACCAAAGTTTTCATCGGCAGCGAGAATAAATTATTCGCGCTTTCGGGGTCATCGGTGATAGCAGCACCCTATCGAGGTCGGGATGGGCGCGTGGTCGGCGTGGTGGGTGTTATTGGCCCCACCCGCTTGAATTATGCGCGCGTCGTTCCGATGGTGGATTTCACAGCACAAACTTTGACGAGATTATTGGGATGAATGACGAAGAACTGACCGCCGAAGACGAAATGATTGCCGAAGGCGCACCCGCCGAACCCGATCCCGAGGAGCGTTACGCTTTGTTGGAAGCTGAACTCGCCGAAGCCAAGCAGAGCATATTATATGCGCAGGCCGAGACGCAGAATGTGCGGCGGCGGCTCGAAAAGGACGCGCAGGACGCGCGCGCCTATGCGGCGACGGGTTTCGCGCGGGACATATTGTCGGTGGCGGACAATCTTTCGCGGGCGCTTGACGCGATCCCGGCGGAATTGCGCGCTGACGACAAGTTCAAGGGCTTGGTCGTCGGATTGGAAGCGACAGGGCGCGAGCTTGAGGCGGTATTCCAGCGCAATGGCATCACACGGATACTTTCGGTCGGCGAGCCGCTCGACCCGAACCGCCATCAGGCGATGATCGAAATTCCGTCTGCAGATGCGGCACCCGGCA
>JAYWFN010000175.1:0-9341 GCA_043778785.1 Sphingomonas sp. | reverse complement strand
CGGGTTCGAGCCCCGTCACTCGCGCCACAGCGCACCAAAGTGCTTTAGGCGCTTAGCGAAAGCGGCCCAGCTCCATCCAGCGCAGCAGTGGTTTTAGTGGAAATATCCAAACGGTCCCGAATATCGCGAAAAACAAGGCCTGAAGCGGCCATGCCAGCGATAGGATCGCGGGCGTGAAGATCATCGCCAGCACGGCCCAAAGCAGAATGAGGGCGAGGATAAGGAACATACCGACTGGTTTGCGCCAACTCGGTTGCTCTAGAGGCGTTGGCATCGGGTCAAATCCTTTATATAAAAATCGGCTTCGGTAAGAATGGCGTCCATGGGAACATCCCACGGTTGAGCTTCTATCGCATCGACGCGCTGCGCTTCCCACGCAAGGCCGACACGCCATGCAGAGGGGTGCGCGGCAAGATAACGATCATAATGGCCGCCGCCCTGGCCAATGCGATTGAACGACGCGTCGAAGCCGAGCAGCGGGACGATGATCACGTCGGGAAAGATTTCGTCCGCAGTTTCGATTGGCTGTGTTCCACCCCATGATGACGCCATCACCGTATCGCCGGGAGACCAACGCCCAAAGGTCATTGGCGAAGGGCCAGACAGCGCCGGAAGCGACATCACGCCGCTGTAACCGGCAATCAGGGGCAGCGGGTCAGGCTCGCCACCCATCGGCTGATAAAGTCCGGTTGCCTTTGCCCCCTGAAGCAGGTCGAGCCATTGAGAACAAATTGGAAATGAAAAGTTTCTGTTATACTTTGCAGCATCTTGTCGCCGAACTCTCAAACTCTTGCGAAGTAAATCCAGAGCTGTTGGCGGGACCACCATGGTCGTTTGCTCCGAATATCCTCTGACGCCAGTAACGTCAGGTGGGGACCATATACGCAGGCCAGGGCCTGAACAGGGACAGTCCCCTAGGATGAATAATCGCCTCAGGGATGTTCAACGAACTCGTACCGGGCAGTGCCCGCCAAATTCTATTTAGGCGCTCTCGAGCGTATCGGCAACGGCTTCGATGCGATTGGCTAATTGAGTTAGCGCAGTTGCGATGCGGGTATCGGCTGGCGCGCGAACAGTGCCGCCTGCGTTTTCAGCGATTTCGTCAGCGAGCAGGAGCGCGGCAAACAATAATTGCCGCGCTTCGTTAACATCGCCCACGGCGGCACGTGCTTCGGCAGCTTTGCGATCAACATGCGCCGCAATGGCGCGGAGATGATCCTCGCCACCGTCGCGACAGGCGATGCTGTATTGTCGCCCGCCAACTAGCAGCTCCACGTCAGCCATCAGGGTCGTCCTTCCGCTTGTGCGATCACAGTTTCCAGGCTTGCCAGCGCGGCCTGCGTTCGTGTTCGTAGCGCCTGATAGCGCACATCGCCGTCCGCCGCCGCCGGTTTGCGCTGAGCAGCAGCTTCAATGCGAGCCAGGGCCCGTTCGATGCGGGCCAGCGCCTGCATGGTCGAATCTTCGGTCATGAAATGATGAATAGCACGCATGTTCGCCGCAGCAACCGTCGATGGCACGTTGACGGCTGCGCGCCCTCGCGACAAACGGGCGCTCTGCCGCGTCCGCGCGAATCACTGTCCCGAGGAACATCCATGACCGTCACGCCGGACCGCCTTGCCCCGGAGCGCCTCGCCAATGCCATCCGCGCGCTGTCGATGGATGCCGTCGAAGCGGCCAATTCGGGGCATCCCGGCATGCCGATGGGCATGGCCGACGTGACGACAGTGCTTTACACCAAATATCTCAAGTTTGACGCAAAAGCGCCGAAATGGCCGGACCGCGACCGCTTTGTCTTGTCAGCAGGTCATGGCTCGATGCTGGCTTATTCAACATTGTATCTGACGGGATATGCCAAGCCGACGATCGAGGACATCCGCAACTTCCGCCAGCTGGGCAGTCCGTGCGCCGGGCATCCCGAGAATTTCGAGCTTGAAGGCGTGGAGTGCACCACGGGGCCGCTCGGGCAGGGACTGGCGATGGCAGTCGGCATGGCGATTGCCGAGCGCCATTTGAACGCGCAGTTCGGTGATGAACTTATCGATCATCGCACATACGTCATCGCGGGCGACGGGTGCCTGATGGAGGGCATCAACCATGAGGCAATTGGCCTTGCCGGGCATCTCGGGCTGGGTCGGCTGATCGTCTTTTGGGATGACAACCGCATCACGATTGACGGGGCAACGACGCTGTCGACGAGCGAGGACATACCGGCGCGTTATCGGGCGAGTGGGTGGCATGTGGAAGCCTGTGACGGGCATGATTTCAGTGACATAGACCGCGTTATTCAGTCAGCGTTGAAGAGTGACAAGCCGACGCTGATCGCCTGCCGCACGCTGATCGGCAAGGGCGCGCCGAACAAGCAGGGGACCAAAGCGCCGCATGGCAGCCCGCTGGGGAAAGACGAAGTGGCAGCGACGCGCGCCGCGATCAACTGGCCTTATGCGCCGTTCGAGGTGCCCGACGATATTCTGAACGAATGGCGGGCCGCCGGATCGCGCGGGGCGGAGACGCACAAGGCGTGGGCAGGGCGGCTTGACGCGTCGCCGCATGCTGACGAATTCCGTCGTCGCTTCGCCGGAACCCCCGGGAGCGACTGGCTGAAGCCGCACCTCGAAGCGCTGATTGCCGCCCCGCAGAAGATCGCGACGCGCAAGGCATCGGAGATCGCGCTGACAGCGGCCACGGCGGCGTTGCCCGAGCTGGTCGGCGGTTCTGCCGATCTTACGGGCTCGAATTTTACCAAGACGGCGTCGACGACAGTGCTCGACAAGAGCGATTACGCCGGGCGCTATGTGAATTACGGCATCCGCGAGTTCGGCATGGCAGCGGCAATGAACGGGATGACGCTGCACGGCGGGATTATCCCCTATGGCGGGACATTCCTGATTTTCTCGGACTATTGCCGCCCCGCGATCCGGCTGTCGGCACTGCAGAATGCGCGTGTTGCTTATGTGATGACGCATGATTCGATCGGCGTCGGCGAGGACGGGCCAACGCACCAGCCGGTCGAGCAGATCATGTCGCTGCGGTTTGTGCCCAATCTGGATGTCTTTCGCCCCTGCGACACGATCGAGACAGCGGAATGCTGGGCGCTGGCGATTGAAAAAGCCGATGGTCCGGCGGTGCTCGCGCTGTCGCGGCAGAATTTGCCGCAATTGCGGACCGACATCAGCGAAAATTGGTCGGCCAAGGGCGGGTATCGCTTGCGCGCCGCCAATGCCGCGCGCCGCGTAATCCTGATCGCCACGGGCTCGGAGGTTTCACTGGCAGTGTCGGTTGCGGACCGGCTCGAGGCGCATGGTGTTGGTGCTGATGTCGTGTCGATGCCGTCCTGGGAGCGCTTTGATGCCCAGACAGCAGCCTATCGCGCCGACGTTCTCCCCCACGGGCCGCTGCGCGCCTCGATCGAGGCGGGCACGACAATGGGGTGGGAGCGCTATGTCGGCGGCGGCTTGCGTTTCGGCATCGACAGCTTTGGCGCGTCTGGCCCTATTGATGCGCTCTACGCGCATTTTGGCCTGACCGCCGATGCCATTACCCCACAGATTCTCGATGAATTGAAAAAGGACTGACCATGGCTGTTAAAGTTGCGATCAACGGTTTCGGGCGCATCGGCCGCCTTGTCGCGCGGGCAATCCTCGAGCGTCCCGACTGCGGGCTCGAGCTGGTCGCGATCAACGATCTTGCCGATGCGAAATCGAATGCCATGCTGTTCAAGCGCGACAGCGTTCATGGGACTTATCCTGGCACAGTGACAGCCGATGGCAACGACATCATCATCGACGGCAAGCGCATTCACGTGACCGCCGAGCGCGATCCGGCAAATTTGCCGCATGCTGCAAACAATGTTGATATAGCCCTTGAATGCACAGGATTTTTTACTGACCGTGAGTCAGCGCAGAAGCATCTTGATGCGGGGGCCAAGCGGGTGCTGATCTCGGCGCCGGCCAAGGGCGTCGATCTGACCGTGGTGTTCGGGGTGAACCATGACAAGCTCAAGCCAGAACATAGTATCGTATCGAACGCATCGTGCACGACCAATTGCCTCGCGCCGGTGGCCAAGGTGTTGAACGACGCTATCGGCATCGAACGCGGCCTGATGACGACGATCCACGCCTACACCAACGATCAGAAAATCCTCGACCAGATCCACCCCGACATGCGGCGCGCGCGGGCGGCGGGGATGTCGATCATCCCGACGACGACCGGCGCTGCAAGAGCCGTTGGCGAAGTGTTGCCCGAACTGAAGGGCAAGCTCGACGGGTCGGCCGTGCGCGTGCCGACGCCGAATGTCAGCCTTGTCGACCTGACCTTCACACCGTCGCGCGACACGACCAAGGATGAAGTCAACGCGATCCTGAAGGCGGCAGCAGACAGCGGGCCGCTCGCGGGAATTCTCAATTATACCGATGAACCGCTTGTTTCGATTGATCTTAATCACAATGCATCGTCGTCGACGGTGGATAGCCTTGAAACGGCGGTCATCGACGGAAAGCTCGTTCGCGTGGTCAGCTGGTATGACAATGAATGGGGCTTTTCGAACCGCATGGTCGATACGGCGGGGGCCATCGGGAAACTGATCTAAACCGTTTGTCGTGAGCCCTTCGGCGACGCTCAGGAAATGCCTGTCGAAGGGTTGTCCTTCTTCTGGTGCTGCCAATGAAGAAAAGGGCAAGGCTTCGACAAGCTCAGCCCGAACGGAGTTTTTTCATGACTGGTTCCTTCAAGACGCTCGACGATCTGGGCGATGTCACCGGTAAGCGGGTGCTTGTCCGCGAAGACCTCAACGTGCCGATGGCAGGCGGGGTCGTAACCGACGACACGCGGTTCCGCGCAACGGTCGCGACCGTTACCGAACTGGCCGATAAAGGCGCTGTGGTGCTCATCCTAGCGCATTTCGGGCGTCCGACGGGGCCGAGTGCGGAATACTCGCTGTCGCCGCTCACAGGGGCTTATTCCGAGGTTCTTGGGCGCCCTGTGCATTTTGTCGATTGGGAGAGCGATGTTGCGTCTGTAGCAGCACTGTCAGCGGGCGACATTGCGATCCTTGAAAATACCCGCTTTTTCGGTGGCGAAGAGAAGAACGATCCCGCTGTGGTGGCTCGTTTCGCGGCGTTGGGTGACATTTACGTCAACGACGCTTTCTCGGCGGCGCACCGGGCGCATGCCTCGACCGAAGGGCTGGCGCATGTTTTGCCGGCCTATGCCGGACGTGCGATGGAGGCCGAGCTGAAGGCGCTCGAGAAAGCGCTGGGCAAGCCTGAGCATCCCGTGGCAGCGGTGGTTGGCGGGGCAAAGGTCTCGACCAAGCTCGACGTGCTCAGGCATCTCGTGGCCAAAGTCGATCATCTGATCATCGGCGGCGGGATGGCCAACACGTTTCTCGCGGCGCGCGGGATCGATGTCGGCAAGTCGCTGTGCGAGCATGATCTGGTCGATACAGCCAACGCGATTTTCGATGCGGCGGATAAAGCGGGCTGCACGATCCATCTGCCCTATGACGTCGTGACGTCACGGGAGTTTCGCGCCAACCCGCCGACGCGCACCGTGAACGTGCATGAAGTCGCGGCGGACGAGATGATTTTGGACATCGGCCCGGCGGCGGTCGAGGCGCTCGCCGATGTGCTCAAGAATTGCCGGACGCTGGTCTGGAACGGACCGCTCGGCGCGTTTGAAATGCCGCCGTTCGACACAGCGACCGTGGCGTTGGCGCGGACGGCAGCCGCACTGACGCGCGATGGCTCGCTGGTCTCGGTCGCTGGTGGGGGTGATACAGTCGCGGCGCTCAACCAAGCGGGTTGCGCGGATGATTTCACCTTTGTTTCGACGGCGGGGGGCGCGTTCCTCGAATGGATGGAAGGGCGCGAGCTGCCTGGAGTTGCGGCGTTGACGTGTTGATCTAGTGCGCTTATGTTTAACATGTTTAACGGAGACGTGACATGTTAGGAATTAGGCTTCAACCAGAGCAGGAAGCGATGCTGACGCGACATGCCCGCGATGTCGGGCGGCCAAAAAGCAATGTTGCGCGAGATTGGATATTGGAACGGCTCGAACACGAATCAATTGACGCGGAAATGCGCCTTGCCGCGCGCGTGGTTCGGGAAGCCGACAAGATTGATACAATGGTTGATCGTGATGCCGAATTATCGGCGTGGCTCGCCGCACTCGATCGCGAGGACGGTGGATACAACACAAACACAACGGATAGCCTTCGTTGAAACGGGGCAACGTTGTCCTCGTGCGAATGCCCAACAGCCCTGCTTCGAAAGCACGACCTTGCCTTGTCGTGCAGCGCGATAGCACACTTGATGACCCTCTCAAGGTGACGGTTTGTCCGCTAACGACCACGCTGAGAGGTATCACGTCAAGGCGCCCTTTTGTTGCACCTTCGTCGGAAAACGGTCTCGACGCGCCGAGCGAGGTGCAAATTGATTGGGTTTATACGTTCGAGGTCGTCCGCATTGGTGCAATCATTGGAATGGTCGATGACGCAACGATGCGGGAAGTCGACACCGCGCTTCGCCGCTGGCTCGACCTTTAACTCTGTATCTGCATTGCGATGCAACATCGGCTTCGCTATCGGACCGCGCAACACATTCGTAGCATCAAGGGAAATCCCATGACACCGACCGTCCGCGCGATCCTGAACAATTATGAGTCCGACAATCCCGGCGTGAAGGGCAATCTGGCGCGGATTTTGATGCACGGGAAGCTCGGCGGGACGGGGAAACTGGTGATCCTTCCGGTCGATCAGGGGTTTGAACATGGCCCCGCGCGGTCGTTTTCGGTCAATCCCGACGCCTATGACCCGCATTACCATTACCAGATTGCGATTGATGCGGGGCTTAGCGCCTATGCCGCGCCGCTGGGGATGATCGAAGCGGGGGCGGCGACTTTTGCCGGGCAGATCCCGACGATTTTGAAGGTCAATTCGTCGAACAGCTGGGCGACGAACGTCAATCAGGCAGTGACCGGCGGGGTCGAGGATGCGCTGCGGCTTGGCTGTTCGGCGATTGGCTTTACGATCTATCCGGGCTCGGACGACGTATTCGGGATGATGGAGCAGATCCGCGAGATGTCCGATCATGCGAAGTCGGTGGGCATTGCGACGGTCATCTGGAGCTATCCGCGCGGGGGGGCGCTGCCGAAATCGGGTGAACTCGCGCTCGATGTCGGGGCCTATGCCGCGCACATGGCGGCGCTGCTCGGCGCGCACATCATCAAGGTGAAGTTGCCCAGCGACCATATCGAACAGGCCGACGCGAAAAAGGCCTATGAAGGCTTTGACGGCAGCACGCAGGCCAAGCGCGTCGCGCATGTCGTGCAGGCGTGCTTCAACGGGCGGCGGATCGTGGTGTTTTCAGGCGGCGCGGCAAAGGGCGCGGACGCGGTGTATCAGGATGCGCGCGACATCCGCGACGGCGGCGGCAATGGCTCGATCATCGGGCGCAATACGTTCCAGCGGCCCCGCGCGGATGCACTGGCGATGCTCGAGAAACTGGTGCGGATTTATAAGGGTGAGGAGTGAGGGAATAAGCTACCGGAGAGAACTAAGTTCAACTCTCGAGGAGGCGATGTTTTTCCATGCGCATGTCATCCTTCATTAAAACGCAAATGTAAGCGCGATAGTTGAACTCCTGACCGGTCGCTTCAGCAAAAGCTCGCGCGTTATTCTCACACATAGTTAGCCCGATCGCTCGACCGATGAGTTTCTCGTCGTCCTCGTCGTCGCGCTCGAAATTTCGCCAGTACCAAACTTCGTATTCTGCGTCATTTTCGACATAAGAACAGGAATAGCGTGATGCGTATTTTGAGCAGCCACCAAAGCTGCAACCGCTAACAAAGAGGTAAACCGTAACTGCCGTTATTCCAATTAGGCACTTCGATTTAACCAAATTCATCAGTCATGTGTCGAGCAATTTTTATCGACTTGCAACTTAATACAGACCTTGGTCGCCGTCATAATAAGGCGGTAACGGCGAGAAACTAAGCCGCCCGCTTCCCATCCCCAACCGTCAACTGCGCAACAAAGCCCGAGCGCGTTTCGCCCGCTGCCCTTGCCATCGCATCCAGCCGCTTCAACACGCGGCGGGGGAGAGTGATGTTGACGCGCTCGACGCGGTCGTCGAGCAATGCGGGATCGACGCTGATCACGCCGTAAGCCCATCCGCGATAATCGGGATTGGCTTGTACCGCTTCCAGCGTTGATGGTGGCGGTATTGCAGCCGCGGCATCAAGCGTGGCGTCGATCCACGCGGCGGCGGCTTCTTCGGCACCGGCAATCGCTTCGTCGAGCGTGTCGCCTGCAGAAAAACAGCCCGGCAGGTCGGGTACGATCACACCAAATGCAGTGGTTTCAGTGCCGGCTTCGATGGCAATCGGATAGCGCATTGTCATTTCTCCAGTCCCGCCTGTTTGCGGATCGCAACGACCAGCCCACGCCCCAAATCCTTTTTGGGATGCGGAACGACGACATGGCTGGGCCGCGCGTTATGCACAAAAACATGATGCGATCCGCGCACCCTGTCGAGCGTCCAGCCTGCATCGGTCAGTTGCCTGATCAGGTCGCGGCTATTCATGATGCGTATCATACACACGAATGCGTGATGGTCAATGGTTTTCGGTTTGCTATAGGCGCGCGATGACCGACGACGACCTTCCCCCCCTCGATGCCTCGTTCGGCGAACGGTTCGCCCGTGAGCGCCGTCCGGCGTGTCAGCTTTATCTGATTTCGCCGCCGACCATTGATGCGTCGTTCACCGAAAGGCTCACCCGCGCTGTTACCGCTGGCCCTGTTGCGGCGTTTCAGCTTCGACTGAAGGGCATCGACGACCACGCCATTGCCGCGCTGGCCGAGCCGCTCCAGCGTATCTGTGCGGATAATGACGTGGCATTTATCGTCAATGACAGCATTGGGCTTGCCAAGCGGCTGGGGGCGGATGGCGTTCATCTGGGGCAATCCGATGGCGATCCGCGACAGGCGCGTGAAATCCTCGGGCGCGAGGCGCAGATTGGCGTCACGTGCCATGACAGCCGTCACTTGGCGATGGAAGCGGGCGAAGCGGGGGCGGATTATGTCGCGTTCGGGGCGTTCTATCCGACGACGACCAAGCCGAGCGAATACCGCCCCGATCCGGCGATTTTGACGTGGTGGCAGACGTTGTTCGGCACGCCATGCGTCGCGATTGGCGGGATCACAGCGGAAAATGCGCGGCCACTGGTCGAGGCAGGCGCGGATTTCATCGCCGTGTGCAACGCTGTGTGGGGTGGCGATGAAGCAGCGGCGGTGAAGGCGTTCGAGGCGGTTTTGCGGCCCTAACCAACCGTATCCCTGAGCT
>JAYWFN010000174.1:0-3984 GCA_043778785.1 Sphingomonas sp. | reverse complement strand
AGTGCCTGGGCACGCTCGACGCGGACGTCGACCGGGACCTGATAGGTGGCGCCACCGACGCGGCGGCTGCGCACTTCGATGCCGGGCTTCACATTGTTCAGCGCATCATGAAACACACCGATAGGATCACGCTTGGCGCGCGTTTCAACGGTTTCCATCGCGGTATAGACGATGCCCTCCGCCACAGCTTTCTTGCCGTCGAGCATGACGCTGTTCATGAACTTGGAGAGGACGAGATCACCATAGCGGGGATCGGGAAGAATGATCCGCTTTTCGGGACGACGACGACGAGCCATATTAAATTCCTTCTAAACTTCAGCCTTGGGGTCGGTAAAAAACCGACGGCTTACTTCGGACGCTTAGCGCCGTATTTGGAACGGGATTGCTTGCGATCCTTGACACCCTGCGTGTCGAGAACACCGCGCAGCACATGATAACGCACACCGGGCAAATCGCGGACGCGGCCCCCGCGGATCAGGACAACGCTGTGCTCCTGAAGATTGTGGCCTTCCCCCGGGATATAGCTGATGACTTCGCGCTGGTTGGTCAGGCGGATTTTGGCCACCTTGCGCAGCGCCGAGTTCGGCTTTTTCGGAGTCGTCGTATAAACGCGCGTGCACACGCCGCGCTTTTGCGGATTTGCTTCCATCGCAGGAACCTTGGACTTGGCCTTCTGCGGGTCGCGGCCCTTGCGGACCAGCTGGTTAATCGTTGGCATTTGAAGCCTTCACCTTAAAGTTACCGGAAAGACATCCGGCGGGTTACTTTGCCAATGGCGTGACGCAGGTTCGAAGCGAACACGAAAAGGCACGGTGGCCATATCGCGACCCCCGGGCCTTCATCAAACATCGGCAATGTTCAAGCACACATTGCGGAGGAATGCCCCGTAACGCGAACGCGGCTATTAGACGGGGAATCGGCTGGGGTCAACGGGGGCGGGGCAGAACGCAGCAGCAAAGCCTATCGCTAGACTCGGATAAGCCTGACCGCGGCGATCTTGAGCGACATAAGGGCGAAATATCTGGGGTCGAAGGAACTATAATTTCTCACTCAATTGAATAGAGCGGTCTTGAATCGCTCATCCAAAATCAATTCATTGCACCGCAGCTGATGCGTGAAGGTATGCAAATGTTTTCCAATCTTGTTAGTCGCACGGATAGCGTCGGAGTCTGCCAGACCAAGCCGAGTCCCGATGACGCTTTGTTCGTCGTGGAGCGCCCGTTCGAATAGAACGTCCACGTTCAAAGGGTCGAATGCAAAACCAAGAAAGACAATGAGATCTGCTGTTTGAATGAGGGACCTGGCATGGCCCATCGTGCCATCAGCAGCGCCTTCAGTGAAGGTTCTTATCGAAGCTGCGGACTGTTGAAGATACTCGCCCGATGGACCAAAAGGAACGCCCTGCACTTGTGGAGATGGAAGCGATCCCAGACTTCCGTAAACATGGATGATAGGAATTGCATCAACCAACTCGGCAGCTTCCTTGAACGACTTGGTCATAACCTGCTGAAACGCAAGGTGTAGGTAACGTTGAATACTCCGATCATAGTTGAACGTCACAAATCCGAAGGATGCAAAAATGGATGACGCTTTTGACGGTGGAACGCCCTCCTGCAACAGCGAAAAAAGGCGAGCTAGCCAACTCTCATTCGATTGCACCATTGCAGTATGAACCATCGGCCAATCCCGGCTGTCGACGGCCTGCCCAATGTAAGACGCCGCTTCGCGTTGGGCGATTGCAGACACGACGCCCAATTTGCCAAGACTAACAACTAGCGGTCGATCTTTGCGGCTATCAAGCAGACGGTCGATCGATCGTGCAGAGATGAGTCCGCCACAAAGATCGCGAGCAGCTTCGCCATAGTCACCAGAGGCTCCAGATAACAATGCGGTATCAATAAGAGGGCGTGCTTGACCCGCTGGCATCGTCAGTTCTGCATGCAAACTTCCCCGAATCGATGCCGCCAGTTCGATACCTAAGGGTAACCCAAAGTCCTTACTGGCCCCTGCACCCACAACAAAGACTATCCGCTTCATTTACTTTTAATGCCCCCGCTTCGGCACGAAATGCATGACCCCCACGACAACCGCCCCGACAACCAGCCCGAACACCCCAGATGCCGCCGCATTGACGATCCACTCGACCAGCCCGTTGATCCCCGGTACACCTGTCCCCACCGCGACGGCGGCGTCGTGGATGATATGCGCGACCGCGCCAAAACCCAGCACTTCCATCCCGTGCACGATAATCCCGCCGCCGACCCACAGCATTGCCGCCGTCCCGATCACGGCAAGCGCTTTCAACAATCCCGGCATCCCGCTCACCAGCCCGCGCCCGATTGACCGCGTTACGCCCAGCCGCGCTTCCTTCGCCAGATGCAGCCCGACATCGTCCATTTTCACGATCATCCCGACAAGCCCGTAAACGCCCACCGTCACGAAAATCCCGACGACTGCCAAGACCGCCGCTTGCTCGACCAGACTGCGTGTGGCCACATCGGCCAGCGCAATCGCCATGATCTCCGCCGACAATATGAAATCGGTGCGGATCGCGCCGCTGACTTTCGCGGCTTCCATGTGGCAGGGATCGTCGAACTCTTCATCGGCCTCGCCAGTGGCTTCATGCCCCATGACCACTTCGATAATCTTCTCCGCGCCCTCATAGCATAGATACGCGCCACCGATCATCAGCAGCGGCGTCAACGCCCACGGCGCAAACGCGCTCAGCAAAAGACAACCGGGCAACAGGAACAACAGCTTGTTGCGCAAGCTCCCCAGTGCGATTTTCCCGATGATCGGCAATTCGCGGTCCGCCGCAAAGCCCGTCACATAACGCGGTGTCACCGCAGTATCGTCGATGACGATACCCGCGGCTTTCGCGCTCGCCTTGCCCGCCGCTGCCGTCACATCGTCAATCGACGCGGCAGCCACTTTGGCGATAGCCGCAACATCATCAAACAGCGCAAATAAACCGGATGCCATCAGCTCAAACTTTCCTTGGGGACCGCAACGCGCCTTGCAATTGCATAACCGATCAGCGCCGCGCCGCCACCGAATAACCACCCGCCGATCACGTCGCTTGGCCAATGCACGCCCAGCGCCACGCGTGACAAGCCGATGGCCAGCGCAACAAGGATTGCGGCCACGCATGATTTGCGCCCGCCGAGCAACATCGCCCCCAGCAACAGGATGACCATCGCACCTGCGGCATGCCCGCTGGGGTAAGCATAGCTATCCGCGAAATCGAGCGGCGGGACGAAATCGGGGCGCGACCGCGCAAACGCTTCCTTGGCCACGCTATGCCCCGTGATCGACAGGCCGACGGTCACGACAAACACCGCTGCGGATCGCCAGCAACGACGATAGATCAGCGCCGCGAGAATCAGGATCATGATCCCCGCGCGCCAGCCCGGATCCCCCAGATGCGTGATGAAACCCGCTGTCGCAATCGATGCCTCGGCGGTCCCGCCATGCGTCATTGCCAGCGCCTTGAACACGGCGACGTCAACGCCTTTCAGCGCACCGGATGTTGCCACTGCACCCATCACCAGCGAGATCAGCATCATCGTCAGGCCCCACCAGAAATACCGGATCACGGCGTGCCCTTGGCCACCACACCGCCCTTGATCACGATATCGACTTTCTCGAGCAAGCGGACATTGACCGTCGGATCACCCGAAACCGCAATGATGTCGGCATAGCGCCCCACCGCAATCGCGCCGACGTCGGCGGTCCGCCCCAGCGCCTGCGCGGCATTGGTCGTCGCCGCCTGAATCGCCTGCATCGGCGTCATGCCGTATTCGACCATATAGCGGAATTGCCCGCCCGCCGTGCCATGCGGCATCACGCCCGCGTCGGAGCCAAACACCATTTTTACGCCCGCGCGGACGCTTTTGCGAAAGCCGTCACGCTGCGTCTGGGCAATCTCGCGATCCTTGCGCAGATTATCCTCGAGCACACCGTTCTTCGCGCCCTCGGCCTGGG
>JAYWFN010000173.1:0-3997 GCA_043778785.1 Sphingomonas sp. | reverse complement strand
GACATTCTCTTACTCACAGTCAAGCTATGGCAGCGTTGTCAAAGGGATCACCCGTGACTTCCTGACCACCGGGGAAAGCGACGGTGCGTCACTCCGGATCGACCGCGTCGTCTATCGCGACAATCGCGCAAAAATGACGCTCTACGGCACGGTCAACCGGCGCAGCACCCGCAATTTCATTACCGAACAGCGGATCGATTCAAGCAGCCGCGTCACAACAACCGCAGAGCTGAACAGCAATTTGAGCGTGATCGCAGGCCCCGCACTTGCCAGCTTTGATCTTGGGGTCACAAAAGGGCTCGACTGGTTCGGAGCTTTGACCGACCCTGCGACACTTTTGCCGGGTGCGCCGCGCGCGCAGTTTACCAAAGTAAACTTTGGCACCGGGATCAGCGGCCGCCTGAAACTTGCCGGGATCACGGCGCAATTGAGCAGTCAATTGACCGGTCAATGGAGCGACGATGTCCTGTTCGCTTCGGAACAGATTGCCATTGCCGGGGCCTATGCCGTGCGCGGTTACCGCGACGTCCGCCTGTTCGGCGACAGCGGTCTGCTGGTTCGCAATGAAATAGGCTTGCCCTTTAGCTTCCCGATTTTCAAAACGGGCAAACGCGGCTTTGCCAAGCCTTTTGCCGGTTACGACGTTGGTCGGACGTTCAACCATTTCGGCACACCCGGCGCATCGCTTTCCGGGTGGTCAACGGGACTGAACCTTGGTCTGCCGCGCGTGAGCATTCAACTTTCATGGTCAGGCGCCGGCGCGCGCTCGTCGCGTATTCCAGCCGACCACCAGTTCTTCACCCGTGTTTCAATCGCCCTTTAGCGGAGCCTTGTCATGAAGCGTCAACGCATTGAAATCCTGGCATCGATCCTGATGTTGCATAGCTCGCTGGTGTCGGTATCGACGCTGGCGCAGACAGCACCGCTTGCACCGGTACCTGTCACAGGCGCATCGCCAATCACGAGCAGCGCGAACGGCACGCCCGTGGTCAATATCGCTGCACCAAACGAAGCCGGTGTTTCGCATAACAAATACCAGAGTTACGACGTTGATGCGCGCGGCCTGATCCTGAATAACAGCGCCGAAAATCTTGTGTCGATTATCGGTGGCGGCACTGCGGCGAATGCCAATCTGCGCGCGGGGCAAGCCGCAAACCTGATCATCAACGAAGTTGTCGTGCCCAATGCCGGGTCACAATTGCGCGGGTATCACGAGATCCTCGGGCCATCGGCACAACTCGTCATTGCCAATCCGTGGGGCATAACGTGTGACGGCTGCGGCTTCGTCAACACGCCGCGCGTCACATTGACGACCGGAACTCCGAACTTCGGCGCAGGCGGTGCTCTGACGGGCTTTACGATCACCGGGGGGCAGATTGCCGTAAAAGGCGATGGCCTTGATGCCAGTCGCGCCTCGGTGCTTGATCTTGTCGCGCGCTCGGTAAAAATCGATGGCAATGTCTTTGTGGGCAATGCTGCCGAAAATCGATCGGGTACGCTTGGTGTGGCGGGGGGTGGCGGCATTTTCGATTATGCCCGCCGTCAGATCACAGGCGCAGCAGGGAGCGGTCCAGCCGCTGAATTTGCCATCGACACGGGCTTGCTCGGCGGCATGTATGCGGACCGGATTGCGCTGATCGTCAATGAAACGGGGGCCGGCGTGCGCAATGCCGGCAACATGGCAGCACTTGCCGAAGATCTGACGATCACCGCCAATGGCAAAATCGCGATCACGGGATCGCTCAGTTCGAATCGCGACCTGGCCTTGACAGCAGGCAGTATCGCCATTGCCCAAGCCGATCCCGCCAAAGGGATCGTTTTTGCCGGTCGTTCGCTCATTGCGACCGCGTCAAATACACTTGATTTAGGCAATGGTGATCTAGGTGCGCGTGCCAGCGTCGCTATCCAAGCGAACTCCCTTAACGATAGCGGCGCTGGCAGTCGTTTTGTCCTGAATGGGGGGCGCATTTCGGCAAACGCCGACATCATGGACTTGCGCGCGACGTGGGTTGCGCCGCAGATCGACCTGACCGGCGGTGCGATTACAATCGGTAAGGATGGCTTGGTCTCTGCGACCGGAAAAACCGGCACGGCATTGAGTATCACGGCGTCGCGTATGCTTACGTTGAACGAAGGCGTTGTCAGCAGCGTTGCCGATGCTCGGCTGGCGACCAATGCGTTGGTTCTCAGCGGCAAAAGCGTGCTTGTCTCAACGGGCGCTCTGGCCATGGACCTTGCGACGCTCGACAACAGCGGCACGATTCAAGCCAGCGGCACCCTCGACATCGGGACAGCTGCAGCCCGTGCCCCGACACAGATAACGAACCGGTTAAGCGGCGAGATTTTTGGCCTAAAGGCTGTTTCGATCGGCAACGGTCTGGCTGGGTCTTCGTTATCAAACCAAGGTGCAGTCGCTTCGGCCGAGATGTTGACCGTTGACGCCCAGCAGATCGACAATAGCGGTGCGATACAAGCCCCGCAGCTCGTACTGAAAAGTGTAGCGCTGTCCAATACGGGCAAAAATGCGCTGATTTATGCCACCGGAACCAATTCTGGTGACGCCCGGATAACGGCGACGCGCATCAGCAACGAAGGCACAATCTGGTCCGAGAGCGACCTTACACTCAACCCCGTGACGCTCGATCAGCGGATGGCCGCCAACGCCAAGGACAATGCCTTGATCGGTGCGAAGAATGACCTGATCATCAATTTTTCTGGTGTCGCAGGACTGGCGGGGGGCAATTATCAGGCGGGGCGTGACCTGACCATATCGGGCACGCGCGGATTTGACGTCGGCGCCGATACCGATCTGCGCCTTGCCGGTCGCGATGCCATATTCTCGACCACAACCGGCAATGACCTCGAGATTGCCGGCGGCGGGTGGTTTGCGACGCGTAACCTCACGCTGATCGGCGATAACCTGCGCATCGGCGGCTACACCAGCAGCGCTGGATTCCTGGTTGATATGCCCGATGTTATTGTGACCGGCGGCACAGGCGGCACAGGGCGGGTCACGTTGGCGGCGCGGACGGGGCGTATCGATATGCGCCCGGAATCAACCGCGCAAAGTGGTGCCGACCTGCTATATACGCAGCCGGGTGCTTTGACGTTCGAGGCCGGGCGGACGCTTCTGGCAAACGGTAACCTGACGGTCACCGTACCCGACTTCATCGACAATTCGGGAACAATCGCGGGCGGCGTATTGGCATTCACACCGCGTGGCGGGCAACCGTTGAGCCTCATCAATCATGCGGGGGGAATCCTGAACGGGGCCCGCAGCCTGACCATCGGCACGCAGGCAGCACCGGCGGTTATCGTGCTGAACGATGCCACCGGCCAGACCGATGCCGACGCGACGCTGGGCACTGTGGCCACCCGCGGGATTATATCGGGCGGTGGCTTCCAGATTTTCACGCAACAATTCCTCAATCGCGGATTGATTGTTGCCGACAGCGGCAATTCGCTGATCGATACACCGTCATTCATCAATGCGTCCGAAGTCGCGACGCGGCCCACCGGCTTTAACGGCACTGTGCTGTCGTTCACTGATCCCAAGAATATCGGTGCGCTGACCATCGAAACCAACATTTTCCGAAATTTTGGCCTGTTTGCGGGGACCGGATCGACAAGCATCAACGCCGTCGATTTCGTTAATGAAGCCGGGGCCGGGCTGTCGGCATTCGACCTTCGGGTAAACGATGGGTTGCCGCGTTATGCTCGGGGCATCACCCCACTGATCGTCATCAACCGCGGCGACATCTTTGGCGGTAATATCTACATCGGTGGTGCGGTCATTCGCAATGGCAATGACCTGTCTATCGCCGCCAACCGCACGAACATCGCCACAATATACGCAGCGAATGACCTGACGCTGTTTACGCTTGGTAGCATTACCAACTTCAATGAAATCGGTGCCGGTCGTAATGTTACGCTTAATTCCTTTGGCCAAATTCAAAATATCGGAGGCTCCCCAATCCTCAGCGACGATATTTGCAGC
>JAYWFN010000172.1:0-4004 GCA_043778785.1 Sphingomonas sp. | reverse complement strand
TGCTCCGGTTTTTTAAGCAAAAATGTCCACAGCTACGATGAAATTAACCAATTGACGGACCAATTGATCTATATCAGAAAAACTCAGTGCGAACATTTCATTTGCCAGTGTTTAGATCAATAGAGAGACCCAAACACTGATTTCACAAAATGAGAATAGACGCTCTAGCGCGTTTCGTTGCTACCACGATTATCAGGGTTTCCTCGATTATCTGGGTTCCCCCGGTTATCAGGATTGCCGCGATTGTCAGGGTTACCGCGCGTATCGATTGCCCCATTGTCAGCGGCACCATTTGACAACATAGTATCAGTTGCATTTGTATCAACCGAAGGTAGCATAGACTCAGAATTTGCCACTGGTTCTGCTGTTGTTGGTGTTGCTGTTGATTCATTTTTCTTCTGGCAACCTGATATCACGATTATTACAGCGCCAAGTAAAGTTAGCTTAGCCAAAACATTCATTACCGTTATCTCCATTGAAATCTAAATGAAATTCAACTCTGCAAGCAACTTTGAAAACTGACTAATCTTGCGCAGAGGGTCTAGCAACGGATCTACTAGCGAGATAAGCAATCCCGAGTCTCCTAAGGCGCGCGCCCGGTCAAGCGCTAAAAGCGCCTTTTCACTATTTCCCCATTGCGCCATTACCTGAGCTTGTTGATACAGGGCGCTATCGCCAAGAGTGTCAACAAGTTCTACAAATGCGTCATTTGCAGCGGCTCGATTTCCAAGTCGATGTTCCACGATTGCGAGGCCTGGCAATCGCAACAGGTCTGACTTCTCTGCCTGAAATGATGCGCGTGCGTCGGGCAATTGGTTCAGCATAAGCTGTGAATTCCCAATATGCCCATTGGCGCTGCGCAGCGCTGGGTTAAGCGATAGCGCGTGTCGAGCGAGGGATATGGCCAAAGCATAATTGTGCGCGGCATATTCAACGAGTCCGCCCGCCCGGAATGCGCGTGGATTTAATCGATCCAGTTCCATTGCGTGCTGGGCAGCTAAGATCGCTTCTTTCGCGCGTAAATTGCGCGAGCAATAGATTGCAAATAGCATTAAGACGTCCGCATCACCGGCACCGAGTTTGGCGGCACGATCATACGGAGCTCGCGCCGCCTTTACGTCTAGTCGCCCTGCATAAAGTGCATATCCTAACGCCAATTGGGTCGCAGCAAGCTCCGGAGCGATTGCAACAGCGCGCTGAGCCGTCAAAATTGCTGCGTCATACATTCGCCGTAAATCACCAGCCTTGGCATATTGGCTGGCAATTGTTCCCAACGCCCTCGACCGCGCCGCATAGGCCGCCGCATATTTCGGGTCTGCCGCAATCGCAGCATCGAACTGTGCGAGCGCCGTCCGGTCGGACTCCTCGCCGCCGTCCGAATTGAACAACGCGCGGCCTTTCAGAAACGCGTCGTAGGCCGCAACACTGGTCGTTCCGCCCACCCCGGGCTTGGTCGTCGCCATGCGCACGGCCAGTGCGTCAGCGACGACCCCGGCGATTTCGCTCTGGACGGCAAAGACATCGGTGAGCTGTCGGTCAAAACTCTGCGACCATTTGCTGAACCCGGTTTTGGTATCGACCAGTTCGGCGGCGATGCGAACGACGTCGCCGGCCCGTCGCACGCTGCCCTCGAGAAGGAAGGCCACGCCAAGTTTATTGCCGATCACTTTGGCGTCGGCGGCGCGGCCGCGGAACGTGTTTGCCGATGTCGGCGCGGCGACTTTCAATTGCGGATTGCGCGCGAGGGCGGAACGGATTTCTTCGGACAGGCCGTCCGAGAAATAGATCTGGTCCTTGTCGCCGCTCATATTGGCGAAGGGGAGGACGGCGACACTGTTCGTGACAAGTGCCGCGCCAAATGGTTTGAAGACAACCAGTCCACCCGCCATCACAGCAACGGCGCCGCCGCCTGCCATCAATGCGGAGCGCCGAGAAAATCCGCGCGTTGCCGCTTTATCAACGACGGGTGCTCCCGTGCTAATTCCCCAAACTCCCGCCACCACACTTGCCATTTCGGGGGCATCGGCGCGGCCATGCCAAGTCGACAAATCAACGCTGTGATACTGGCGAAAGCCGAGCGGCGCTGCTGTGCCATCAATCGAAACGGGCACAAGGCGTTTGTGGTCGCGCGCATGTGCTGCCTCATCGCGCACCCAGTCCGACTCCACCGATGTCGCCGACCACACCACAATCACCGCATCCGCCGCGTCGAGTTTCGCCTCGATCATTTTGGCAAAGCCCGCGCCGCCCTCGATCAGCGCATCCCACCAGACGTCAAACCCGCGTGCTGCCAGTGCTGCGGCCATTGGCGCAACCTGCGGACGATCCGCGCGCGCATAGCTGATGAAAACCATCGTGCGCGGCGTCATTGCTGATGCACTATCATCCAGAATCGGCGTGGCCCCCGTCCGAGTGTGCTTGACTGTAACCGATCAGTCGGCGCAACGGAATGCCCGATAGCACGGGGCCGACATGAATGTGGAATCAGACTTTCGTTCTCGCCGCTCAATGCCGAGGGCATGTTGCTGGTGTGGAATAGACCCCTTGACGACGCCCCGAACTCCCCGCCACCCTCGCACGCACACGTAAGGGACGATTTTTACACCCATGCAACTCGTCATTGTTGAATCGCCGGCCAAAGCCAAAACCATTGAAGGCTATCTGGGCAAGGACTTCCGCGTCCTCGCGTCCTACGGCCACGTCCGCGACCTGCCGCCCAAAGACGGTTCGGTGAACCCTGACGATGGCTTTGCGATGGAGTGGGAAAACTACGCCGACAAGGCAAAACAATTGAAGGCCATCACCGACCTTGCCAAGACTGCTGACCGCCTGATCCTCGCGACCGACCCGGACCGCGAAGGCGAAGCAATCTCGTGGCATGTCCGCGAAGTGCTGGCGAAGAAGAAAGTGCTGCCCAAAGAAGTCGAGCGCGTCACGTTCAACGCGATCACAAAGGCGGCCGTGCTGGAAGCAATGGCCGCGCCGCGTGTGCTCGACGATGACCTGATCGATGCCTATCGTGCGCGACGGGCGCTCGATTATTTGGTTGGATTTACCTTGTCGCCGGTGCTGTGGCGCAAGCTGCCGGGGGCGAAATCGGCGGGGCGGGTTCAGTCAGTCACGCTGCGGATGATCGTTGATCGCGAGCGCGAAATCGAAGCGTTCCGGGCCCAGGAGTATTGGTCGGTTGTTGCTGATCTGGAGCATGATGGCACGGCGTTCCTCGGGCGGCTGGTCCGCTGGAAAGGCGACAAGATCGACCGGCTGACCATCGGCAACGAAGGCGATGCGATGGCTGCCAAGGCCGCTGTCAAAAGCGGCCATTTCACCGTTCAGGACGTCGAAACCAAACCACTGACGCGCAATCCGCCGCCGCCGTTTACGACATCGACCTTGCAACAGGAGGCCGCGCGCAAACTCGGCTTTTCGGCAAGTCACACGATGCGGCTCGCGCAGGGGCTCTACGAGGACGGCGCGATTACTTACATGCGGACGGATGGTGTGCAGATGGACCACAGCGCGATTTCGGCCGCGCGCGGGGCCATCGCCAAGCGCTATGATGCGTCCTATGTTCCGGACAAACCGCGCGTTTACACGACCAAAGCCAAGAACGCGCAGGAAGCGCACGAAGCCATCCGTCCCACCGATTTCAGCAAGGAACGCGCCGGATCGGGCGATCATGCCAAGCTCTATGAGCTGATCTTCAAACGCGCGACAGCCAGCCAGATGGCCTCGGCGCGGCTGGAGCGGACCAGCATCGAAATGGCTGATGGCACCGGGCAAACGGCGCTGCGCGCGACGGGGCAAGTCGTCCTGTTCCCCGGTTATCTTGCGCTTTATGAAGAAGGCCGCGACGACAGCGACGACGAAGACGCACGCCGTTTGCCGCGTCTTTCAACCGGTGATGCACCCGCCAAAAAAGCGGTGAATGCCGAACAGCATTTTACCCAGCCGCCACCGCGCTATTCCGAAGCCAGCCTTGTCAAGAAGATGGAAGAGCTCGG
>JAYWFN010000171.1:0-9452 GCA_043778785.1 Sphingomonas sp. | reverse complement strand
GAAGTAGAAGAAAAGGCGCGAAGCAGGAGTGGTAGTGCTTTCTAAATCCTCCCCGGGACGAGTGTCGGGTTGAATTGCCCCCAGCAATTCAAGTCCAGTCCGGGGGACTGGACGACCCGACACTGGTGGCAGCCCGCTTGGGCTGACGGAGGGGCAGTTGCGCATCGAAGTGCTGCTCGGTGCGCGGAACTGCCCCTCCACCACTCTCCGGTGTCCCCCTCCCCGTTCCGGGGAGGACGTTAAGACCATCACCCAGTACGTGCTGGGATCAGCTCCGTTCCAATGCTGCTAGAAACCCCGCCTTATTTCTCGGCATAAGCTCAATCCTGGCGGGATCAGCCCCACCAACAGTGACAATGGCGCCTCGTTTCAATATCCCGCTATACGAGTTTTCTACTTTAACTTGCGAACGTGGCATTCGCGCTTCCAGCCCATAAATTTCTGGCAGGAACATCAAATTGAAAGGAAATCGAGGCGTAACAATTAGCTCTTGCGGCGTAATGGCAATCATCAAACAATTGCGGGCACCACCAAGCCGACCCCATAGGGTCGCCAAGGAGCGTCCGGATGCCCATCCTTCGTAGAACAGGGTACCTTCAGGTCGCTTAGGGAATATCGATTTGCCACGCGTGAGCCTGAACACAATCGAGATACCAATCCAGCCGAATATCCATAGCGGCGCGAGCCAGAAAAAGAGCGGGTTTTCGAACGTCACCGGCTCGCGACCTTGGGCGCCCCCAAATCCCCCTGCCCGACGGTGCTCCCCGCCATCTCGAGCATCCGGTCGAGCGACTTCTTCGCGGCGAGCCGCAGCCCTTCCTCAATCTCGATCCTTGGCTGGAGATCGCGGAGCGCGACGTACAATTTCTCCATCGTATTCAGCGCCATATAGGGGCAGATGTTGCAGTTGCAGTTGCCATCTGCGCCGGGGGCACCGATGAAATGCTTTTCGGGCAGCGCCTTTTCCATCTGGTGCATGATGTGCGGTTCGGTGGCGACGATCAGCGTGTCGCCGGGGAAGTCCTTGGCAAACGCGAGGATGCCGCTGGTGCTGCCGACATAATCGGCGTGGTCAAGGATATGCGCGGGGCATTCGGGGTGTGCGGCCACCGGCGCGCCGGGGTGCTTGGCTTTGAGTTTGATCAGTTCGGTTTCGCTGAATGCCTCGTGCACGATGCACACGCCGGGCCAGAGCAGCATGTCACGCCCGGTCTTGCGCGCGAGATAGCCGCCGAGATGCTTGTCCGGCCCGAAGATGATTTTCTGATCCATCGGGATTTGCGACAGGATTTTATCCGCCGACGACGAGGTGACGATGATGTCGCTCAGCGCTTTCACTTCGGTCGAGCAATTAATGTAGGTCAGCGCGATATGATCGGGATGCGCGCGGCGGAACGCAGCGAATTTGTCTGGCGGGCATGAATCCTCGAGGCTGCACCCCGCGTCCATGTCGGGCAGCACCACGATCTTGTCGGGCGACAGGATTTTCGCGGTGTCGGCCATGAACTTGACACCGCAAAAGGCGATGACGTCGGCATTGGTTGCGGCGGCTTTGCGCGAAAGATCGAGACTGTCGCCGACGAAATCGGCAATGTCCTGAATTTCGGGCTTTTGATAATAATGCGCGAGGATGACAGCGTTGCGCTCCTTGCGCAGCCGGTTGATTTCGTCGCGGAGGTCGAGGCCGGTCAATGATTTAGTCTGAAACGTCACACAAAACTCCGTTCACCCTGAGCTTGTCGAAGGGTTACCCTTACTTAGGGATGGGGTCAGAAGAAGAACAGTCCTTCGACGGACTCAGGACAAGCGGTTTTTGCGTGGCTAGCGGGCCAAAATCTCCGCAACGGGCGTCGATCTGTCCCAATCCTCCTGCGCCACCGACGTAGGTTTCGGGTCAATCGGAAAGCGTACCGCGACGCGGACAGTGCCCAGCCCCGCCGCTTTCAACGGAGCGCTGGCCAGTTGCGCAATAGCAATACGGGCGTTGGCGCGGGCTTGGGCGATGTATTTGGGGTCTTGGGCTGTCTTGCGCGCAGCAGCATTCGCGCGTTCGGCGGCTTGCTGTTGCAGCATGATCCCCGCGTCGCGCGAAATATAGAGACCTTGCTGGGCGATGGCGGCTTTCGCGCCGTCGATGTTGGGCGCGGCAATCGTCACGTCGGGCACGTCGATGCTCATCGTGCGCGTGGTCGCGTTCCAGCGGTAATTCGCTGCGGACAGTTTAGACAGATCAACGAAATAATCGACTGAATAAGGCGCGCGATTGCGCTGGACGACGGGCATCGTGCCAAAAAAAGTCGTGGTGTTGCTGCTGGACAAGACATCACCGCTGACCGTGCCGACTTTGAGCGCGTTCATGCCCGCAAAGCTGGCGGTAATCGTGCGCGAAACTTCGATGCCGACCGAGCGCGCTTCTTGCGCTGCTTGCTGGCGCTGAAAGACGAACCAGCCAATCGCGACCAGAACAACAACCACCAATACGCCGAAAATGCGACTACCGCTCATCCTGCGACCCAGCGTCCTGCTGCTTCATGCACCTGCCCCCGGTCACACAAATCGATCAGATGGGCAAGGACCGAGCGCCCCGCCGCGCCGTAAAGCCGTTCGTCGATCCCCGCATACATTTTGGGGACCATGTCGGCGATCACGCCTTCGCCGCTTTCGAGCATCCGCAGAATCTGGCGCTCGCGCTGTTTCCTGTGGCCCGCCAGTCCGCGAACGAACTGTTGCGGCTTGGTCACCGGCTCGCCGTGCGCGGGGTAATAGACGGCATCGGTCCGCGCCATCAGTCTGTCGAGGCTGCGCATATAATCGGCCATGTCGCCATCGGGCGGCGAGACGACAGTGGTCGACCAGCCCATGACATGATCGCCGGTGAAGAGAGCGTTTTCCTCGATGAGGTGAAAGCACAGATGATTCGAGGTGTGCCCGGGCGTGGCCACGGTTTCGAGCGTCCAGCCGGGGCCGGACAGCCGCTCGCCATCGGTCAGAATGCGGTCGGGCGTGTAAGTCGTGTCGAACGCGGCGTCGGCGCGCGGGCCGTCATCTTCGAGCGTCAGCGGCGCACAGCCAATAATCTTGGCACCCGTGGCGGCTTTCAGCGGCGCCGCAGCAGGCGAATGGTCACGGTGCGTATGCGTGCAAATGATGGTGGTGATGCGCTCGCCCTGCGTCGCCGCGAGGATACCGTCGATATGCGCGGGGTCGGCGGGACCAGGATCAATCACGGCAACTTCGCCCCCTCTTGTATTTGGCCCGACGATATAAGTCTGCGTGCCCGTAAACGTGAAGGGCGACGGGTTCGGCGCAAGGACACGGCGCACGAGCGGCGTCAGGATTTGGGCAATGTCGGTGCGTTGATCGTCCATTTGCTCGATGTGGCCGCTGGCACTGCCCAGCGCAAGGGATCAGACGAGGCGGCTCTGCTTGACCGCCGCTTCGATGAAACTCGCAAACAGGGGATGCGGGTCGAACGGTTTGCTCTTCAACTCGGGGTGAAACTGCACGCCGACGAACCACGGGTGATCGGGGCGCTCGACGATTTCGGGCAGCGTGCCGTCGGGCGACATGCCGCTGAAGATCAGCCCCTGCCCTTCCAGCGCGTCTTTGTAATGCGCATTGACTTCGTAGCGGTGGCGGTGGCGCTCGCTGATTTCGGTCGCGCCATAAATGCCCGCGACCTGGCTGTTGCCGCCGAGCTTGGCCGGATAAGCCCCGAGCCGCATCGTCCCGCCCATGTCGCCATCGGCCTCGCGCTTCTGCAACCCCTCGGCGCTCAGCCATTCGGTGATCAGGCCGACGACCGGTTCTGCGGTGGGGCCGAATTCGGTGGTCGAGGCTTGCGCGATCCCCGCCATGTTCCGCGCACCTTCGATGCAGGCCATTTGCATGCCGAGGCAGATGCCGAAAAACGGCACTTTATGTTCGCGGGCAAAGCGGACGCTTTCGATTTTGCCTTCGGACCCGCGCTCGCCAAAGCCGCCGGGGACAAGAATAGCGTGCATCGGCTCGAGCTGCGCGGCCAGATCACCACCGGTTTCGAACATTTCGGCATCGAGCCAGACGATGTTGACCTTTACCCGGTTGGCGAGGCCGCCGTGGATCAGCGCTTCATTCAACGATTTATAGGCATCGGGCAGCCCGACATATTTGCCGACGACACCGATGGTCACGTCGCCTTCGGTGTTGCCCAGCCGATCCTCGATGTCGGACCAGCGCGACAGATCGGGGTCCACAGCAGCTTCGATCCCGAACGCGCGCAGAACTTCCTCGTCCAAGCCTTCGCGGTGATATTGCAGCGGCACGGCATAGATTGATTTGGCATCGAGCGCCGGGATCACGGCTTCCTTGCGGACGTTGCAGAACAGCGCGATCTTGGCGCGATCGCTCAACGGCAACGGCTGCTCGCAGCGGCACACCAGCACGTCGGGCTGAACACCCAGCGCGGCGAGTTCGCGCACGCTGTGCTGCGTCGGCTTGGTCTTCAACTCGCCCGCCGCCGCGATATAGGGCACCAGCGTCACATGGATCGACACGCTGTTGCCGCGACCAAGGTCGTTGCGCAGCTGGCGGATGGCTTCGATAAACGGCAGCGATTCGATGTCGCCCACTGTCCCGCCGATTTCGCACAACACGAAGTCGAGATCGTCGATTTCGTTGAGCGCAAATGCCTTGATCGCATCGGTGACATGCGGGATGACCTGCACCGTCGCGCCGAGATAATCGCCGCGCCGCTCGCGGGCGATGATCTGTTGATAGATGCGGCCACTGGTCACATTGTCCGACTGGCGCGACGCAACGCCGGTAAAGCGCTCATAATGGCCGAGGTCGAGATCAGTCTCCGCGCCGTCGTCGGTCACATAGACTTCGCCATGCTGATACGGCGACATCGTGCCGGGATCGACGTTGAGATAGGGATCGAATTTTCGGATGCGCACGCGGTAACCACGCGCTTGCAACAGCGCTGCCAGCGA
The DNA here is from genome assembly GCA_043778785.1 of Sphingomonas sp. GTDB lineage: Bacteria > Pseudomonadota > Alphaproteobacteria > Sphingomonadales > Sphingomonadaceae > Sphingomonas_O. Next base: position 4,479 of record JAYWFN010000171.1, on the reverse strand, counting down.
CGCCGCCATCAGTCCTTTGCCAAGCGAGGAAACCACGCCGCCGGTGATAAAAATAAACCGCGCCATGGGAGGATGCGCTTAGACGGCCCGACGCGCACCACGCAAGGCAGCGAATCGGTTTTTCGAGGATTTAGTTGGCGTTGCGATCGGCGTCGGTCGGTGCCGGTGTCGGATTGTTCGACAAGAGCGGCGTCGGCAAGCTGCGTGTCGGGACGACTTTGGGCGCGACCTGCTTTGGGGCGGCGGGTTTGGGTGTTGCGTTCGCCTTGGGCGCGGCGGCCATTGGCACCACGGGTTCGGGTGCTGTCGTTACAGGCGCCGTCGTCGCGGGCGCAGGCTGTGCTGCGGGATCCCCCGACAGCGGCACGACGGGCGCAGGCGCAACCGGCGCTGGCTTGCGGGCGAGCGAGGTATCGATCGTCTTCGCCGTGGTCTTTTGCGTGGCGAGCACGGCGAGCGCAATCGACAGGCTCACAAATGTAACGGCCAGAATGCCCGTTGCCCGCGTCAGGAAATTTGCAGCACCACGCGCCGACATCAGGCCCGTAGGCGAACCGCCCATGCCAAGACCGCCGCCTTCGGATTGCTGCATCAGGATGACGCCGACCAGGCTGGCGGCGATCAGTGCTTGGACGACGAGCAGGAATGTGAACATGATCTGGAAAGGCTTTTCGAATGTCGGAAGTGGCACCGCCCTTAGCCGATGGCAGGCGCTGCCGCAACACGGGTCCGCGCTATTCGAAAATCGCTTCCAGATCGCCATCGGGCGGCAAATGCCGCAGCGCGCGCGCGCCGCGAATGCCGTTCAACAGCCCGAAAAACATCATGAATGTCAGCACGGCATCGAACACCCCGAAACTGAGCGTGCCGTTCGCGGTCAGGATCAGCCGCTTGGCGACTTCGATGACCAGCGCCACGAGCAGGATCGGGCCGACAACCAAGCCTTTATGCTGGCGAAAACGCCACGCCGTGACCACCGCGAAGCCGGCGAGCAGCGCCGCAATCGCAATCTCGAGCGGGCTGATAAGGCCCGAAACAATCTGGCGAGGATGAAAAGCGACGAGCAGCAGTGTCGGGATGCCGATCCACGCCGCGAAACCCAGCGCGCCAAAGACCCCCATTTTCGCGGCGTTGCTGGCGCTCCAATGCGAATCGACGGCCGGATACCAGCGCGACACGGCGCTAGGCCGCTTCGATGATCGGCACGAAATCCGCCGCCGTCAGGCTCGCGCCGCCGACCAGCGCACCGTCGACATTCTCGACGTGAAGCAGTTCAGCGGCGTTCGATGCCTTGACTGACCCGCCATAAAGAATGCGCACCGCGTCCCCGACAATCGCCCGAATTTCGGCGTGGATTTCCGCCACGTCTTCGGCAGACGGTGTCCGCCCGGTGCCGATCGCCCAGACGGGTTCATACGCCACCACTGTCTTGTCGAGAATGCCGGGCAGTGATCCCGCCAGCTGACGCTTTACAACAGCGACTGCCTCGCCTGCGTCACGCTCGGTCAGCGTTTCGCCGACGCAGACGATGGCGGTCATCCCGGCGGCAATCGCGGCCTCTGCTTTCGCGCGGACGTCAGCATCGGTCTCACCATTATCAGCGCGCCGCTCGCTGTGTCCGACGATGCAATAGGTTGCGCCCGCTTCGGCCAGCATATCCGCCGAAACACAGCCGGTATGCGCGCCCGAAGCCTTGGCATAGCAATCCTGCGCGCCAATCGGCAGCCCACGACCGCAGGCCGCGGCAATCAACGTGAACGGCGGACAGATCGCAACATCAACAGCAAGCGGCATCGCGGCCGCCGCAATCGCGTCAATTTCCGTCAGCGCCGCCACGCTGCCATTCATTTTCCAGTTTCCGGCGATCAGCTTGCGTAGAGTCATTCCCCCGCTCTATGGGGACCGCAGTCATTGCTCAAGGCCGGATTGCCGCACTCATGCTTACATTCTTCCGCAACTTTGCGAAAAAACCGCTCGGCCTCGCCATTTTTGCGCTTGTCGTCATTGCGTTCATCGTCACGCTTTATGAAGGCAAATCGATGTTCGGCGGTGCTGCGGGCACGGGCGGCGCGATTGCCAGGGTCGGCAATATTGTTGTTGCCGAAAATGAAGCGCAACGCCGGATCCAGACACAGCTCGAAGGCGCGCGGCAGCAGAAGCCCGAACTCGACATGGCAGCATTTGTCGCCGAGGGCGGTGCTGAACAGACCATCGACCAGATGATCAACGGCAGCGCGTTCGAACAATATGCCACGAGCAACGGCATCGTTGCCAGCCGCAAGCTCGTCGATGGCGCGATTGCCAGCATTGCGGCGTTCAACGGCCCCAACGGCCAGTTCGACCGCACGACATTCCTCAACATCCTAGCGCAGCGCAAAATTCCGGAAAATCAACTGCGCGCCGATTTTGGCCGCGAAGCGATCACCAAGATGCTGCTTGTGCCCGTTGCGGGCGGTGCCCGCGCGCCGGCAACATTGGTGGCGCCTTATGCGACGCTGATGCTGGAGACCCGGCAGGGACAGATCGGGGTGGTCCCGTCGGTCGCGTTCGCCTCGAATACGCCGCTGCCCGACATTGAGGTGGCTGATTACTACAAGCGCAACATCGCGCGTTACACCGTGCCCGAACGCCGGACGATCAAGCTCGCGCAGTTCGACCGCACCCGTTTTGCCGCCAGCGCCGTGCCCACCGAAGCCGAAATCGCGGCTGCGTATAAGGCAGCAGCGTCGAAATATGCCGGTCGCGAAACGCGCGGGTTTACGCAGATCATCATCCAGAAACAGAGCGATGCCGAAAGCCTGCTCGCCAAAGTGCGCGGTGGCACATCGATGGCCGATGCCGCCAAATCGGTCGGACTCGAAGCGCTGGCCGTCAGCGCGACCGACAAGCCTGCGTTCGAAAAGCTGACTGGCCCGCGCGTTGCCGAAGCAGCATTCACAGCGCCAAAGGGCGGCTTTGCGGCGCTCGCGCAATCGGGACTCGGCTTTCACATCGTTCGCGTTGACTCAGTCACCGCCATCGCCGCGCAACCGCTTGCCGCCGTGCGCGGGGAGCTTGTTGCCGAACTGTCGAAAGTCAAAACCGACGAAGCCCTCGCCGATTTCGTCGCCAAGGTCGAGGATGAGATCAATGGTGGTGCCACATTTGACGATGTCGCAAAAAAATATGCGCTGGCACCAACGTCAACACCAGCAATTACGGCGAGCGGCATCGCCCCCGACGTCCCCGGCTTCACGCTGCCCCCCGAATTGCAGCCGCTGCTGCGCGATGCGTTTCAGGCCGATAGCGGCGACGATCCGCAAGTCGCATCGATCGGCAACGGAACCGCTTATGTGCTGTATCATATGGACCGGATCATCCCGTCGGCACCCAAGGCGCTGGCGGACATCCGCAATCAGGTCATGGCCGATGCGCAGGTCGACAAGGCGACCATGGCAGCGCGCCGCGTGGCCGAAGCCGTTGCCGCCAATGTGAACAAGGGCATGGCCTTTGCACAAGCGCTGTCCGGCGCTGGCGTCAAACTGCCCGCCCCGCGGCCTGCGAGCGGTCGACGACTCGAAATCGTCCAAAGCCCCGACAAAGTGCCCCCCGCGCTGACGATGATGTTCAGCATGGTCGAAAAGCGCGCGAAGGTTCTCGCGGTGCCCGAAGGCGCAGGCTGGTTCGTCGTGTATCTCGACAAGATCGTCCCGGGCGATCCCAAGGCGGCGCAGCCGTTGGTTGCCGCCACGCAAGCGCAGCTCAGCCGCCTTGTCGGCGATGAATATGTCCAGCAGTTTGCCGCGGCGATCAAAGCAAAGGTCGGCGTGACGCGCAACGATGCCGCGCTGGCTGCCTTCAAGCGGTCGCTGACCGGCGGCGCCGCGCGCTAGTGACGCCCGAAGCCGACGCACGTGCACAGGCGCAGCTTGATGCCGGTGCCCCGGCGCTGATCTGGCGCAGCATGATTGCCGATACCGAAACACCGGTATCGGCCATGCTCAAGCTGTTCGAGGCCGAACGCGGTGATTTCATCCTGGAATCGGTCGAGGGTGGCGCGGTGCGCGGGCGATACAGCCTGATCGGTCTTGCACCCGATCTGGTGTTCCGCGCGCACGGGGCAAATGCCGAGATCAACCGGCACTGGCTGACCAACCGCGACGATTTTGCATCACTGGCCGAGGACAGCATGACCGCGCTGCGCGCGCTGGTCGCGTCGTGCCGGATCGATGTGCCGGTGGGATTGCCCGGCGTCCTTGCCTGCCTCGTCGGTTATTTCGGTTATGAGACCATCGGCCTCATTGAAAAACTCCCCCGCCCGCCTGCAAACCCGCTCGGCCTGCCCGACATGATGTTCGTCCGGCCGACGCTGATCCTCGTGTTCGACCGGCTGGCCGACCGGCTTTATTTTGCCGCGCCTGTCTGGCCGGGCGCAAAGATTGCCCCCGCCGTCGAGCGGATCGACGCGGCGATGGCAAAGCTATCTTCCTCTCTCCCTTC
>JAYWFN010000170.1:0-9463 GCA_043778785.1 Sphingomonas sp. | reverse complement strand
AGCTACAATCAGGCGCGGTGGCTCGTGGGTGTTTTTGTTATTGAAAAACTGGCTTACGTAATTGCTTGGCTGGCCTTAATAACCTCGCGTTCCCTGAGTTCTATCTACGAACTGGATGTCCTCGCGGGAGTATTTTATACGATTTATGGAGCCAATGACTTCATTTTTATGCTGTTTTTTAGCTTTGTTTTTCTGAAGCGGGGTCAGGTGCCGTTCAAAATTAACGGCTAGTGGATAGAACCTGACGGTCGAGTCCCGTGGGGGATTCCCACTCGCGAGGCGACATGCGTCTATGGTTCCTAAATGGCACACCGAATAGCGAAATCGCTACGGTCCTTTTGGCCGTATTGTGTCAGCCAATTTATGCCCGCTAACTCATCAACGGAAGGTCCGCTCCGTTCAACCCTCAATAAACATAAGCGGTACTGTTGCTTAGATAAAAGGATAAAACTGTGAACGATCGGGTCGCTTTGAAATTTCTTTCGCGCCGCAATTCGGCGCTTCACGCTGTAGCGTTGCTCGGGGCCAGCGTGGCCGCTGCTGCGCTGACGACCGTGCCTGTGGCGGCACAGGATTACACAAACGTCACCGCTTCTGGTAAGGTCGTTGGGACAGACGGAAAGGCTATTTCTGGTGCGACCGTAACGTATAAATCCAATGAGCAAGGATTTACGCGCGTCGTCACAACAAACTCGTCGGGTGGGTTTCGTATCGGGCAGATACCGTCGGGTAGTTATACCGTAATCATCGAGGCTCCTGGTTTTGATACTTATAACGCGAGCGACGTTGTTTTAAATCTTGATTCAGCTGCAAACCAGTTTGCATTGGTAGCGACTGGCAATACGTCGACGGCCGATATCATCGTGACTGCTGGTCGGCTAAAGGTTGTTGATTTCGATCGAACCACAACCGGCGCAGTTATCGATGTGACGGACGTCGCAGCGCGTATTCCTGTCGCGCGAGGCATAAGTTCGATTGTGCAACTGTCTCCTGGCACAACGGCAGGAGATACAGCGTTTGGCGATCAGCCGAACATTGCAGGTGCATCCGTCGCGGAAAATGCATTTTACCTCAACGGTCTCAACATTACAAACTTCAGGACCGGGCTGGGCGCTGTTGCTGTGCCATTTGATTTTTACAAAACCGTTGAAGTAAAAAATGGCGGCTTCCAAGCTGAATTTGGGCGCGCAACGGGTGGTATCGTTAATGCTGTTACGAAATCGGGTTCGAACGAATATCATGGTGGTCTTCTATTCAATTTTGAGCCGAATGATCTATCCAGTAAACGACCAAATACTATTTTTGAGGACAATGATGTTCGAGAATTCGAGCGCACAGACGTGATAGCGCAACTATCGGGACCAATCATTAAAGACCGGCTTTTTATCTACGGCATCTATAATTGGCGTAACACGAAAACAACACGAGCGTTTCAGGCGCTTGCAGCAGGGTCCACTCCTGCCGCACCAGTTTTGCGAGGGACTGAATATCGTATCGATGAGTCATCTGATCCATTTTACGGCTTCAAGGTTGATGGCATCATCACCGACGGTCATCGCCTAGAGTTTACGTATTTCAACTCTCGCTCGACCACGCTGCGTTCGACCTTCGGCACACCTGGTTCTGGATTGCGGTATGATCCGGTCACGAACACGCCCGGCAACTACGACTCACAAACCATTTTTCGGTCGGGCGGCGGGAATTACGTTGGCCGCTATACGGGCACCTTTGCGCCCTGGCTCACGCTGTCGGCAGCTTATGGGAAAAATAAAGACCGCGACACGACTGAATCGACCACGCCGAATTTGTCATCCATCATTGATGAGCGGAGCGGCACGCCAACGCAAATTGGGAATCCAACTGCAAATGCCGATTTGAGCACCGACCAGCGAGTCTTTTATCGCGGGGATGTTGATCTGTACTTCAGCTTACTCGGCTCGCACCATATTCGTGGTGGGTATGACCGCGAAGAGCTTTCAACAAACATTGTGACTCTCTCAAACGGCGGTGGGCAACTGACTTACTCAAATGGATCGGCTTCAGACGAATTTGGGTTCACATCAGGTCAGTACGTCACCTCTCGGTTTTTCCGAAATGGAGGCCAGTTCAAGTCAGAGAACGAGTCCTTCTACTTTCAGGACAATTGGTCGTTGTTCAGCAACCGCCTCACTTTGCAGATCGGTGTTCGCAACGATAAGTTCACAAACCGGAATATTGCTGGGATCGCCTACTATAAATCAGGTAACCAATGGGGACCGCGGCTCGGATTCTCGGGCGATGCGTTCGGTGACGGGCGGACGAAAATATATGGTTCATTTGGGCGGTATTTTTTGCCGATTGCAGCGAATACGAATAACCGGCTTGGTGGTGCCGAACTCGATTATGACAAGTTCTTCGCGTTGAACGGTGTCAATGCGAATGGGACACCCATTTTGGGCGCACAACTCTCTCCGGGGGGTGGGACTGCTTGCCCCGATAGCGGGGGAACATGTATCATCCGCAGTGACGGCAAACCCGGGGCGATTGCATCGTTGATTTCGGGTAATCTAAAGTCTCAGTCGCTAGACGAGTATATCATTGGCGCTGAACATCGGTTGGGGCGCGTGAAGATTGGACTTTTTTACACCAAGCGAGATCTGAACAACACTTTGGAAGACGCAGCGGTGGATGCGGCTATTAGGACATACTGCACGGCTAAAAACTTGAATGGCCCAAATGCTGATGGTGAAACGTGTCAGACGATCTTTAACGGTACGCATCAATATGTTCTTCTCAATCCAGGTGCATCGGCCGCAATCACGTTTAGCGATCCTGTAAACAGCGAAACAGGCCTACGGACCGTTACATTTTCACCGTCTGAGTTAGGCATTCCGCAGGCTGTGCGAAAATATCAAGCAGTGACGTTACAGATTGACCGGGAGTTCGATGGTATCTGGAGTTTGTCAGGGTCGTATACCTGGTCGACGCTCAAGGGGAATACCGAAGGCGGTGTTCGATCTGACAATGGACAGGATGATACTGGGGCAACCGTCGATTTCGATCTGCCCGGTCTGGCGGACGGGACTTTTGGCTTTTCGCCAAATCACCGTCGCCATAACTTCAAATTATTCGGCAGCTATGCGCCGCGAGATTGGTTGTCGCTGGGCTTCAACCTTGCTGTGACCTCGCCGCGGAAATTTGGATGTTTGGGTACAGTGCCATCGTCACGTGATCCCGATGCTGCTCGGTTCTATGGAGCCAACGGAACCTACTGTAATTTGAACGCGGATGGTACGGTTCGGACAACGCCGTTTGCGACTGGCGAAGTCGTGCCGGCTCGTCAAATTGTTCAGCGTGGAACGGCTTTCGAGTCGAAGTGGTTCACGCAATTGAGCGTAGATGCGCAAGTTAAGGTGCCGTCGGACGTATTTGACGGATTTGTTCGTGTGTCTGTGACCAACGTACTTAATTCGAAAGCTGCCCTCGATTTTGAGGAGCGCGGCACTTTAACGAGCGGTGCACCTCGCAACACGTATCGCCAAGTCAATGGCTATCAGGTGCCTCGTTCGGTCCGGTTGCAAGTTGGCGTCAATTTCTAAGCGCTCTGATTGCATAATGTCGTAACAAAAGTGAATCGATGCGGCTTGATAGAGCCGCACCCTTTCGTTAGCAAAAAAGCTTAGTGAGCACGGGCCACTGACCGGCTTACCAGCATTAGGTGCGTGAGCGGCCAAATTTGGACATTTTTTATCAAAACCCAGAAGGTAACTTTGGAAGTAAGCGTGCGCTTTGGAATGCCTTGTTTATATCGGTGCTGCCTGCTTCTTCGCAGCCGGACTGCTGATCCTCGTTCTGGTCTTCTACCGCACGCAGGTCAGCCGCATCCTGCTCTTCTGGGTAGCCTTCATTCTTACCCGCCCACTTGGTGCGGCGGTCGGCGACTTCCTTGACAAGCCAATCGACAAGGGCTGGCTGGACTCCAGCCGTCCACTAGCATCAGCAGTGCTAACCGCGATCATCGTCGTGCTTATCGTGATGTTACCGCAGCGCGCTGGAACACACTACAATGCTGCCGGACGAGGCGTTGCGTGAATGAACGGCTGAAATCCTGATTCCAAACTTGGAAGCCATCTGTCAGCACCCTACCGCCTCCCGATGCCGGTGAGCGGTCTAAACGGACGGCAGCTTTCGGGCTAGTCGGGTCGCCGGCTTAACGACCGCAAAGTTCGCGGTTGCCGACTCGCCGATAGCGAGCCCTTGTTTACAAAAAATGCTGTTAGCTCGCAGCGATCGCTTGCCTCCGGCTTATTTCCAGTGGCGCTCAATCAAGTCACTCTCGCCGGCGTTATCCAACGGATCACCGCCGCGGAGTGTTTCGATGACGGCGGCTAAGCCAGGATCGGCTGGCCCCTCAGCAACGGCATAGCCATCATTGGCAGTCGCTTTCGCCGTGGCGGGCAAAAGGGCTTCGATTGTCCATGATCCGTGGCTTGTGCAGGCGATGCCCATGCGTGATCGGTCCGCCGATACCAGATTGAACTGACGGCAATATCCGCCTCCTACTTTTGGAAAACTGAGTTGCGGCGTTATCCGCTCACCGGAGGCAAGCGCAACACTTTGAGCACTTGGCGTCGCGTTCAGCACGTCACGGAGAGCGATCGGGGAAATGCTGTCGTCGCCATGGCCACGCGAGATGACTTGTGTGCCAAGCAATAGCCCAACGGTGAGACTTGCTGCAATCGCACCGCCCATCCGCCAGCGACCGCGAGCGTTGTCGTTGCTGGACTGGGGGACCTGAGGATCGCGCGGGGTGTTGTTTGTAGGCTCGGCAATCCCGCCAGCCAGCACTGCCATAAAGCGATCGGGCACCCGCTCGCTCATTGGGTCGCTATAAGCTGCGCGAACTAAATCGTCGGTCGTCTGCATGGCATCAAGTTTTACCTGCGCGGCGTGGTCAGCTTCAATACGAGCTTCCATTGCAGCATGGTCGACCGGGGCGAGCTCACCGTCCAGGAACCCGTTTAACTTTTCATCGTCGTTCATGGCCGACCTCCGAATGTTTTGTCATGCTGACAATGCCGATGGTGGCGCGTTGACAAATGTATCGATGAATTGTCGCGCCCGCGAAATTCGGCTCATGACGGTGCCGATCGGAATATCAATGATTGCCGCAGCTTCCTTGTAAGACTGGCCATCAATGATCACCAGCGCAACGAGCGCGCGTTGATCGTCCGGCAAGGCGGCAATTGCCTGCCGAACACGAACAAGGTCCGAACGATCCTCAACGATGCGCCGACCATCGTCGCCGATGGCATTATCAAGCGCTTCGACATCGACCTTTACTCCGCGTCGTGCGCGGGCGCGGGCTTCGTCAATCGACAAATTCTTTGCGATCCTGAACATCCAACTGTCGAGCCTTGTCCCCGCTTGCCACTGGTCGATGCGACTGAGCGCCCGTTCGATCGTCGATTGCGCCAGATCATCACCGGCATCGACCGATCGGGTCAGCACATGGCAGAACCGTCGCAGCCGAGGCACAAGGGCAACGATCTCTTCCCTGACCATCGTTATGGCCATCGACTGATCTTGGTCACTCAAACCGTCACCTCTCAAACGACGGGGGCGGAGAATTATTCCCAGAAGACCAAAATCGTTGCGACCAGCAAGGCAGCGAGTCAAGAAATTGCCAGTTTAATTCGATGGCGACAAGGGAATAAATGTCGCTAACACACGTTATCGGTGAACCCTGTCCTACTAGAGGATCAGCCATGATCAAAACACGTACGCCATGGAGAAGGATGATTAACGTCTGTGGGCTGGTCGTGGGTTTGGGCTTGGTCGTGTTGGCCCGCGCTTCTTTCGCTTCCGGTCTTCCAACCCACTTCGAAAGCGCCGGCAGCAGCAGCGGAGGTGGCGGCAGTAGCGGGAGCGGCAGCGGCGGCAGCGGCGGCGGGTCCGATTCTTCAGGTTCGGGTTCTTGGGGATCCGGCTCGGGCTCCTGGGGATCCGGTTCTTCGACCAGCGGTTCCGGTTCGTCAAATAGCGGGTCAGGCGACTTCAGCGTGGGGTCGGGTGATACCGATAGCGATTCAGGCTCATCCAACAGTGGATCAAAATCTTCCAATAGTGGTTCCGGTTCTTCAGATAGCGGTTCGGGGTCATCCGGTAGAGCCAATGACGCGGAGTCACATTTTGGTGACGGTCTGTCATGGCAGCGTCTCGCGGCGCGTGAGGCACCCGATTTCGACGTCCGAGGATTTCCGACGCGGCGTGGCGAAATCATTTCGCTTGATCTCAACAAGGATCAGATTGAAGCCGTGCGCAAGCAGGGCTTTTCGGTCATCGATATGGTGAAGCTGCCGGCGCTTGATCTCGTCATGGTTCGCCTGCGCGCACCAAAGGGAATGACGGCAGCCGATGCCATGAAATCGCTCCGCAGCCGAAACCCCGAATTATTCTACGAGTTTGACCATTATTTCGGGGTTACCGGCGGCGGTCTCGATAAGTCGATTGGTCCTGACATGGTCGAAATGAAAGTACCCAATCCCAAACGATTGTGGATCGGTATTATCGATACCGCCATTTGGCGTCAGGCGACGTTGCGGCCGGTCCGAATCGAAGCACAGGATTTTGCGAACAGGTCGGGTAAGCCACCGTTTGCCCATGGGACAGCGGTTGCGTCGGTCCTTGCGCGACAAGGTGCCGTCCGGCTGACCAGTGCAAACATCTTTGCCGCCGACGGTCGGCCCTATTCATCGGCAGAAGCAATTGCCCGCGCCGTCAACTGGATGGTGGCGCGCAAGGTCCCCGTAATCAACATAAGTGTTGCTGGCCCCCAAAACGCACTTGTTGATCGCGTGATCGCATTGGCGACGGCACGCGGCCATGTTGTGGTTGCGGCGGCAGGGAATGGCGGCCCGAGCGCCCCGGCGGCTTTCCCAGCGGCTTCTCCAGGCGCGATCGCGGTCACGGCCATTGACCGAAGCGGTCGAGTTTACATCAACGCAAATCGCGGGAGCTACATTGAAATATCGGCAATCGGCGTTGGCGTTGGTGCAGAGGCCCCCGATGGCATTTTGCGTCCGCACAGTGGGACTTCATTTGCAGCACCGTTTGTATCGGCTTATCTCGCCCGATGTCTTGAGACTGCCAACGCTGAGCGTTCACGCGCGTGCATCAAACAAATGGAACGCAGCGCTCGTGATCTCGGCGCTCCGGGGCGTGATCCGGTTTATGGCTTTGGCATGCTTGTTCCCTAAGTGCGGTGTTGATCGATCGATTAGTCAATCTTTTCAATTATTTTTCACCGCTTCGGAATAAATCAAACGGCATAGCGTTTCAGTCTTGTGACAGATTTTTGACACACGTCGATATACGACGCGGTCTCGCACGAGGAACGTTGAATGCTCGACTTTCTGCCCAGCTTTGAAACGCTCGCCCGTTTCGGCATCGACATTGGTGCCATGATGGTCTTGCTGTTCGGGCTGTATTACCGGCGGTATCGCGACAAGGAATTGTCAACGACGGCGTCGATGTTCAACATCTTTGCATTTTCGGTGCTGACCATACTGTCGTCGGTTCAGTTCAGCGTGGCTGCGGGGTTCGGACTGTTCGCGATCCTCGCGCTTTTTAGCCTGCGGTCCGAACCGATCTCGAAGATAGAGATCACCTATTTCTTTGGTTCGATATCTATCGCCGTGATCTGCTCGGTGCAAGGCACCACATTGCCCTTCGTCGGCATGGTCGTTGGTATGGTCCTGTTTGGTGCCTATGTCCTCGACCACCCGCGCTTTTTGAAGTCGGCCGATGGTGTGAAGATCACACTCGACAAGATCGACACATATGCATTGTCCGATCCGGCCCAGATGCGGGCAGAACTCTCCTCACGTTTAGGCGTTGAAGTCATGTGGTACCAGATCACCGCGCTTGATTACATCAATGACCTTGCCCGGATCAGCGTCTTTTTCCGCAAACCCTGAACGCTACTTTACGGAGCTCTAACAATGGACCCGACGATTGAACGAAACCTCAAACCCTTTACGACGATCAGTCTCGATGCGCTGAACAGCAAAGCCGAAATGCTCGCGCGGCTCGACAACAAATACATCCTGCCTGCGTCGCGCTTGGCTCCAGCGATTGCTGCCTTTGCCGAGCTATTCGACATTCTCGAAATCGGCGGGAGGCGTGCTTTTAGCTACTCGACCCGCTATTTCGACGACACCGAACTGCGCGGCTATTACGATCATCTTGAGCGCCGCCGAAAACGCTGCAAAGTGCGGGTGCGCGACTATGTTGACAGTGGGTTCAGCTATCTCGAGATTAAGCTGAAGGACAAACGGTCGGTCACGGTCAAGCACCGGATGCCGGTCGAGGCTTACCTATCCACGCTCAATGACCAATGCATGGATTTTGTCGGTAATCGCTTCCGCGACACCTATCAGCAAGATTTCGGCAAAGATCTCGATCCGGCGATGATCATCGATTATGAACGGATCACGCTAGTTGCCAAGGAAGGCGGTGAGCGGATGACCATCGATACCGGGCTGGCGTTCAGGTCTGACGATGTGGCTCGTGCTGCTCCTGCCCATATGTTCATCGTCGAGACTAAGTCGGCGCGTGGCAACGGCATTGCCGACAAGATTATGCGCGCGCTTCATGTCCAGCCGACCAAGCACGCATCGAAATATTGCATCGGGATGGCCGCGACCGGTCAGGTGACTCGGCGTAACGGGTTCTTGCCCGCCTTGCGACGGCTCGAGTTGATTGATCCACCACCAGCACTCTCCCGACCGCTCGTAGCCCGACGCGGAACTGCCGCATCCAAAAAACCAATTGATAATTCTGGGAGACTCGATCGTGCCCATTCTTCTCCCGCCTTCCATAACGTTCGCAAGTGCTTGGCAGGTCGAATCTTTGCCAGCAGCTGAGGGAGCAATCGCACAACCACATCGTTTCCAAGACGGCGATACCACAGCAGAGCCGCTCGAGCGCAAGGCAACAAAGCGTAGGCGTGACGTCTCACCGTCGCGCATCGACAATGACGATGAAAATCGGCCGAAAACAGCACTCGATTTGGCGCGTGAGCTTGGCATCTCAAGCGACGATAGCCGCCCGGAGAAGCAGCGCGAAACGACGCTGCTGGGCAAACGCCTGATTCTTGGTGGTAAGCTGAGCGTCGAGATGCGCGGGCGTAGCGCTTACGAACTTGTCCGCGGTGCCGAGGACGACGACGTCACTGTCACACCCGAGGCGACCCTTGAAGCCATCTGGTTGCCGTCGAAAACCGACGTTGTCTTCGCAGCCGTCAAAGCGACTGATGAGACCGAACTCTACAAAGGCGGCGGCGGGGCGCGCAGCATGGCCGGGGTCCGGCTCGATTCCTTGTGGTATCTGAAAACCCGTCTTTTTGGCACGACGTTGGCTGTGCAGGTTGGTCGCCAGAAAATGCAGGATCGCCGCAATTGGTGGTGGAACGACAATATCG
>JAYWFN010000169.1:0-4072 GCA_043778785.1 Sphingomonas sp. | reverse complement strand
CGGACGCCGACGCTCGCCATCATGCGGTAGCGCTCCTCCATCTGCTCGACTGCCCATTTGAGCGCGCGGATCGCCTTGGCGGGTTCGGTGACGACGGGGGCGAGGAGATGCGGGATGTCTTCATAGCTCGACAATTCGAGCATCTTGGGATCGATCATGATCATGCGGCACTGATCGGGGGTCAGGCGATAAAGCAGCGAGACGATCATCGCATTAAGGCCGACCGATTTGCCCGAACCAGTCGTGCCCGCAACAAGCAGATGCGGCATCGGCGCGAGATCGGCGATGACGGGATCGCCGGCGATATTCTTGCCGAGGATGATCGGGAGCGAGCCGGCGCCATCCTCGAACGCAGCCGATGCGATGAGTTCGTGGAGGACGACCGATTCACGCCGCGCATTGGGCAGTTCGATGCCGATGACACTGCGCCCCGGAATGGTGGCGACGCGGGCGGAGAGCGCGGACATATTTCGCGCAATGTCGTCGGCCAGCTGGATGACGCGGCTGGCCTTGATCCCCGCTTCGGGTTCGAGTTCGTACATCGTGACGACGGGGCCGGGGCGGACTTCGGTGATCGTGCCCTTGACCTTGAAATCGTCGAGCACGGTTTCGAGGAGGCGGGCGTTGCGTTCGAGGCCCGCCTTGTCGATCACCGGGCCCTGGCTGGGCGGGGCGGGGGTGAGCAGGTCGAGCGAGGGGAGGACATAGCGGTCCTTGAGCGCGAGGCTGGTCTGCTGATTTTTGCTCTTTGCGGTGGAGGGGGCCGAATTGCGGTCGGCAATAATCGGGCGGGGGCGTGGTTCGCTGGGCGTGGTCGGGCGCGGGGCAGGCTCGCTGATGCGCGCAGGCTTGGCAGCGCGTTCGGGGATCGGGGCATTGGGATCGCGGCGGCGGAAGAGGAAGGCGCGCTCGGCATCGTCAAGGTCAAGGCTGCGCGCCCAGAGAACCACACCGGTGATGCTGAGGATGGCGACCCCCGCGAAATTGACGATGCTCTGGATTTGCGCATCGGGAATGAAGGCAAGGCCCCATTTGAGCGCGCCTGCGCCCGTAAGCCCGATGACACCGCCGAGGCCCGCCGGGAGGCCGAAGACGGCGTCGCTGCGGAATAGCGCGAGGCCGATGCCGATGAGTGCGATGCCGATGCTTGCCCAGAGCGCGCGTCGCCGCCAGCCGCTGACGGGCACATCGCGCCACAGGCGAATGGCCGTGATGAGCATGACGGGGACGAGCAGGATGATCGCCGGACCCGCGAGCCACAGCATGATGTCCGACGTCCACGCACCGAGCCCGCCGACCCAGTTGTTCGCGGGGCCAGCCGCCGCCGTGTTCATCGCGGGGTCACTGGGTCGATAACTGACGAGGGCGAGCGCAAAGAGCAGCGACGCGATAATGAGCGCGACCGAACCGACGAGCGCGCCACTGCGCACCGCTCCACGCTTCACCGCATCACGCCATACCGGCATCCGAACCACTTTCGCGCGACTAGCCATTGTCCCGACCCCTTTTCGTTCCGTAGAATCGCAGAGTGGGGAGTCGGGGTCAAGAGTCGCTGATTATTGCCGGCGTCACATCGGTCTGCGCAAAATCATTGCCGACATAGAGGAGCGGGCAATCATTCTTGCGCGCTACGTCATAAGCAAAGCAGTCGATGATGTTCAGGCTGGCAGGGTGAACGCCTTTGCCCCAGCGGGAATAGATTTCGGCGACCCGCGCCGCTGTCGCTGCGTCGACAGGCATGACTTCGAATTCGATTGCGTCGACCAGTGCCCTCATGTCGGTGCCGAGCGAACGGCGATCCGCGACAACCAGCGCCTCGGCAAGCGTGGCGGCGGAGATCAACGGCCTCGTTTCATTATCAAGGATTTCTTTGCAGGCAGTTGCCGGTGGTTCCTTCCGCAACATTGCCATCAGTGCCGACGTATCGACGGCAATCACGCAGGAAGGCCGTTCTCGTCATAGAGGAAATCCTGACTCCGCGCCGCACACGGTCCGGGCGATGCTTTGACAGCAGCGGCGTCCATAATGTTTTGGATTCGCTGGCGGCGCTTTTCGCGATCCGTGGCGGCTTTCATGGGCACCAACCGGACGGCGGCATGGCCATGACGGGTCAGGATGACTTCGTCACCGGCTTCGGCGCGGCGGACGAGATCGGTTAGCTTGCCTTTGGCTTCGGTTACGGAGATTTGCATTGGTATAACTCGATTGGGTCTCACGCTGGGAAATAGTCCATCTAATGGACCATTTCAACCTTTGTGCTCCGGGCTTGACCCGGAGCCTCGCGTTTTGGGGACAGCACCAAGTCGTGCAGGGCTCCGGATCAGGTCCGGAGCACGGGGGTCAAACCTTCTTCAGCCGCCGCACGAGCGCACTCGTGTCCTGTCGCCCGCCGCCGATGGCTTGGACTTCGGCGTAGAATTGATCGACCAGCGCGGCGACGGGAAGCGTTGCGCCGTTTGCGCGGGCTTCTTCGAAAGCGAGGCCCAGATCCTTGCGCATCCAGTCGACGGCGAAGCCGAAATCATATTCGTCGTTGACCATTGTCGCCCAGCGGTTGGTCATTTGCCAGCTGCCCGCCGCGCCGCCGCTGATCGAGTCAAAGACGCGGTCGAGGTCAAGGTCGGCGGCTTGGGCAAAGCGCATGGCTTCGGCGAGCGACTGGATGGTGCCCGCGAATGCGATCTGATTGCACATCTTGGTCGTCTGCCCCGCGCCGGGCGGGCCGACATGGACGATACGGCTGGAGTAGGCCTCCATGAACGGCGACGCGGCGGCGATCCCCTTGTCCGTCCCGCCGCACATCAGGGTGAGCGTGCCGTTCTGCGCGCCGACTTGCCCGCCGGTGACGGGAGCATCGACGCTGTGCAGGCCCATGCCCTTGGCTTCGACGGCAAGCTGGCGGGCGATTTTGGCGGAGACCGTGGTGTGATCGATGAACACCGCGCCTTTGGCCATCGCCCTGAATGCACCATCGCGGCCGAGCGTGACCGAGGCGAGATCGTCATCATTGCCGACGCAGGCGATGACGGCGTCGGCGTCTTTGGCGGCTTCGGCAGGGCTGTCGACGGCCCGAGATCCATTTGGGCCCTTGTGCTCGGAAACCCAGGCATCAGCCTTAGCGCGGGTGCGGTTATAGACAGTGAGGTCGTGCCCCGCCGCCGCCAGATGCTTCGCCATCTGCCCGCCCATGACGCCGAGCCCGATAAATGCCAGTTTTGCCATGAGGGCAGGCATAGTCTCTCATTTTCAACAGTGCTAGGGGACGAATGAGAGCAAAGGGGTTCGCGCAAAGGCGCAAAGTAGAAGGAAAGGCGCAAAGGGTTTGGGGTATGTTGAGGCCTATGCGCGCGAAGCGGTCGATTGCGGCTTGCGGCTCCACCGTCGACTGGGTCCGGGACTGTTTGAATCTGTCTACGAGACACTTCTTTCATCCATGCTTGAAGAGCGTGGATTGCGGGTGGAGCGCCAGAAAATGATTAGTGCCACGATTGAGGGCATTGTGCTCCACAACGCCTTCAAGGTTGATCTTCTGATCGAAGACATATTGGTCATTGAATTGAAATCGGTTGAACGGGCACTGCCCGTTCATGCCAAACAGGTCTTGACGTATCTTAGGCTGATGGACTTGCCGCTCGGCTTGCTTATGAACTTTGGCGAAGAGACTTTCAAAATGGGTGTCAAACGAATTGCAAACAACCTTTGCGCCTTTCCTTCTTCTTAGCGCCTTTGCGTGAAACCCTCCCTTCCTTCTGTTTAGGTGCAATAAATCAAATGAATGCCGCCATGCCCCCCCCCGTTACCCTGTCCGACATCGAAGCTGCGGCCGCGCGGATATCGGGGAATGTCGTGCGGACGCCGACGTTGCATTCGATTACGCTGTCGGCGCTGACCGGCGCGACGGTGTATCTCAAGTTCGAAAATCTCCAGTTTACGGCGGCGTTCAAGGAACGCGGCGCGCTCAACCGGCTGCTGCTGATGCCCGAAGCGGCGCGGGCCAAGGGCGTCATCGCGGCGTCGGCGGGCAATCACGCACAGGGGTTGGCCTATCACGCGGCGCGGCTCGGCATTCCGG
>JAYWFN010000168.1:0-9631 GCA_043778785.1 Sphingomonas sp. | reverse complement strand
GCGCCAGAGCCAGAACTGCGGCGAAAGCGGGCGCAAGAGGGCTGATCCGCATGATGATTCCTTGAATTAGCGGCGCCGACACGGCAGGGACGCGGGATGCCGGGGTCACCCGCCCCGCGCAACCCTGTTTCTGGCCTGTAATTGGCTTTCTTTCGCGGAGTCATCCCCCGGCAATGCCCTCGTGCCACCGGCTCATTGCACTCATATTGCAGGTACTTGGCGTAATGGCCGCGCTGGTTGCTGCGCCGGCGCACGCGGCTCCCACGCACATCGCCGCGACTCTGCGCGCCGAAGGGCCAGCCGCGCCGGGCGGAACAGTCACCCTCGCCATCGCGATGCGGCCGGACAAGGGCTGGCACGGCTACTGGTCCAACCCCGGCGACGCGGGCTTTGGGATGACGCTGGCATGGGCGCTGCCGCCAGGCGCCAGCACCGCGCCGCTGCGCTATCCGGTGCCGCATACGCTGGTGGTCGCGGGGCTGATGAACCACGTCTACAAGGACGCCTATGCGGTGCTTGTGCCGCTGACGCTGCCCGCCAATGCTGCGCCCGGCACGCGCCTGCCGGTGCGCGTCCATGCCGCATGGCTGGCCTGCACCGACCGGATCTGCGTGCCGGAACGCGCCGATCTGTTCGCCGAGGTGACTATCGCGCAGCCGGGTACCACGCCCCCGCCCGATCCGCAGTTCGACACATGGCGGGCGCGCCTGCCCGCGCCGCTCGGCAGCCCGGCGCGGTTCCGGATCGACGGCAAGGTCATCCGCCTGGGTATCCCCCTGCCCCGCACGCTGAAGCTGGACGGCCCGCATATCTTCGCGGCCGAGGACAAGGCGATCGCCTATGCCGCGCCGCAGGACTTCCGGCGGCAGGGCGACCTGCTGGTCGTCACGCTGGCCCGGCCCGGTCTGGCGGCTGCCGACCCGCCGGCGCTGAGCGGTGTGCTGCGCCTCAACCGCGCGGGCGACGGGGTCGAATTCGCCGCCCGGCCCGGCGCCGTAACGCCGGGGGGCGAACCGATCGAACCCGCCGCCGCCGTGCCCGGTCCGGGCAATCTGGCGCTGTTGCTGCTGGGCGCGCTGGCGGGCGGACTGCTGCTGAACGTGATGCCGTGCGTGTTTCCGATCGTGAGCTTGAAGGCGCTGAGCCTGGCGCGGGCTGGTGGAAACGAGGCAGCGGCGAAGCGTGAGGCGCTGGCATATACCGGCGGTGTGATGCTGACCTGTGTTGCGCTCGGCGCGGTGGTGCTCGGCCTGCGCGCGGCGGGGACGCAGGTGGGCTGGGCATTTCAGTTACAGTCGCCTTGGATTGTGTTTGTTCTGTTGCTGCTAGCGACAGCGATCACGCTCAATCTGGCAGGCGCCTTCGAGTTGCGTGCGTTTGGCGGCGGCGAAGCGCTGGCGGGCAAAGGCGGGGTGCAGGGGTCGTTCTGGACGGGCGTGCTCGCGGCATTTGTCGCGACGCCGTGCACCGGGCCGTTCATGGCAGCGGCTTTGGGAGCGGCACTTGTGCTGCCGGTTGCGGCGGCGCTGGCGGTGTTCGCAGGACTTGGTTTGGGACTGGCGCTGCCGTTTCTCGCCATCGGATTCGTACCGGCGTTGCGGCGGATGATGCCAAAGCCCGGCGCGTGGATGGGCAAATTCCAGCGTTTCCTGAGCATTCCGATGGCGCTGACGGTCGTGGCGCTGTTGTGGCTGGTTTATCAGCAACAGGGCAATGTCGTGGGGGATTGGGCGCTGGTGACCGTGGCAGTGATCGGGGTTGGCGCGTTCTGGAGCCGGTTTCGGCAGCCGATTGGGCGACCGGTTGTGATGGCGGCGATCATGGGCGTGATGCTTGCGGGCGGCGCGGCGGCGATCAAGGTCGACCGGATCAATGGCAATGCAGCGTCCGCCGATGCGGGCGTGCCCTTTTCCGCGAACAAGCTCGCGGCGCTGCGCGCCGAGGGCAAGCCGGTGTTCCTGTATTTCACTGCCGACTGGTGCCTAACGTGCAAGGTCAATGAAAAGAGCGCGATCGACACGCGGGTGGCGCAAGCGGCGTTCAAGGCGGGCGGGGTCACGGTGATGACCGGCGACTGGACCAACGGCGACGCGACAATCACGCGCTTTCTGGGCGAACAGGGCGCGTCGGGCGTGCCGCTTTATCTCTATTACCCCAAGGGCGGGGGCGAGCCGCAGAAACTGCCGCAGATTTTGACGCCGGGGTTGTTGGCGGGGCTCCCGCAGTCCTGAGCCTGTCGAAGGACGGTTCGTGCACCTAACCGCGCTTCGACAGGCTCAGCACTACGGCGCTTTTCGTTTGAACACCCTGATCCCGCCGATCCACGTTTCCTGAACCTTGGTGGCGCGGATTTCGGCGGGCGTGCTTTCGAGCGGATTTTTGTCGACGAGGATGAAATCGGCACGGAAGCCGGGGGACAGCCGACCGACCTTGTCCTCGGCAAAGGACGCATAAGCAGCCCCGGTGGTGAACCCGGCGAGCGCCTGTTCGCGCGTTACGCGCTCCTGTGGTTGCCAGCCGCCGAAAGGCTGGCCCTTGTCATCTTCGCGGGTGATGGCGGCGGCGAGGCCGGGGAAGGGGTTGGCGCTTTCGACGGGGACGTCGGACCCGAAGGCGAGGCGGCTGCCGTTTTTCAGCATCGTCGCCCAGGCATAGGCACCGCTTAGCCGGTCTGGCCCCAGGCGGACTTCGGCCATCGTCCGGTCACTCGTCTGGTGGACCGGCTGCATCGAGGCGATGATGCCGTTCTTGCCGAAGCGCGCGAGATCCACCGGATCGACAATCTGGGCATGTTCGATCCGCCAGCGCCGGTCGCCCTTGAACGTCGGGGCCAAGTCTTCGATGGCGTCAAGCACTTGCGCGTCCGCCTTGTCGCCGATGGCGTGAATTGCCGTCTGGAACCCGTCCATCGCGGCGCGCGTCATCAGGTTGCGGAGCTTGGCATCGTCAAGAAAGCACAGGCCAGTCTGTGTCGGCGCATCGGCATAAGGCTTCTTGAGACAGGCGCCGCGCGAGCCGAGCGCGCCGTCGGTATAGAGCTTGACGCCGCCGAGGCGGAGACGGTCGCCATAAAGCCACGGGGTTGGCTCGCCGCCGGCAATGCTGAGCATCGGTTCGATGCCCGCCGAATAGCCGAAAATGCGGATTTGGAGGCGGCCGCCGTCACCCGCGCGGCGATAGGTGTTCCAGTCGGACACCGATGTGCCCATGTCGGCGATCGCGGTGATGCCGAATTCCTTCAGGATTTCCTGCGCTTTCAGAAAGGCAATGTCATTGTCTTTGGACAGCGGCGCGGGAACAGCCTTGTCGATCAGAGCCTGTGCCGTGTCGACGAAGACACCGTTGTCGATCAGGCCCCCCGCCGGGGCTTTGGTCGCTGCCGTCACGCCTGCCGCTTTCATGGCGGCCCCGTTGGCCCAGCCGGCATGGCCATCGACACGCTCAAGCCAGATCGGGCGATCTGCGATGCCGTCGAGATCGGCAGCGGTCGGGAAACGGCCCAGCCCCCATTTCTCCTGGTTCCAGCCGCGCCCGATGATCCAGCGGCGATCGGGATGCGCAGCGGCATAGGCTGTGATCTTGGCTTTGGCATCGGCGAGGCTCGTGGTTTCGGACAAGTCGAGCGTCAGCGCGCCATAGCCGAGCGACATGACATGGCCATGCGCGTCGATGAGGCCGGGGAGCAGCGTCCGCCCCTTGCCGTCGAATTTCCAGTCGGGCTTGGCAACCTTGTCGCCGCGCTGGAGCAGCTTGCCGACTTTGCCATCGGTCGTGATCGTCAGGCCGTTGAAGCGGACGACCTTGCCCGCCGCATCGAGCGTGACGCCGTTGACATTGTCAACCCAGCCATCGGCAAGCGCAGGGGTGGCGAGGAGGAGGGCGGCGAGCGCGAGTAGCTTTTTGATCATGCCGGAATGGTGGCGCAAAGGCGAACAGCGAACAAGAGGTCAATCGCGCCAGTTGACCCACGCCCCCCCACGCCCCACATGCATATCATGCTGATCGAAACCGAAACCACGCCGAATCCGTCGACGCTGAAGTTCATGCCGGGCCGCAAGGTCATGGATATGGGAACCCGCGACTTCGCGACGCCCGAAGAAGCCGAAGCGTCGCCGCTGGCCGAAGCGCTGTTCACGCTGGGCGATGTTGAGGGTGTTTTCTTTGGTCATGATTTCGTCTCGGTCACGGTCGGGCCGGGCAGCAACTGGGCCGATGCGAAGCCTGATGTGCTGTCGATCATGCTCGATCATTTCAGCGGCGGGATGCCGCTGTTCAAACCGGCGTCGGCGGCGGGCATTGCGGTTGCGCCTGAAACGTCGTTCAACGATGATCCGCAAGATGCCGACATCATCGACCAGATCAAGGATTTGATCGAAACGCGCGTGCGCCCTGCGGTGGCAAACGACGGCGGTGACATCATTTATCAGGGCTTCAACAAAGGCACGGTTTACCTCAAGATGCAGGGCGCGTGCGCAGGGTGTCCGTCATCGACCGCGACGTTGAAGCACGGCATCGAATCGTTGCTCAAACATTATGTCCCCGAAGTGACCGAAGTTCTTGCTGTTTAAGGATCCCCGATGACCGCACCGCTTGACGATGCCGCGCTCGACCAGTTGTTTCGCACGGCGCGCAGCTACAATGGCTACACCGACGCACCCGTATCGCGGGCACAGATGGATGCGATCTGGGAGGTCATGAAATGGGGGCCAACGTCGGCCAACTGCCTTCCCGCGCGGCTGGTGTGGTGCGAAAGCGCCGAAGCGAAGGCAAAGCTCGCGGCATTGGCAATGCCCGCAAACGCGACCAAGATTTTGAGCGCGCCGGTCACGGTCATCATCGGCATGGATATGGAGTTTTACGAACTGCTTCCCGAATTGTTTCCGCCGACCGATGCGCGAAGCTGGTTCGTCGGCAATCAGCCGATGATCGATGCGACGGCATTCCGCAATTCATCGTTGCAGGGCGCGTATTTCATCATGGCGGCGCGTGCATTGGGGCTTGATACCGGACCGATGTCTGGGTTCGACAATGCGGTCGTCGATGCGGCGTTCTTTGGCGGCACGACGTTCAAGTCGAACTTCATCTCGACACTGGGTGTTGGCGATCCGTCAACGATCTTTGGCCGGTTGCCGCGTCCCGGTTTCGACCGGTTCAACAGCATCATTTGATGTTTGGCGTCTGAGGCGTGCGGCGGCTTGTGATCGAAACCGCGACCACGGCTTGTTCGGTTGCGCTTATCGATGATGGCGTTGTGGCCGCGTCCGACGCTGCCGTTGTCGGGCGGGGCCACGCCGAACGCCTGATGCCGATGATTGCTGCGTTGCCGGGCGGCGGCCGCGCCGACGAAATCTGGGTTGATTGCGGGCCGGGCAGTTTTACCGGCATCCGCGTGGGTATTGCGACGGCGCGGGGACTCGGTTTTGGCTGGGCTGTGCCGGTGTGTGGGTTTTCCTCGATGGCGCTGATTGCGGCGGACTGGTTCGCACGCAATGGTGGCGATGCCGTGACAGTTGTTATTGAAGGCGGGCACGGCGAAGTGTTTGTCCAGCCGTTTGCCGATGATCCGTTGCGCGATATTGCACCACTGCTGTCCGTGTCCCGCGATGCCGCCGTTATTTTGGGCGCGCGAGCGGGCGATGTGCCGCCCGATGCCCGCAATGCGGTGTTGCTGCGACACGCACCCCTGCCCGCGCGCCCGATTTATGGCCGTTCGCCCGATGCCAGGCCGATGGTCGTATGAGCGGCATTGAAATCATCCGTGGCGATGCGGCGGACCTGCCCGCGATCATGCCCGTTATGGCAAGCGCTTTCGGCGCGCAGTTTGGCGAGGCATGGACCGAATCGCAGTGTCTGGGTGTCGTATCAATGCCCGGCAGTCACTTGATTGTCGCCCGGCGCGACTCGCCTGTCGGTTTTGCATTGTCGCGCGTCATCCTCGATGAATGTGAATTGATGTTGCTCGCGGTTGCACCCGAAATGCAGCATCACGGCATCGGCAGACAGTTGCTGGCCGCAATGATTGCCGACGCACGCGCCGCGAAAGCTACGCGTGTTTTTCTTGAAGTCCGCAGCGGAAATCCAGCCATTACACTTTATTCTTCAGCCGGGTTCGCCGAAGTTGGTCGACGTCGTGGCTATTATCGCGGTCCATTTGGCGAGATTTTTGACGCGCTGACCTATCGACTGATACTGTCGTAAAATTTGCACTGCTCACACCGTTTCAGGTCAGCTAATGCTATAGTTACGGCATCATCAATGCTTTATCGCATCGACACCGTTTTCAAATCTATAGTGGATATTAAAAATGACAGACTCAATTGAAATGCAGGAAACATTCATCACGCTGACTGCCGATATTGTCGCAGCGCATGTCAGCAACAATAGCGTTGCGGTCAACGATCTGCCGACATTGATTTCGAATGTGCATACCGCGCTTGCGGCACTTGGCACACCGATTGTCGCGGTTGTCGAAAAGCAGGAGCCGGCGGTTTCGATCCGCTCGTCGATCAAGCCTGACTATGTTGTCTGTCTTGAAGACGGCAAGAAGCTGAAGATGCTCAAGCGTCACTTGATGACGCATTATGGCATGACGCCCGATCAGTATCGCGCCAAATGGGGCCTGCCCAATGATTATCCGATGGTCGCGCCGAACTATGCCGAACAGCGACGGACGCTGGCCAAGGCTATTGGTCTGGGCACGAAGCGCAAGCGCGGCCCCGCGAAATAAGGCCGTTTGGGCTGAGCTTGTCGAAGCCTTGTCCTTTCGCCTTCGCCATCGGTGCGGAAGAAGGACAACCCTTCGACAGGCTCAGGGTAATCGGTTTGCTCGGAATCTTCGCTTTGCGGTGACGCTGGCTTTGCGCTAGCGTCACCGTAATGCATCGACCCATTGATATCGAAGCGCTCTGCGCGGAAAAAGGCTTGCGGATAACCGAGCAGCGCCGCGTTATTGCGCGCGTGCTTTCCGAAGCCGAAGACCATCCCGATGTCGAAGCCTTGTATACGCGTTCGTCGGCAATCGATCCGGGGATTTCGATTGCCACAGTGTATCGCACCGTCCGCCTGTTCGAAGAGGCTGGCATTCTCGAGCGGCATGACTTTGGCGACGGTCGCGCGCGTTATGAAGCGGCGGCCGAGGCGCATCATGATCATCTGATCAATGTCGAGACGGGCGAAGTGATCGAATTCGTCGATCCTGAATTGGAAGCGTTGCAGAAAGTCATCGCTGAAAAGCTCGGCTATCGCCTCGTTGACCACCGTATGGAGCTTTATGGCGTCGCCCTCGATCGCAAGAGCTGAGGCCGCCGCGGGACGTCCCCCGTCAATCGCGCTTTCGGGCTGGTGTCGCATCGTGACCCGAAGCATCGGGATGATCATCGTCCTGGTGCCTTGCGTGCTGGCGCACGGCATCTGGCGGTTTTTGCGCCAGTCATCGCCGTGGCCGCGGCTGTTTTTGCGAAGCGGCGCACGGATTGCCGGCGCGCGGGTCAAACTGATCGGGACGCCGGTGCGGCGCAACGTCGTCTACGTGTCGAATCACATCAACTGGATCGACATCTTGGCAATTGCCGGGCGAACCGGCAGCGCGTTTGTGGCAAAAGCCGAAATCAAAACGGCGCCTGTTGTCGGCTGGCTCGCCGACCTGAACCACACAGTCTATGTGGCGCGCGAAGATCGCAGTGGTGTGGCCGAGCAGATCAACCGCCTTCGCGAAGCCATTGCCGATACCTGGTCGATTACCATTTTTCCGGAAGGGACGACCAATGACGGACAGTCGTTGCTGCCCTTCAAATCATCGCTGCTCAAGATATTGGAGCCCCCACCCGAAGGCGTCGTTGTTCAGCCGCTGATGCTCAATTATGCGGCCGTTGGCCCCGAAATTGGCTGGCTCGGCGTCGAAAGCGGCAAGAATAATGCGCTGCGTGTACTGGCACGGCCCGGGACGTTTCCGCTTGATATTCATTGTCTTGAGCCGTTTCAGCCGACGGCCTTTCCGGGGCGCAAGGCAATTGCCGCCGAAAGCCGCAGCCGGATCGCAGCAGCGCTTGAAACGGTTTTGGGGGCAAGCGTCGGCGATTTTATTGGTCATGACCATTGGGCCAACGGGCAGGCGGCGCTATAATGTCCGCTATGACCCTGCCCAAAACCTATCACGTCAAATCATTCGGTTGCCAGATGAATGTTTATGATGGCGAACGCATGGGCGAATTGCTCGACGCCGAAGGCATGGCAGCGACGAGCGAGGCCGAGGCCGATCTGGTCGTGCTCAACACCTGCCATATCCGTGAGCGAGCGGTGCACCGCGTTTATTCCGAAATCGGGACGCTGAAGCGCGAGGATGGCTCGCGCCCGATGATTGCGGTGGCGGGGTGCGTGGCGCAGGCCGAGGGCGCAGAGGTGAGCCGCCGTGCCCGCGAGGTTGATAGTGTCGTCGGGCCGCAAGCCTATCACCGGTTGCCGCAACTGGTGGCAAAGGCAGCGGCGGGGCAGCGGGCGGTCGATACCGATATGCCGACCGAGACCAAGTTCGGCGCGCTTCCCGCGCGTGGGGCGCAGCGGCCGTCGGCCTTCCTTACCGTGCAGGAAGGGTGCGACAAATTCTGCACCTATTGTGTCGTGCCCTATACACGCGGGGCTGAAGTTTCGCGGCCGTTTGATGCGATTATCGACGAAGCCAAAGCGCTGATCGCGGGCGGGGCCAAGGAAATCACGCTGCTCGGGCAGAATGTGAATGCATGGGGCGATGGTGGGCCCAAAGGAAGAAAAGGCTTGCATGACATTATCGCCGCGCTCGACAAGCTGCCGGGGCTGCATCGTATTCGCTATACGACCAGCCACCCCAACGACATGCAGCAGGGCTTGATCGACGCGCACCGCGATGTCGAAAAACTGATGCCCTATCTCCACCTGCCTGTGCAGTCGGGGAGCGATCCTGTCCTTAAGCGCATGAACCGCAGCCATTCGCGCGACAGCTATTTGCGGTTGCTGGACCGGGTCCGGCAGGCGCGGCCCGATATTGCTTTGTCGGGCGATTTCATTGTCGGTTTCCCCGGCGAATCCGAGGCCGATTTTGAGGCGACACTCAGCCTGATTGCCGAAGTCGGCTATGCGCAAGCGTATAGCTTTGCCTATTCGCCGCGCCCCGGCACGCCGGCGGCGACGATGGACATGCAGATTCCAAAGCCGGTGATGGACGCGCGGCTGCAAGCGTTGCAAGCTGCCATCAATGTGCAGCAACATGCGTTTAACGAAGCCAGTGTGGGGATGACGACACAGATATTGCTCGAACGGCGCGGCAAGCTGGCCGACCAGTTCATCGGCAAATCGCCGTGGCTGCAATCGGTGCATGTCGTCGGGGATCGGTTTGCCATAGGCGATGTTATCGATGTCGAACTTGCCGCTGCTGGTCCGAACAGTTTGACTGGCACTGCAATCTATCAAATGGCTTAGGAAGCACAGCATGTGGCAATCTATGACCGAAGCGCAGGGAACAGTAATTGCAGCAGCGTTAACAATTTTTGCGGCGGTAGTTGGCGTCCTTCTTGGGTCATGGCTTTTCGGGGGCAAGGTCGCCAGTTTGAAAGAATCGGTTGATGCAACAGAGCGGTTGATTGAAGATCACCGTCAGGCA
>JAYWFN010000167.1:0-4091 GCA_043778785.1 Sphingomonas sp. | reverse complement strand
AGCCGGCTTGTTTGTCGCTGAGTTTCGTCAGTTTTACGCCGAGCTTTTCGAGGTGGAGCATCGCGACCTTTTCATCGAGGTGCTTGGGCAGGACATAGACTTCGTTTTTGTAATTCTCGCCCTTGGTCCAGAGTTCGATCTGCGCGAGCACCTGATTGGTGAAACTCGCCGACATCACGAATGACGGGTGGCCGGTCGCGCAACCGAGGTTGACAAGGCGACCCTTGGCAAGAACCAAAATCTGCTTGCCGTCCGGGAATTCGACCAGATCGGTGCCCGGCTTCACTTCGGTCCACTTGTAGTTGGACAGCGCGGCAATCTGAATTTCCGAATCAAAGTGCCCGATGTTGCAGACGATCGACATCGGCTTCATCGCTTTCATGTGATCGGCGGTGATGACGTCGGCATTGCCGGTCGCGGTGCAGAAAATATCGGCGCGTGTGACGGCCTCTTCCATCGTAACGACTTCGAATCCTTCCATTGCCGCCTGCAGCGCGCAGATCGGATCGACTTCGGTGACCATCACGCGCGCGCCGCCATTGCGAAGGCTCTGCGCCGAGCCCTTGCCGACATCGCCAAAGCCGGCCACGCAGGCAACCTTGCCCGCGAGCATGACGTCGGTCGCGCGGCGGATCGCGTCAACGAGCGATTCCTTGCAACCATAAAGATTGTCGAACTTCGATTTGGTCACGCTGTCGTTCACGTTGATCGCGGGGAACGGCAATTCGCCCTTCTTCGCGATTTCATAGAGGCGGTGAACCCCGGTGGTGGTTTCTTCCGAAACACCTTTCAGAGTCTTGACCGTTTCGGTCAGATAGCCGGGACGCGCCCGGATAAACGCCTTCAGCGCGCGCTGGAATTCGACTTCTTCCTCATTCTCGGGCTCGCCGAACGTTTCACCACGCTCGAGCTTTGCGCCCCACAGCGCAAACATCGTGGCATCGCCACCATCATCGAGAATGATGTTCGAGGTTTCAGTACCCCAATCGAAAATGCGGCCGACATAGTCCCAATAATCGGCAAGGCTTTCGCCCTTGATCGCGAACACCGGAATACCTGCTGCTGCAATTGCTGCCGCCGCATGATCCTGCGTCGAGAAGATGTTGCACGTCGCCCAGCGGACATCGGCACCCAGCGCGGTCAGCGTCTCAATGAGCACGGCAGTCTGGATTGTCATGTGCAGCGAGCCAACGATGCGCGCACCCTTCAGCGGCTTCGACGCGCCGAATTCGCGGCGCAGCGCCATAAGACCGGGCATTTCGGTTTCGGCAATGTCGATTTCGCGGCGGCCAAAGCCCGCGAGGTCGATGTCGGCAATAACATAGTCGGCGTTGTTGAGCACAGCAGCAGTGGCCACGGGGTATCTCCGGATCAGGTTTGAATTCCCCGCGCCCTACCGTTGCTGCCGCTCAAAAGCAAATATAAAGATTTCTTTATATGCTATCGCCGTGCAACCGAGACAGCGCATCGCCCGCCGTCGAGAAGCGGCTGAACCCCCGCGCGCTCCGCCAGATCGGCCAGCGCCTGAAAGCTCGGGCGTTCACTGACCGCCGCATCGGTGATCGAACTCAGGTCGTTACAACTGAGGCCATCGGCGCCCGCGCCATAGCGATTGGCCACGCGCGTGACATAGCTGTCATAGGCATTCAACGCGCGGCTTTGCCCGACGCTTTCGGCAAAATGGCTGCGCAACGTGTCGTTGACCTGTGTCAGCGCCGGACGGGCCCGAACGACAAACTTGTTATAACGCGCCAGCATGTTGCCGTGTGCACGGCAACGGAGCGCAGAGACCATGAGCATGGTTTCGAAATCACGCACTTTTGCGGCGGCGATTTGATCGGCTTTCCAGCAAGAAGCTTGGGCAGGGGCCGCGACGATTGCAGCAGCGGCGATTGCGATGACGAGTGTTCTGACCATTTTTGTGACTCCCTATTGACCCCAATCGACCCCCGCAGATTTGGACCGCCATGCTTGTCGAAAACTGTTTAGAAACGGTTAATAAATCACCTGACGGACCTTGAATGCGGCGAGCCGAGTGGGCAGAGGACAGGCCAATTCTCAGGAGATGACTCATGACCATTTCAGTTGGCGACAAAATTCCCGCAGGCATGCTGACCAAAGTGACCGATGCCGGCCCCGCCCCCGTCTCGACGCAAGAGTATTTCGCAGGGCGCAAGGTCGCACTGTTTTCGGTTCCCGGCGCGTTTACCCCGACCTGTTCGGCCAAGCACCTGCCCGGTTTTGTGGAAAAAGCGGCCGAGCTCCACGCCAAGGGCATTGCCGAAATCGCTTGCACCGCAGTTAACGACGCATTTGTCATGGGCGCATGGGGCAAGGCTGGCGGCGCTGCGGCGGTTACCATGCTGGCGGACGGCAATGCCGAATTCGTGACGGCGCTCGGCCTGACCATGGACGGCAGCAAATTCGGCATGGGCACGCGTGGCCAGCGCTTCTCGATGGTTGTGAACGACGGCGTGGTCGAACAGCTCAACGTCGAAGATGGCGGCGAATTCCGTGTTTCCGCCGCCGAGTATATGCTCGAGCAGCTGTAAACGCCGTCATCTTGCGACTGTCATCGTTCGCGGATAGACGCTGACGATGACAGCACAATCCGGACGCGAGCTTGTTGACCAGCTCGACACTCTTTTCACTGCCGCGACGACCCGCCTGCGCGAGGCCATTCAGGCCTATGTTCTAAACGGCACTCGGCCAAACCCCACTGCGCGCAGCGACGGCAGTTTTGCCTACCCCGAAATTCGCGTCCATTATTCGGGCGAAGAAAACGGCCCCGTCCCGACGCGGTCGTTCGGGCGGCTGACGCAAGCGGGGCATTATGTGACGAGCGTTACCAAGCCGCGGCTGTTTGCAGATTATCTGACGGAGCAGCTTGACCTGTTGATCGCCGATTATGACGTGACGGTCGAAGTCGGCACGGGGCGACAGGAAATCCCCTTCCCCTATGTCCTCGACGCCGACATGGACCTCGACGATATCAGCGCGACCGAGCTCTCACGCTGGTTCCCGACGACCGAGCTTGCGCATATCGGTGACGAGATTGCCGACGGCATCTTCGATGTTGGTGAAGGCGGTCCGCGTCCGCTGGCGCTGTTCGACGGGCTGCGCACCGATTTCTCACTCGCTCGGTTGCGCCACTATACAGGCACCCCGCCCGAAGACGTCCAGAAATATGTCCTGTTCACCAATTACCACCGCTATGTCGATGAGTTCGCGCGCTGGGCCATCGAGCAGCTGAAGGGCGACAGCAACTATACGCATCTTTCGGGTGCGGGCGGGGTCGTTGTTGATCGAGACACGCAAGACCCAGAGGCGGCGATCACCGACAGTGCGTGGCGGCGGCACCAGATGCCCGCATGGCATTTGTGCGCCAAGGACGGCACCGGGATTACGCTGGTCAACATCGGTGTCGGCCCGTCGAACGCCAAGACAATTACCGATCACATGGCCGTGATGCGGCCCGAGGCATGGCTGATGATCGGCCATTGCGGCGGCCTGCGCCCCTCGCAACGCATCGGCGATTATGTTCTCGCGCACGCCTATCTTCGCGACGATCATGTCCTTGATGATGTCTTGCCACCCGAAATCCCCGTTCCCGCGATTGCCGAAGTGCAGCAGGCAATGGCGCGAGCCGCCGAGACTGTATCGGGCGAAAGTGGCGAAGTGCTGAAACGCCGCCTGCGCACAGGGACCATCGTGACGACCGACGACCGCAACTGGGAACTGATGTTTTCGAAATCGGCGCTACGCTTTTCGCAAAGCCGCGCGGTTGGGATCGACATGGAAAGCGCGACGATTGCGGCGCAGGGGTATCGATTCCGCGTGCCTTACGGAACGTTGCTGTGCGTGTCGGACAAGCCCTTGCACGGTGAGTTGAAACTGCCGGGCCAAGCCAACCGCTTTTACGAGCGCGCGATCAATGAGCATATGCGGATCGGGATCGAGGCCTGCAACGAACTCCGTCGCGAGGGGGCAAAGCTGCATTCGCGCAAATTGCGGGCGTTCAACGAGCCGCCTTTCAGATAGGATTTGCTGCGACCGCAGTCCTGAGCCTGTCGAAGGGCGGTTCGCGTCAA
>JAYWFN010000166.1:0-4093 GCA_043778785.1 Sphingomonas sp. | reverse complement strand
TTATGCTCTATCTCACATTCTTTTTGCTGCGTGACGGATCGCGGCTGACGCGCACCATCGGTGAGCGCATCCCGTTGGCCGTGCAGCAGCGGCGTGATCTCTTCGACAAGTTTGCCACTGTGATCCGCGCGACGATCAAAGGAAGCATTGTTGTCGCAATCGCTCAGGGGATTATCGGTGGGATCGTTTTCTGGTTCATCGGGATCGAGGCTGCCTTGCTCTGGGGCGTCGTCATGGGCTTTCTCTCGCTGCTGCCCGCAGTTGGCACGGGACTGATCTGGGTGCCTGTGGCAATCTACCTCTTTGCGACGGGTCAGACTTGGCAGGGTGCTGTGCTTACCGCTTGTGGCATTTTCGTGATTGGCATGGTCGATAATGTCTTGCGCCCGATCCTTGTCGGTAAAGATACGCGGATGCCCGACTATGTCGTGCTGATCTCGACGCTCGGCGGAATCAGCGTGATGGGGATCAACGGCTTCATTGTCGGGCCGGTTATTGCCGCGCTATTTATTGCAGCTTGGGACATTTTTCTCGCCGAACGCACGACGGGCGCCGCATAAGCATCATTGAGTCAGCCGAAGGTCGTCGGCATAGGCCACAGCGGAGACCACGATAGCCATGCACCAGTTTGATAAATCAAAATTGCCTAGTCGCCATGTGTCGGTCGGCCCCGAGCGCGCGCCGCATCGTTCGTATTACTACGCGATGGGCCTGACTGAGGAAGAAATCGCGCGGCCTTTCGTTGGTGTGGTGTCAGCAGGCAATGACAGCGCGCCGTGCAACACGACGCTCGATGCACAGGCCGACGTGTGTCGCAAGGGCGTCGAAGCCGGCGGCGGCATGCCGCGACGGTTCAATACGATCACGGTCACCGACGGCATCGCAATGGGGCATCAGGGCATGAAATCCTCGCTCGTGTCGCGGGAGGTCATCGCCGACTCGGTCGAACTGAGTGTGCGCGGCCATTGCTATGACGCGCTGGTCGGCTTTGCGGGATGCGACAAGAGTCTGCCAGGCATGATGATGGCCATGCTGCGGCTGAACGTGCCGAGCATTTTTGTTTACGGTGGCTCGATTCTGCCAGGACGGTTTGAGGGCCGTGACGTTACCGTGGTCGACGTATTCGAAGCCGTCGGCCGCTACGCATCAGGATCAGGCAATTGCCCTATCGAAGAGCTCAACGCGCTGGAAAAAGTGGCATGCCCCGGCCACGGTGCTTGCGGTGGACAGTTTACGGCAAATACGATGGCCTGTGTCGGCGAGGCGATGGGATTGTCGCTGCCTAACAGTAACATGGTGCCTGCTCCTTACGCGTCGCGTGAGCAGATTGCCCATGCCGCAGGGGTGCAGGTGATGGCGCTTCTGGCGCGCAACATCAGACCGCGTGACATATGTACACGCGAAGCATTCATCAACGGGGCGCGGATCGTTGCAGCGACAGGCGGATCGACAAACGCGGCACTCCATCTTCCCGCAATGGCGAATGAGGCTGGTATCGATTTCGATTTGTTCGATGTTGCCGAGGCGTTCAGGTCAACGCCTTATCTCGCCGACCTTAAGCCGGGCGGCAAATATGTTGCCAAGGACATGCATGACGCGGGTGGTGTCTACATGCTGATGAAGACGATGATCGGCGAAGGGCTTCTCTTTGGTGATTGCATGACCGTGACGGGCAAGACGCTTGGCGAAAATATCGAGCAGGTGACGTGGAACCCCGACCAGAAAGTCATCTATGACGTCAAGACGCCGATCACGCCCACGGGCGGCGTCGTTGGTCTGCGTGGATCGCTCGCGCCTGATGGAGCCATCGTGAAAGTGGCGGGGCTGGCTAAGCTCCAGTTTGCAGGGCCTGCGCGTGTCTTCGATTGCGAAGAGGACTGCTTTGCGGCCGTTGAGGCCCGCGCGATCCGGGAGGGTGAAGTGATCGTCATCCGTTACGAGGGGCCAAAGGGCGGGCCGGGGATGCGGGAAATGCTGTCGACCACAGCTGCACTCTACGGGCTTGGCATGGGCGAAAGTGTCGCGTTGCTGACTGACGGGCGCTTTTCCGGAGCAACGCGCGGCTTCTGCATTGGCCATGTCGGCCCCGAGGCAAGCGATGGCGGGCCCATTGCGCTCGTCGAGGATGGCGACATCATTGCCATTGATGCCGAGGCAGGCACGATTGACTTGAACGTGGATGAGGCCACGATGGCCGCGCGCAAGGCAGCTTGGAAACCGCGCGTAAACGATTATCAGGCGGGCGCGCTGTGGCGCTATGCCCAGAATGTCGGTCCCGCATGGCAGGGCGCCGTGACGCATCCCGGCGCGAAAGCCGAGCGGCATGTCTATGCGGATATTTAGCACTGCGCTTCTGCTCACCGTTACAGCGTGCAGTGCTGAGCCTGTGATTGAAAACAAGGTAGCGTCCGCCAAACCCGATGATCGCGTCGAATGCGCGATTGGCAAAGGATCGGATTTTGCGAACGACTGCGCCATCGAGCGCGGTGAAGGCATCAGTCTGGTCGTGCGCCATAACGACGGCGGGTTCCGGCGGCTCACGCTCACGGCAGACGGTAGTATCGACACTGCGGATGGAGCGGACGCCATCTCCGTCCAACCCTTGAGCGACGGACGCACCGAAGTGAAGATTGGCGAAGATCGTTATCGCCTGCCGGCAACATTATGAGCGATGCTGACCTGATCGTCCGTATAGCCTCGCGCGGCGAAGGTGTCACTTCAGACGGCCGCCACGCAGCACTTGCTGCACCGGGGGACTGGCTTCGCGGCGACGGTATCGTAGATCCTGGCCCCGATCATGCCACGCCGCCGTGCCGCCATTTTCCGACATGCGGTGGTTGCCAACTCCAGCATGTCAGCGATGCCGCTTATGCGACCTATGTAACGGACCGGATCGTTCATGCACTCCATGCACAGGGGATCGATGCACCAGCGATGAGCACACCACATTTGTCGCTGCCACGGACCCGGCGGCGGGCATCCTTGCGCGCGGAGCGTCGCGGTAGGGCCGTGATCCTCGGCTTCAACGAGGGCGCAAGCAATCGCATCATAGACCTCAACGAGTGCCATGTGATTTTGCCCGAGCTTTTTTCGCTGTTTGCGCCATTGCGGCGATTGCTCGCGACTGTCCTGCGGGATCGGGGCAGGGCGACCGTAACGATGACGCGTTGCGATCAGGGGATCGACCTCATGCTTGGGGGCTTCGAGGTCGAAGGGCTGGCGGGGACCGAAGCATTGATCGCATTTGGCGAGACTCAGGGACTGGTGCGGCTCTCGCTCGATGAGGGCTATGGTCCCAGTGTGCGCTACATGCCGGATGTTGCGACCGTGACGTTGAGCGGCGTGCCGGTGACGATGCCCGAAGGCGCGTTTCTACAGGCCACGGCCGATGGCGAAGCAGCGCTGGTTGATGCGGTTGCAAAGGCGTTGTCAGGTGCGACGACAGTCGCGGACCTCTTTGCCGGGCTGGGCACTTTTGCGTT
The DNA here is from genome assembly GCA_043778785.1 of Sphingomonas sp. GTDB lineage: Bacteria > Pseudomonadota > Alphaproteobacteria > Sphingomonadales > Sphingomonadaceae > Sphingomonas_O. Next base: position 611 of record JAYWFN010000166.1, on the reverse strand, counting down.
GGCGTTACCGGGCAAAGTTCATGCGGTTGAAGGGGCGCGCGATGCAACGCTTGCGTTGATCGCAACACGGCGTGTCGGCGTTGAGCATCGCGACCTTTTCCGACGACCGCTGTCCGTGAATGAATTGAACCGCTTTGATGGCCTCGTCCTTGATCCCCCCCGCGCTGGTGCAAAGGAGCAAATCGCCGAGATTGCGCGATCATCAGTCGCTCGCCTTGCCTATGTTTCATGCAATCCTGCGACTTTTGCGCGTGACGCGAAAACACTCATTGATGATGGCTACCGGCTCGAGCGAATAACACCAGTCGGTCAGTTTCGCTGGTCAACGCACGTCGAGCTGGCAGCGAGTTTTCAGCGTTAAGGTTGTCAATTAACCAATGTTGTAAAATAATCCGCTTCCAGCGCCGCAAGATAGCGTTTGCGTTGTGTAAGCAGGTCCGCAAGCAGTTCGAGACCCGCAATGGCTTCCTCGACCTGCTCGATCGAGGTCAGCGGACTGCACAATAGAACTTCCTGCTGGCAGATTTCGAGCTCTATTCCTTCGATATAACGCCGTGTGTTAACAATTGACCGGCATTGTGATTCACGAAGCAGCCCGCGAAGTCGGCGCG
>JAYWFN010000165.1:0-4102 GCA_043778785.1 Sphingomonas sp. | reverse complement strand
CTCTCCCCGGCGGGGAGAGGGGGAATATTCGCTCAAGCCATCACCGCGCAACCCGCCGACATTGACGAGCTCGGCCATGTCAACAACAGCGTGTGGGTGCGCTGGATTCAGGACATGGCGACCGCGCACTGGAACGCGGCGGCGCTGCCCGAACATATCGCTGCCTATGTCTGGGTCGTGGTGCGGCACGAAATCGACTTTCTCGGCAACATCGGGCCAGGCGTAAGCGTTGAGGGGCGCACGTGGGTCGGCGGGCTCCCTCGCGGTGCGAAGTTCGACCGGCATGTCGAGTTTGCGCAGGCGGGGAAGGTTATCGTCCGCGCGAAGACGACCTGGGCGATACTGGATCGGGGCACGGGGCGGATATTGCGCGTGCCGAAGGATGTGGCGGGGCGGTTTGTTTGATATTGCCCCGACACCGACCCCGCACTATTTTTATGACATGTTCTTGCAATGGGACCAAAAAGCTTTGCGTAATGTGATTGGCGGCTTTCTCGCGGCATACGGCTGGGTATCGTTCTTTTGCTTTATCGGGTTGGTTCGGTACTGGGCGACGACCGCACCGACCATGCCCGACCCAGTTAAGGGCCTCATCTTTCCCCATAATGAACATGGCTTGATAACATTTTTCTCAGCGTTTCAGGGCACAAGTTGCGCACTTCTTTTCGCGACGTCGATACCCTTGGGGTTCCTTGGCATTTTGATAGGCCCCAAGAAGAACGTCATTTCACGGTCCGGCACGCTTTGGTTTAGTGCAAAATGGGAGCAGGACGACCCTCAGAAATTGGCACCTTGGGCAATGGCGTGCGGCGCTATTTCTGCCCCCATATTGGTATTCTTAATCGGTCCCCCGCTTGTAAACTGGTTGAACTCCATCGGCGTCGTCACCGGCTTTTAGTCGAAAAGAGATTTGCCCGTTCAGCGAATGGAATCTCACAAATCAATCAGTAGCCTCGTCGGGTCCTCGATAGCATTTTTGAGCGCAACAAGAAATGTCACGGCTTCCCGTCCATCAATCAACCGGTGGTCGTAGCTCAGCGCGAGATACATCATCGGGCGCACTACCACCGCGCCGTCGCGCACCACCGCGCGATCTTCGATGCGGTGCAACCCCAGCACCGCCGACTGTGGCGGGTTGATGATCGGGGTAGACATGAGGCTTCCAAAAACACCGCCGTTGCTGATCGTGAACGTGCCGCCCTTCATGTCGTCCATCGTCAGCGTGCCCGCCTTTGCGCGCGCGCCGAAATCGCCGATGGTTTTCTCGATGCCTGCGACCGATAGGCTTTGCGCGTCACGGATGACGGGGACGACGAGGCCGTTCGGCGCGCTGACCGCGACCGAGACGTCGACATAGTCGTGATAAACGATTTCCTGATTGCCTTCTTCCCCGTCGATCTGCGCATTGACGTTCGGGATGTCGCGCAGCGCCATGCACGCGGCTTTCACGAAAAAGCCCATGAAACCCAGCCGAACGCCATGCTTCTTTTCAAACAGGTCTTTATATTTGGTCCGCGCTTCGATGACCGCGGTCATGTCGACATCGTTGAAGGTGGTTAGGAGCGCGGCAGTGTTCTGTGCTTCCTTGAGGCGACGCGCGACTGTCTGGCGCAGACGGGTTATGCGGACGCGCTCTTCGCGGCGGTTTTCGTTGACGACGGTGATGTTGGCGGGGGCTGTCGTGGCTGGCGCTGGCTTTGCGGCAACCGGTGCGGCCATAACGTCATCCTTGGTCAGGCGACCGTCCTTGCCGGTGCCCTTGATGCTCGAGGGATCGACGCCCTTTTCAAGGACCAAACGGCGCACCGATGGCGACAATGTCTGCGCTTGTGGCGGCGCGTCGCTCTTTGGCGCGGCATCGGCCTGTTGCGGCGTCGCTTCGGATTTGGGAGTAATCGGCGCTGCCTGCGGCGGGGCAGCATCGGTCGTGCCCTGTGCTGCTTCGGCGATCACGCCCGAACCTGCCTCGATCAACGCAATCACCGCGCCGACGTTCACGGTATCGCCGACCTTCACCACCTGCTGCCCCATCACGCCGGCAACGGGCGAGGGGACTTCGACCGAGACCTTGTCAGTCTCGAGGGACGCAATCGGCTCATCAGCGGCAACCGCGTCGCCCGGCTTTTTCAGCCATTCGCCGAGCGTGGCTTCGGTGATCGATTCGCCGAGAACGGGGACTTTGACTTCGGTGCTCATATGCAATCCTTCAAAAACGCTTCGTCATTCCCGCGAAGGCGGGAATCCAACGCCCAAATTCGAGCCTTTGGAGCTGGACCCCCGCCTTCGCGGGGGTGACGAAGAGAACACACAGGCATCATCCTTTCCGCTGCCTGCGGATCTCCGCACGCACATTGTGACCCAAGGCATCGGCGACGAGTGCCGCCTGTTCGGACTGGTGGCGCTTGGCGAGGCCGGTCGCGGGCGATGCACTGGCCTTGCGCCCCGCATAACGTGCGCGGGCGACCTTGCATTTTGCTGCTGCCAGCGCCGCTTCGATTTCGGGCTCGACGAAGAACCACGCACCATTGTTCTTCGGCTCTTCCTGCGCCCAGACGACGTCTTCGAGGCCCGTCATCCGCTGCAACCGCGCGGTCAGCGGCTCGCCCGGGAACGGGTAAAGCTGTTCGAGCCGCACGATGGCCGTGTCTGCGCCGCCCGCTGCATCGCGCGCATCGAGCAGGTCATAGGCGACCTTGCCGCTGCACAGCACAAGCCTCTTGACGTCTGCATCGGCGGGCGCAGCGGGATCGGACAGGATCCGCATGAAGTGACCGTTGCCGACGAAGTCCTCGGTCTTCGACACGGCGCGCTTGTGGCGGAGCAATGATTTCGGCGTCATGATGACGAGGGGTTTGCGGAAACTGCGGTGCATCTGGCGGCGCAGGACGTGGAAATAATTGGCGGGCGTCGTGATGTTGGCGACCTGGATATTGTCATCGGCGCACAGTTGCAGAAAGCGTTCGAGCCTTGCCGAACTATGTTCCGGCCCTTGCCCTTCGAAGCCATGCGGGAGGAGCATCACCAGCCCGTTGGCGCGGAGCCATTTGGCCTCGCCCGATGCGATGAACTGGTCGATCATCACCTGCGCGCCATTGGCGAAATCGCCGAATTGCGCTTCCCACAGGACGAGGGTTTTAGGGTCGGCGCTGGCATAGCCATATTCGAAACCGAGCACGCCGAATTCGGACAGCGTCGAGTCCAGCACTTCAAAATTGCCGTGGGGTAGGGTGGAGAGCGGGATATATTTATGCTCGTCGCTTTGATCGACCCAGACCGAGTGTCGCTGGCTGAATGTGCCGCGCCCGGAGTCCTGCCCCGACAGGCGGACGCCATAGCCTTCGGACAACAACGATCCGAACGCCAGCGCCTCGCCGGTCGCCCAATCAAACGCCTCGCCCGAATTGAACATCGCGCGCTTGGCATCAAGAACACGGTTGAGCGTCGGGTGGATCGTCAAGTCAGCGGGCACGGTTGTCAGCGTGCGGCCTAGCGCATCGAACAGTTTTTTCTCGATCCCCGTTTCGACATTGCGCCGCGCGGTTTCGGGATCAGCGGGCTTGTGCAGACCCGCCCAGCGCCCGCCGAACCAGTCGGCTGCGTTCGCTTTATAATCGGCGGCCCCCGCAAACTGCTCTTCGAGCATCGCGGTAAAGCGCATGACATGTTCGGGTGCCCAATCCTTATCGATGGTCCCCTCGGCAATCAGCCGCGCGGCATAGACATCGCTGACGCCCGGGTGGCCCTTGATCGTCTTGTACATCAGCGGCTGGGTGAAGGACGGTTCGTCGCCCTCGTTATGCCCGAACCGGCGATAGCACCACATGTCGATGACGATGTCGCGGTGGAAACGCTGGCGGAATTCGATCGCCATCTTGCAGGCAAAGGTGACCGCTTCAGGGTCATCGCCGTTGACGTGGAAAATCGGGGCTTGAACGCCCTTGGCGACATCCGACGGATAGGGCGACGAGCGCGCGAACTGCGGGCTGGTTGTAAAGCCGATCTGGTTGTTGATGATGAAGTGGATGCAGCCGCCGGTATTATACCCGCGCACGCCCGAAAAGCCGAGGCATTCCCAGACAATCCCCTGTCCCGCGAAAGCGGC
>JAYWFN010000164.1:0-9675 GCA_043778785.1 Sphingomonas sp. | reverse complement strand
CCGGCTATTCGGGGCCGAGCCGTTTTTACGCCGACAGCAAAGGACGATTGGGCATGACGCCAAGTGTATGGAAAAATGGCGGTGCCGGGGTGACCATCCGCTGGGCAGTGGCCGATACCGCGCTCGGCAAGATGCTGCTTGCCGCGACCGACAAGGGCATTTGTCGCCTGTCGTTCGACGAGGACGACACTGAACTGCATCGCCGCTTTCCAAACGCCAATATCGAAGCGGGCGATGCTGCGATGGCCGATCTTGTTCGATCCGCCGTCGCTGCCGTCAACAATCCCGCGCACATGCCCACCCTGCCGCTCGACGTGGCGGGCACGGCGTTCCAGCAAGCTGTCTGGCAGCAACTCATGGCCATTCCCCCCGGCGAAACCCGCAGCTATGCCCAGATTGCCGCTGCCGTCGGCAAGCCCGGCGCCGTTCGCGCAACCGGCTCGGCCAATGGCGCAAACAACGTTGCCGTCCTGATCCCCTGCCACCGCGTTATCCGCTCGGATGGTTCGCCGGGGGGGTATGCCTATGGCCTCGAGCGCAAGGCCAGACTTCTCGCAGCGGAAAGAAAAAACCGATGACCGACAAAACCGATTTGTTCGCAGCACTCCATGTACCCGGCAACCCCCTTACGCTCTATAACATTTGGGACGCAGGCAGTGCCGCTGCGGTCGAAAAGGCAGGCGCCCGTGCCCTTGCAACCGGAAGCTGGGGCGTCGCTGCTGCGCACGGTTTCAAGGATGGCGAAGACTTCCCGGTCGATCTGGCGATTGCCAACCTGCGCGAGATCGTGCGCGTCACCGAATTGCCCGTCACGATCGATCTCGAAGCCGGATACGGCGAAACCCCTGACGCTGTAAAAATAACTGTCCAGACAGCAGCCGATGCCGGTGCTGCCGGCATAAATCTGGAGGACAAAGACCCGAAGACGCGCCAGCTTTTTCCGGTTGAACACGCAGCTGCGCGGATCGCTGCAGCGGCAGCGATGGACCTGTTTGTCAATGCGCGCACCGATTTGTTCATTCTGACGCCGCCGGATGCGCACGATCAGGGCGTTACCGATGCCGTATTGGAACGTTCGCGAGCTTATGCCGATGCGGGTGCACGCGGTCTGTTCGTGCCATTTCTGACCGACGAGAAGCTCATCGCTTACTTGTGCGAGCGATCACCGCTCCCAGTAAATATCCTAATCCATCCCGATGGCCCGTGCCATGATCGCCTTGCCGAACTCGGCGTCGCCCGCATCAGTCATGGTCACGCCCCCTGGGCCGAGGCGATGGAATGGCTGACGGCGCAGGCACAATCTGTCTACAACATCTGATCACTGAACGAAAATTGCGAGCAACACGATTTATGCTTGGCGCTTTACCGGCCAACGGTCGCTCGTTCGTAGGCAGTTAGGACAATATAAAAGTTTCCGTTCTATTCACCCTAAATCGCCACAGGTTGTTTGCCGTGGCCTCCGTAATTGCAGGGTAGAGAATGAGCGCATTCGGAAAACGTGGTGGAGCTGGCGGAACGCCAACGGGCACTCGCCCGGCGTTCGGCGTTGCCCGCCCTATGCAAGGCGGCGGCTCACCCGCTCCCGACGAGGGCGGCAAGCAATTCCCGCCGCTCGAATCAGCCGCATTGCCCGGCGCGATGGCCGAACCGGCGATGCCCGATCATTCGGATGCCATGTCGCGTCTGAACGACCGTCAATCAAATGAAATGGAAGTCGCGCCCAAGGCCGAAGGCTTTGAAGCGAGCGTCCACAAAATCAAGGAACAGGTGCTCCCCCGCCTGCTCGAGCGGGTCGATCCCGAAGCAGCCGCCACGCTGAACAAGGAAGAACTTGCCGAGGAATTTCGCCCGATCATCGGCGAAGTGCTTGCCGAGCTGAAATTTACGCTCAACCGGCGCGAGCAGTTTGCGCTCGAAAAAGTGCTGGTCGACGAACTGCTTGGTCTCGGGCCGCTCGAAGAGTTGCTCAACGATCCGACGATCACCGACATCATGGTCAATGGCCCCGACCAGACCTACATCGAAAAAAAGGGCAAGCTGATCATCGCGCCCATCCAGTTCCGCGATGAAGAGCATTTGTTCCAGATTGCCCAGCGCATCTGCAACTCGGTCGGTCGCCGTGTCGACCAGACAACGCCGCTTGCCGATGCGCGTCTCGCCGATGGATCACGCGTTAACGTCATCGTGCCGCCGCTATCCTTGCGCGGCACTGCGATCTCGATTCGTAAATTTTCCGCCAAGCCGATCACGCTCGACATGATGGCGAAGGGCGGATCAATGTCCGAAAAAATGTCGACCGCGCTGAAGATTGCCGGTGCCTGCCGGTTCAACATCGTCATCTCGGGCGGCACGGGCTCGGGTAAAACCACGATGCTCAACGCCTTGTCGAAAATGATCGATCCCGGCGAACGTGTGCTGACGATCGAAGATGCCGCCGAACTGCGCTTGCAGCAGCCGCACTGGCTGCCACTCGAAACGCGTCCGGCAAACCTTGAGGGTCAGGGCGAAATCTCGATCCGCGACCTGGTCAAGAACGCGCTGCGTATGCGGCCGGACCGGATCATCCTCGGCGAAATTCGTGGTCAGGAATGTTTCGATCTTCTGGCCGCCATGAACACCGGACACGACGGCTCGATGTGCACGCTACACAGCAACTCGCCGCGTGAAGCCATCGCGCGTATGGAAAACATGGTCATGATGGGCGACATCAAGATGCCCAAGGAAGCCATTTCGCGCCAGATTGCCGATTCGGTTGACCTCGTCATTCAGGTGAAGCGTCTTCGCGACGGTTCGCGCCGCGTGACTGACATCACCGAGATCGTCGGCATGGAAGGCCCCGTGATCGTCACGCAGCAGCTGTTCAAATTCGAATATCTCGAGGAGAGCGCTGATGGTAAGATCATCGGCGAATATCGCGCAATGGGCCTGCGCCCCTATACGCTCGACAAGGCGCGGCAATATGGTTTCGACCAGCCCTTCCTCGAGGCGTGTCTGTAATCTAACAGGATGCCGGTATGTCCGGCCTGCTGTTCGATGTCGATCATGTTGAAGCCATGCTGAGAGCGTCGGCGCGCGCTGGCGAAGCGATGAGCTATGCCGAAATTCTGAACCTTCTCGGCCTTGCTTTCAGCCGTCCGAAAATGCGTGCGCTGTGCAAAGTCCTCGACGAAATCGATTGCAGGGCGGCTGTGCTGGACCAGCCCGAACTCGCGGTTCTCGTTGTGCGCGAAAGCGACCGCTTGCCGGGTCAGGGCTGGTGGGTCGGGCGGAATGATTATGCTGGCAGCTGGACCGGCGATGATGCGCAGCGCTACGTCACATCGTTGCACAAGCAAGCGTTCAACTTTTGGCAGTTGCCGTCGATTTCGGATTGAACCGGCGTGCATTGCTCCCCATTCTGATGACACAGGCGATGACCGCCGAAAACATTGGGAGACTTGCCATGCGATTCACTGTTTCTGCGGCCATTGTATCAATTGCCGCCCTTGGTTTGAGCACGACCGCAATCGCGCGCCCTTCGCCACAGGCTGCGCTCTCGGCTGCTGTTGCCGCGCCGACACGGACACCCGCGAACACGGCACGCGACAAATATCGCAATCCCGCAAAGACGCTCGCATTTTTCGGCATCAAGCCCGACCATAAGGTCGTCGAACTCTGGCCCGGCGGCGGCTGGTATACCGAAATCCTCGCGCCCTATCTCGCCGCCAAGGGGCAACTGACGGTCGCCGCGCCCGCCGGCCGACCGACTGACAACATCGCCAAGAAACTCGATGCCAATGCCGGAGCTTACGGCAAGGTGGTGCGCGCCAATTTCCCGGCGGCGTTCGGCGGGACGGGTGTCGCTGCGGGCTCGGCCGACGCTGTACTCACGTTCCGCAACGTCCATAACTGGCGGATGGGCAGCTATAATCCTGAAAAATCGGACTATAGCGAAGCTGCGTTCCGCGAAATATTTGCGATGCTGAAGCCCGGCGGCGTCCTCGGCATCGAAGACCATCGTCTGCCCGAAAATGCCGATGCAGCGCGCGAGACATCAAGCGGCTACATCAAGGTGTCAACCGTGCGGGCGCTTGCCGAAAAAGCAGGGTTCAAATTCGCCGGATCGAGCGAAGTGAATGCCAACCCGCGCGATACCAAGGATTATCCAAAGGGCGTCTGGACGCTGCCGCCCAACTTCGCGGAGGCCGACGTCGACCGGGCAAAATATGCTGCTGTTGGCGAAAGTGACCGGATGACGCTGAAGTTTATCAAACCGCTGAAATAAGCCAGCGCTAGCTGCCGAGCTTCTCGACTTTCGATTGAAGCTCGGCAAGCTGTGCTTTCAGCGCCGAGATTTCGTCGTCCTTTGCGCTGCTCGTCGATTTCGCGGTGCCCGGCACAAATGCACTGGTCGCGGCTTCAAACATCGCCATGTTGCGCTTGGCGATCTCGGCAAAGGGACCCCGTTCGAACGCGCCCTTCATCGCTTCGTGAAATTTAGCCTGGTTGCTCCGAAAGGCATCCATCGAGGCCTCGAGATATTGCGGCACCATCGACTGCATCGAATCGCCATACATCGATATGATCTGGCGCAGGAACCCGGCAGGCAGCATCGTTTCCCCACGGCTTTCCTCATCCATGATGATCTGGGTCAGCACACTGTGCGTGATGTCCTCGTCGGTCTTGGCATCCAGAACCTTGAACTCGCGGCCTTCGCGCGTCAGCTTGGCAAGATGCTCGAGCGTGATGTAGCTCGACGTTTCGGTATTATAGAGCCGCCGGTTGGCGTATTTCTTGATGATGACAGGCGCCGGTTCGCCGCCCTCGGTCGTTGGTGATGATTTGGCCATGATGCGATCCTGCGCAGTTTCACATCTCGTAGCACTGACTCATGATGCACCGCAACACGGGCGATGCTGCGCAGCAATCTTCGTGGTGGAAACAGCGTGGCAAAGGCTTTAGAAGCAGTGCAACAAATGGCCCGAGGAAACCACTATGACCGACATCGTCATCACTGCTGCTCGCCGCACGCCCGTGGGCAGTTTTCTGGGCAGTTTCGTTGGCACACCGGCGCATGAACTTGGCCGCATCGCGATCGTCGCCGCGCTTGAATCCGCAGGCGTCTCACCCGGCGAAGTGTCCGATGTGATCCTTGGTCAGGTGTTGACAGCGGCGCAGGGGCAAAACCCGGCGCGACAAGCGGCGATGGCGGCAGGCATTCCCAAGGAAGTCGCCGCGATGGGCATCAACCAGGTCTGCGGATCGGGGCTCCGCGCCGTTGCCTTGGGCGCGCAGTCAATCATTGCGGGCGATGCGACCATCGTTGTCGCCGGTGGCCAGGAAAACATGTCGATGTCATGCCATGCGCAGGCGTTGCGCGGCGGGACCAAGATGGGCGCTGTCGAGCTGATCGATACGATGATCAAGGACGGCCTGACCGACGTTTTCAACAATTACCACATGGGGATTACGGCCGAAAACCTCGCCGAGCAGCATCAGATCACCCGCGAAATGCAGGACATCTTTGCCGCGCGCTCGCAAAACCTTGCGTCGACAGCCCGCGCCGAGGGGCGCTTCAAGGGCGAAATCGCGAGCGTGACGATCAAGGGGCGCAAGGGCGATACGATTGTCGATACCGACGAATATATCCGTGATGGCGTCACGGTCGAAAGTCTCGCCGGTCTCCGTCCTGCGTTCAAGAAAGGCGGCACGGTCACGGCGGCGAACGCCAGCGGCCTGAACGACGGTGCGGCTGCCCTCGTGCTGATGCATGCCGATGAGGCTGCCCGGCGCGGTGCTCCAATTCTGGCGCGCATCGCGGGATTCGGGACAGCGGGCGTCGACCCTTCGATCATGGGCATCGGCCCCGTCCCCGCGACACGCCGGGCACTTGAAAAGGCTGGTTGGAGCATTGCCGACCTCGACCTGATCGAAGCCAACGAAGCGTTTGCCGCACAAGCACTCGCGGTCGGCAAGGAGCTCGGCTGGGATCCCGACAAGGTCAACGTGAACGGCGGCGCTATTGCTATTGGCCATCCGATCGGCGCGAGCGGCGCTCGCGTCCTGACGACGCTGCTTCACGAGATGGGCCGGCGCGGCGCTAAAAAAGGGCTGGCGACGCTCTGCATCGGCGGCGGTATGGGCGTGGCACTGGCGGTCGAGCGGGCGGCGTGAAACTGTTGCAAACAGGTGATAGCTTCGATTTTTGTTAATCGCAGATGAACGATTCGACGATTGATGCTTGAAATATTGTTACAACTACTCTTGTCTCAATTCATTGCGTGACAGATTCGCGTTGTTGTTTGCAGGGGTATTTATTATGAAGTCATTCCGCTTTTTGAGCGCAACAGCGCTCGCCGGTGCCGTGTTGGCTGTTCCGCATGCAATTTATGCACAGACCGCAGCAACGCCAGCTGCAGAAGAAGCCGAATCAGCCTCTACGATTATTGTAACTGGCTCGCGTATCCGTCGCCCAAATGACGTCTCGACGGTGCCAATTACTACAATCACTGCCGTCGAGCTTCAACAAACTGGCCGCGTCTCTATCGGCGATACGCTGAATGATCTGCCGCAATTGCGCAGCACTGTCAGTTCACAAAATTCGACTTCAGGGCTCGGCGTCCGGGGGCTGAACTTGCTCGATTTGCGCGGTCTCGGGACAGCACGAACACTAGTTTTAGTTAATGGACGCCGCCATGTTTCAGCCGAGATTATTAACAACGGCAACGCACCGGACATCAACACCTTCCCGACAGACCTTATCGAGCGCGTTGACGTTGTTACCGGTGGCAACTCTTCTATCTATGGATCTGATGCTGTCGCGGGCGTCGTCAACTTTATCTTAAAGGATAATTTTGATGGTCTTCAAATTCGGGGGCAAGCCGGCATCAGCAAATATAATGACGCTGGCAATCAATATCTCTCAGCGGTTGCGGGCAAAAACTTTGCCGACGGACGCGGGAATATTGCGGTCAATTTTGAATATGCGCGCCAGTCGCGTTATTACGGTGTAGAGCGTCCAAATCTGCGTCAGAGCGACGCCTTTATAGTTGTTGATACCGATCCGGCTGGTTCGGTTAACGGTTCGGATGGCATTGCTGACCGTCTGTTTTTCCGTGACATTCGGTCGGCGACAATTGCGACAGGTGGGCAGGTCGGCATTCGCACACCAGCGGCGGGGCCATGCGGGCTCGATGCCGTTGGTGCGGCCTTCACTTGCGCCTATCTGTTCCAGCCCGACGGCACGCTCATTTCACAAACTGGTCTGCGGATCGGACTTGGTCCAAATGGCAACTTCGTGGGTGGAAATGGCGCGAACAGCCGCGAGGGTGAGTTTCTGGTTCTGTCGCCTGAAGTCAATCGCTACGCGGCCAACTTGATCGGCCATTTCGAAGTCAGCCCAGCATTTGTGCCGTTTGTTGAGGCAAAGTTCGTCCGGACCGAAGCCTTCGGTTCTCAGAGCGGCCCGTTCTTCTCGCAAGGCCAGACGCTTGGGGACGGTATCCAAGTTGCCGGATTAAACGACCGGTCCTATTTACCAACGGGTACGACCAATGGTTCGGTCAACCGCGAAGGCATCAGAATCGATAACCCGTATTTGTCGGCGCAAGCGCGCACGCTGCTCACGCAGCAACTGACGACGAGTATCACAGCGGGCATAAACCCGAACACTGGCGGCACATTCACGGCGGCAAATCGGGCAACGGCACTGGCACAGATTGCCGACGGCTCGTTCCGGTTCAGCAATCGTCGCAACTATGTTGATCTCGGTTTCCGGGATGAACAGATCCGGCGCGATACCTACCGGATCGTAGCTGGCGTTCGCGGTGATTTCAACGATGATTGGCGCTACGAGCTCGCATTAAACTATGGCGAGCACAACGAAAGCAATTCAATTCAAGGCAACGTCAATCGCCAGCGCTTCCTGTTGGCAAACGATTCGGCGCTCAACACAGCAACGGGGCAGATTGTTTGCCGAGCACAGCTGAACCCGGCATATGCTGGCACAGACCGCGGCGGTGCTCCCGCAGTTCTTGCAGCAGACATTGCGGCATGTGTTCCACTCAATCCCTTTGGTGATGGTTCAGTCAGTGATGCGGCGCGAAAGTATCTGACGATTGCATCTTCAGCGGTCGGTAAGGCGACACAGCTTGTCGCCTCAGGTTATGTTTCAGGCGATCTGAGCCAGTTGTTCGAATTGCCCGGCGGCCCAATCGGCTTCTCGGTCGGCGGCGAATATCGTCGTGAGACACTATCCTACGACCTTGATGACACGACACAGGCTGGCTATGCTTTTTATAATGCCATTCCGTCGTTCGTCGCGCCTGCATTTGAAGTCGGTGAAGCGTTTGCCGAACTTTCGGTACCTGTGCTCAAGGACGTCCCGTTCTTTCAGGAATTGACTTTCTCGGGGTCAGGCCGTGTCGCGAAATACAAGGGTGCAACGGGTACCGTTTATGCTTATAGTGGAGGAATTGATTGGGCACCGATCCGCGACCTGAAGTTCCGTGCGGCCTATTCGAAATCGGTTCGTTCGCCGTATCTCGGTGATCTGTATTCGACACAAAGCCAAAACTTTGCGGGCGCACCGAACGACCCTTGCTCGGCGCGAAACCTTGCAACCGGGTCGGCGACGCGTTCGGCCAATTGCACGGCAGCGGGGCGGCCAGCGACTTATGATTTCGTTTACACGTCATCACTTGAGATTTTGAGCGGCGGCAATCCGAACTTGAAAGCTGAAACGTCGAAGTCGCTAACCATTGGTGGCGTCTTCAGCCCGAGCTTTGTGCCCGGGCTCTCGATCTCGGCTGACTATTATGACATCACCGTCGATGACGTTATTGCTTCGGTTTCGGCGCAGAACATTCTAAACTTGTGCTATGACTCAGCAACTTTGAGCAATCCGTTCTGCGGATTGTTCAGACGCGCTGGTGCCGCCGGCGGACCCCGCGGCGAACAGGAGTTCCGCGTGATCGAAGGATCACTGCTGCAATCCTCGGCTAACTTTGCCAAGCGAACGGCGCGCGGGATCGACACCAACATTTCGTATAACCGCGCGTTTGATTGGGGTTCGGTCGCACTGAAAGGTATTTGGACACATACGCTGAAGCGGAACAACTTCACCAATCCAGCTGATCCAAAATTTACCGACACACTGTTGGGCGAGCTCGGTGACCCCACAGATCAGTTCAATATCAGCGCCGATCTTAAGATTGGCAAACTGACCTTGGGCTATAGCTTCCGCTGGATCGACAAGATGTTTCTGAATACGTTCGAGGATTACAACGCCCTCAACGGCCTGCCGCCGCAGAACACCGACTATGCGGACGTCGTTTCTTACCCGGTCGTCACGTACAGCGATATTCGTGCAGGGTACGACATCAACGACAAGTTCAACCTTTATGGCGGCATCACTAACCTTGGCGATACCAAGCCGCCCTTCGGGTTGACGGGCGTTGGTGGACAGTCAGCAATCTATGATAACCGTGGCCGCTTCATGTATGTGGGTGTGATCGCAAAGTTCTAAGCCTTTGCTTTACTGACAAATTAAGAGCCGGGGGTCTTTTCCCCGGCTCTTTTTTAGGTAGATCAAGTATTTAGGAAGTGTTGACAAAGGGGATTCCCAAGCGGGTTAGTTTCTGATTCAAGGTGGCTTTTAAGGAGGCTGCCGTGATTAGGGGTTTGATGAGTGATAAA
>JAYWFN010000163.1:0-9721 GCA_043778785.1 Sphingomonas sp. | reverse complement strand
GAAGCCGTGCGACTCAATCTCGAAACGGCGATGAACGACTGGAAATAGGCGAGCGCACCCGTTCGCGCCGTATGCCAAAGCCGATGATCCGGCCCGGTATGCGGCGGAGCAGCGGAAAACGGTCAAGCATACGCAGCGGCCATGCGGGCCGTTCGATCCGCGCATCGGGGGCAAACACGCCGCTGATGAAGCGATCCTGCGCTATCTTCTGCCCGGCCTGAATAACTTTGGTCGGCCATAGGCGGCGTTTCTCGACCCGTGTAAGCAGATGATCGACATTGACACCGCTGCTCAGCGCTCTGGCCAAAATATTCGCCGCCGCCACCGCATCCTGAATAGCAAGATTGATCCCGATCCCACCAATCGGCGACATCGCGTGCGCCGCATCGCCAATTGCCAAGAGTCCCGGTCGATGCCAGCAATCAAGCCGGTCGAGCGCTACCGACAGCAGATGCAACTGATCGAAACTCGTCATCGCGCCCCCAAGCGACCCCAAATCAGGTGCCGCCGCCTCAATCCGCCCGCGCATTCTTTCGATGCCTTCGCGGCGCAAAACGTCCGCTGTCCCCTTAGGAACGATGAACGCGCACTGCCAATAATCATTACGGTCAATCAAAACCATCATGCTGCCCGTCCGGACGATCCCACGCAGCACGTCACCGCCGTCATCAACCTTCGGCACGCTGAACCAGAACACGTCCATCGGCGCGCCGAATTCAGTGACGGGCAACAGGCCGCCGCGCCGGACAATCGAGCTGCGTCCATCTGCTGCGATGACAAGCGACGTTGCAATTATCTTGCGCCCATCGGCCAATGTCATGCCCGTAACCCGCCCGCCGCTTTAATCGACGTGCGCAACCTCGCTTTCCATTTCGAGATGAAAGCTTGGAAACGCAGCAGCCTCGGTCTTCAGGAAATCAAGAAACTCCCATTGCGGCATCATCGCTATAAACGACGCGGGCGTGTTCAGATGGCTTAAATCGCCGACGATCACGCTATGGCCCGCAATCGTTAGCCGTGCCTGCGTCATCTTGCTGTGAGGCCGCTGCAAAAACCGTTCGAGCATCCCCAACTGATCGAGAATTTCCATCGTCGAAGGGTGAACCGTGTCCCCGCGAAAATCGCGCAGGAAATCAGCGTGTTTTTCAAACACCGTTACCGTCACGCCCGCCCGCGCAAACAGCAATCCAGCCATCATTCCGGCAGGGCCACCGCCAATGATCACGACCTGTGGCGACTCAACGTCTTCCATGACCTGACTTATGCCGCGCATTCGGGTTAAGTGCCATTATGGCGCTGACTCTCGATTCGACCGGCTTTTCCGATGCGCTAGTCATTCTGGGTGCGGCGGGCCTCGTCATTCCGGCATTTGCGCGCGCCCGAATTACCCCGGTGATCGGTTTCATTCTCGTCGGCATCTTGGTCGGCCCTCACGGACTCGGCGCGCTCGTTCCGCAATTTCCGTGGCTCTATTATGTGTCGATAACTGACGCCGAGGCGATTGGGCCGTTCGCTGAACTCGGCATTATTCTGCTGCTATTTTCCATTGGCCTTGAACTGTCGTTCCGCAGGTTATGGGGCATGCGCCAGCGGGTGATCGGCTTTGGTGCGGCTGAATTGTTCGTATCAGGGTTGCTGATCGCCGGTGCGCTGATGCTGCTCGGCCGCAGCAGTGGCGCGGCGCTCGGCTTGGGTTTGGCACTGGCGCTGTCTTCCACGGCGCTCGTTCTTCCGATCGCGGGAACATCGAGCGCCGTCGGCCGTCTCGCCTTTGCCATGCTTTTGTTCGAGGATCTGGCGCTCGTTCCGATCATCTTCGTTCTCGGTGCGGTCGGCGTTGGCGGCGGACTTGGTCCGTTCCTATCGGTAGCATTTTTGGGGATCGCCACGGTTGCGGCGATGCTGGTCGTTGGCAGATTCACGCTCCCTGTGCTTTTTTCGCAAGCGGCGCGCACCAAAAGCCCAGAGCTTTTCCTCTCGGCCAGCCTGCTCGTGGTCATTCTCGCCAGCGTGGCGACGACAGCGGTCGGCCTGTCACCCATCGTCGGTGCGCTGGTTGCCGGCCTGCTGATCGCCGAAACCGATTATGCCGATGAAGTTGAAAGCGTCACCGCGCCGCTCAAGGGGCTCGCGCTCGGCGTATTCCTGATTAGTGTCGGCATGAGTCTCGACCTCGCAATGATCGCCGCGAACTGGCAAGCGTTGATCGCCGCTGTCATCGGGGTCGTCGTCATCAAGGCCGTCGTGACAACGACGTTGTTGCGGATCGGTGGCGTGCGCACCGGCGTTGCCGCCGAAACCGGCGTGTTGATGGCGAGCCCATCCGAAACGACCTTGATTGTGCTCGCCGCCGGCGCAAGCGCCGGACTGATCGAGGCGCGTGATGCCGCGTTCTGGCAAGTGGTTACTGCAATTGGCCTCACGATAACGCCGCTGCTTGCCCGCATTGGCCATGACTTTGCGCAGCGCATCGAAATGCGCGACGTGCGACCCGCTGATGAACCCGACACCGCAACACCGCGCACGATCATCGTCGGCTTCGGCCGCGTTGGCGTCATGGTGGCGGATATGCTCGACGTGCATCGCCGCCCGTGGATCGCCGTCGAAGCGAATGTCGATGCGGTCACGGCGGCGCGGCGGCGGGGGCGTCCGGTGCGGTTCGGTGATGCGGGGCGGATGGACACGCTCGAGCATCTGGGTGTCGAGACGGCATCGGCAGTTGTGTTCACAATGGACGATCCCGTGCAGATACTGCGGCTTACCCGCAAATTGCGTGACCGATTTCCCGATCTGGCAATCATCGCCCGCGCCCGTGATACCGATCATGCAGCAGCGCTCTACCGCGCGGGGGTAAGCGATGCGGTGCCCGAGACGCTCGAGTCGTCGCTGCAATTATCCGAAGCGGTGCTGGTCGATCTCGGTGTGGCAATGGGCCCGGTCATCGCATCGATCCACCAGAAGCGCGATGACCTGCGCGCGGAAATCAAGGCAGCAGGGATGCTTGATTCGGCCCCAAAGCTGAAATCAAGCTGAGAGCGCAGCCTTAACGGCCTCAATCATCTCACGGCAGCGTGACACGCGTTCCCTCGAACGGCACGGCAATCGGCCCGGTTGTCTGCGTTCCCTCCGCATCAAAGCCGACAAAGCTGCTCATACCGGTCAGCCGGTCGCCCGCCAGGACGAGCTCAAAACTAAGCTCGCCGCGGCCGATATATCGGTGCGTTGCGCGGTCTGCCGACAGCTCGACCCATTTGCCCATGACCTTTCCATTCCGCATGATCCAGATGCCCTTGCCGTCGCTGTCGCTGGTGCGCGGATTGCCTGCGTCGGGATTGGCCTGATGCACGGTACCATCCGCACTGAACACATACATGTGCATCGGAAACGGCGCACCCGCCTGTCGGACAATCCACGCATCGACGACACTTTTGTGCGGAGCCACCGTAAGCGACGAGGCGTCCGTCAGAGCAACCAAAACTGCGATAAGCGTTGCCAGATACCGCATGGTGCCCCCTCTTTTCTTAGGCTATCGCGCCAGTACGTTCCGGATCGCGGACAGCGCTTCATTCGATTTCAATCCATCCGGCCCGCCACCCTGCGCCATGTCAGGCTTGCCGCCGCCGCCCTGCCCGCCCAGCGCCGCGACGCCGGCGCGGACAAGATCAACCGCGCTGAACCGCGCCGTCAGATCGTCGGTGACGGCGATCAGGATCGACGCCTTCGCATCGTTGACGGTGACGAGCGCAACGACGCCCGACCCAATCCGCGCCTTGGCGTCATTGGCGAGACCGCGCAGGTCTTTGGGATCAAGGCCGTCATAGCTTTGGCCGAGGAACTTCACGCCGCCAACGTCTTCGGGTTCCACTGCCGCACCACCCCCGCCACCGAGCGCCGCCGCTTTCTTTGCTTCGGCCAGTTCCTTTTCGAGCCGGCGATTGTTTTCAACGACCGCGCCAATAAAGTTGCCAACCATTTCATCGGTAGTGTTGAATTTTGCGCTGATAGCTCGCAGCCGATTTGCTCGATCTCTGAGCAAATCAAAAGCAATTTTTCCCGTTACAGCTTCGATACGCCGGACTCCTGAAGCAACAGATTCTTCCCCTAAAATAACAAACGTCCCGATGTCTCCAGTGCGCTGAACATGCGTCCCTCCGCAAAGTTCAATAGAAAAACTCTCCTCACTATCCGTGCCCATTGAGAGCACCCTAACCTCATCGCCATACTTCTCGCCAAATAGCGCCATTGCTCCCGCTGCAACGGCATCATCAGGCGTCATCAGCCTAGTTTCGACTAGTGTGTTCAATCGAATTTGATGATTGACGTCGCTCTCTATCGTGTCGAGACCAACACGCTCAATTTTCGCTGAGTGAGAAAAATCGAACCGCAGATAGTTGTCTGCGACCAAGCTGCCCTTCTGGGTCACATGATCTCCGATGCGCTTGCGCAAAGCCGCATGAAGCAAATGCGTTGCGCTATGGTTCGCGCGGACCTTCGAACGATGTTCAGGATAAACACTCAAATGAATGGTATCACCGACCGCGATGCCCGCTTCGTCAACCGTGGTATAATGTGTGTGGATCCGACCCAACGGCTTGTCTGTGCTGAGAATCTGCCCGTTGGCCCCATTGCCGCCAGTAAAGCTCCCCACATCACCCACTTGTCCGCCGCTCTCCGCATAGAACGGCGTTTGATTAGTAATGATGATCGCTGTCGAATTAGGATCAACTCGATCTACCCTTTGACCTTCTTCGAGGATAGCAATGACCTGTCCGTCACCTTCAAGTGAATCATATCCAATGAATTCCGTGCTTCCGAACTCTTCAGCAATGTCAAACCACACGTCGTCGGATGCCTTCGCCCCCGAACCCTTCCACGCCGCGCGCGCCATCGCTTTCTGCTTGGCCATGCCTTCATCGAAACCGGCGCGGTCGATGCCCAGACCCTGCATGCGCAGCGCATCCTCGGTCAGGTCATAGGGGAAGCCATAGGTATCATAGAGCTTGAACGCGACATCGCCAGGCAGCGTCGCCCCAGCCGCCATCCCCGCTGTCGCTTCGTCGAGCAGCTTCAACCCGTTCTGCAACGTCCGCCGGAACTGCGTTTCCTCCTGCAACAGCGTCGCCTCGACCGCTGCCTGTGCGCGCACCAACTCGGGGAACGCCCCGCCCATCTCGGCGACGAGCGACGGCACGAGCCGGTGCATCAACGGATCCTTCGCGCCCAGGATATGCGCATGCCGCATCGCCCGCCGCATGATCCGGCGCAGAACATATCCCCGCCCCTCGTTCGACGGCAGCACGCCATCGGCGATCAGGAACCCGGACGTCCGCAGATGATCGGCGATCACCCGGTGCGACGCCTGATTATCGCCCGTCGTCGCCGTCTTGGTCAGCTCGCCACTTTCGGCGATCAGCGCCTTGAAAATGTCGGTTTCATAATTGTCATGCACGCCCTGCAACACAGCGGCGATGCGTTCCAGCCCCATGCCGGTATCGATGCTCGGCTTCGGCAGCGAAATCCGGTCGTCCGGCCCGCGCTGGTCATATTGCATGAAGACCAGATTCCAGATTTCGACAAAGCGATCGTCATCCTCGTCGGGGCTGCCCGGCGGCCCACCGGGGATGTGGTCGCCATGATCGTAGAAAATCTCCGAACACGGCCCGCACGGCCCGGTATCGCCCATCGACCAGAAATTATCCGCCGTTGCGATGCGGATAATGCGCTCTTCGGGTAGGCCCGCAATCTTGCGCCACAGGCCGTGCGCCTCATCATCCGTATGATAGACGGTCACGGTGAGTTTGTCGGCGGGAAGGCCCCAATCGCGCGTCAGCAGCGTCCACGCATGATGGATCGCCTGCTCCTTGAAATAATCGCCGAAGCTGAAATTCCCGAGCATTTCAAAGAATGTGTGATGCCGCGCGGTATAGCCGACATTGTCGAGATCATTATGCTTGCCGCCCGCGCGCACGCATTTCTGGCTCGACGCGGCGGTAATGTAGGGCCGGGTTTCGAGCCCAGTGAAGACATTCTTGAACGGCACCATGCCCGCGTTCACGAACATCAACGTCGGATCATTATGCGGCACCAGCGGCGCGGATTGCACGCGGGCATGCCCCTGCCCTTCGAAATAATCGAGGAAACTGCGGCGGATGTCGTTTGTCGAGGTCATTTGCTGCGCTTAGGGGAGAGAGCGGGGATGCTCAAGCGGGGGGCTTTTGCAATAGTGTCATTCGAATGACTCTCAACAGGTTTGTGCCACAATTGCTGAACCAAAGCCGAA
Source organism: Sphingomonas sp. (assembly GCA_043778785.1). GTDB lineage: Bacteria > Pseudomonadota > Alphaproteobacteria > Sphingomonadales > Sphingomonadaceae > Sphingomonas_O. Next base: position 3,441 of record JAYWFN010000163.1, on the reverse strand, counting down.
ATTAGTGCACCCAATACGACTAGAAAGACTGCATAGATGATCGGGTAACGCTCGGTCCATCGTTGCGGAGATGGCGAGGTCCAGCCAAGATTAAAACCCTCCAACTCTTGCAGCAAATTCCTCGCACACTTTGCTAAAAGTTCATTGACGGCTTTTCGCGCCCCACCTTTTCCCTCAACACGAGCCAACTTGAACGACGCCGCCAAAATATGTTCCGCCTGTGGTTCTAATTCTTGAAGCACATCGCGGATTGCAGTCATTGTTCTCGTCCACGCGCGTCCTCGGTGGTTAATAACCTTAGCCACCTCCGAAAGCAGTTGATTGAGAGCTTCAGACATTCGTTTCTCATAAATCTCAATGGCAGCAATCGCAGTATCCCCGCTGCCAAGGCGGCTTTCCGCCGAATGATTGGAGTGCATAACATCGCAATCTTGTTTGATCTGCTCCCTTACCATCTCAAACAATTGAGTCGCCCGAATTCGGAAGTCGCTCAAACTTTTGTTCACCATCACTCTTTAATCCGCCGGATATTCGATGCTGGTCTGCGGCGTTGAAAACCAAACCGGCCCAGCGTCGGTCATGTGGAAGCAATCCTCGATGCGGATCCCGAATTTGCCGGGGAGGTAAAGGCCGGGTTCGTTCGAGAAGCACATACCAAGGGCAAGGGGCGTTGTTTCGCCGTGGACGAGATTGACGGGTTCGTGGCCGTCCATGCCGATGCCGTGGCCGGTGCGGTGCGACAGGCCGGGGCGTTTGTAACGCGGGCCATAGCCGAGCTTTTCATAATAGGCGCGAACCGCGTCATCGACCGAGCCCGCTGTTCTGCCGATCTGCGCTGCGGCAAAAGCGATTCGTTGCCCCTCTTGCATATGGCCAAACACACGCCGTTGCTCGTCGGTCGCGCCGCCGAGAACCACAGTGCGCGAGACATCCGACTGGTAACCGCCGACAGTGCATCCGCAGTCCATCAGGATTGGTTCGCGCATGGCCACGCGCTGCGGCTTGCCCGATCCATGCGGATAGGCGCTCGCTTCGCCGAGCAGGACCAGTGCAAATTCGGGGGTGCCGCCCATCGCGGTCGTCGAAGCGTTGATCATCGCGCTGATGTCCGCAGGCATCATGCCGGGTTCGATGCGCGGGATGGTGTGGCTGATCGCCGCGACGGTGATGTCTGCGGCCGTCTGCATCAGCGCGATTTCGGCAGGCGTCTTGATCATCCGGCACCCGCGCACAACGGGATTGGCGGAGACGATCTTTGTGAAGGGAAGCGCTGTGCGAATCCCATCGCTGGCAAAGAAGCGGACGGTTTCCTCGATACCGATGGGGCGCTTGTCGAGCTTGCGGCTTTTCAGAAACGCGACGACTCGCGCAATCGGGCTTTCATCCTCCTGCCAAACACGGACCTCCGCCGCCACGCCAAGCGATTCGCGGACCGAGGGTTCTTCGAAAAAGGGCGTGACGATGCACAGTTCGCCCTCGACCGGAAGAACCGCACATGTTAGCCGCTCGCTGCGCCACCATTGGACGCCGGTGAAGTAATCAAGGCTCGATCTAGGTTCGATCAGGATCGAGCCCATGCCATTGGCGCGCATCAAGCGTTGCGCCTTGGCAATCCGCGCGGCGCGCTCGGCGCGACCGATCAGAATGGTGTTCGTGGTAAGCGACTTGAGGTCTGAGGCGGCCGCGAGGGCAAAACGCGGGATGAGTGCTGTCGCGCCCAGCGCTATCGTTGAGCCTATCAAAGTTCGGCGGTTGATCATGATGTTGCGCCTCCGTTGCGCAGCCTGAGTGCTGCCAACTCGCGAATGAGTTTGGCGGCAAGGACGGCGGTCATGCCGTTGATATCGCGCAACGGATTGAGTTCAACAATGTCTGCGCCGATAAGTGGTGCGGTCTGGCGATTGAGGACGTTCAAGACATCGCGCGTGCTGAGGCCGCCGGGTTCGATGTGCGACACGCCGGGGGCGACGCTGGGATCGAAGCCGTCGATGTCGATGCTGACATAGAGCGGGCCTTCGAGGATCGGCACCGCATTGAAAGCGAAGTCGCGCATTTCGATCACTTCGACGCCAAAGCGCGCGACTTGTTCACGACAGTGGCGGTTCATGGTGCGGATGCCGACTTGCACGAGGCGCTTTGCAAAGCCGCCTTCCATGATCCGCGCGAAGGGCGAGGCATGGCTGCGCGGATCGCCTTCGAAGTCGTCGTAGATGTCGGGATGCGCGTCGAAATGGAGGATGTTCAGCGGGCCGTGGATCGACGCGAGAGCGGCAACGACAGGGAGGCTGATCGCGTGGTCGCCACCGAGGACGAGAGGCATTGCGCCGGTGCGCGCGGCATTGGCAACGGCAGCTTCGATCAGAGCGTCATCGCTGGCTGATTCGGTGAGCGGAAGATCACCAACATCGTGCATAGCAATGTCGGTGCCAATCTCGGTGCCGTCTTCGGCAACGCTGTTGGCGTGGTCGCTGGCAAGCGCGGCGCGGATGGCGGACGGGGCGCTGGCGGGGCCGCGCAGGAACGACGAATGGATGTCAGTCGGTGCCCCGATCAGGGCGATACAGGGCACCGAAAGTGACAAAGGTTACACTATGAGTGCTATGAAATCAGCCATCGACATCATCGTCTGCCGAGGGGCCGACCATCAGTTCTTCGGCGACCTTGTCGGTGCGCGCGCGGACGGCAGCTTCGATGCGGTTCGCAGTGTCGGGGTTTTCCTTGAGGAAGACTTTCGAATTCTCGCGACCCTGGCCGACGCGGATCGAATCATAGCTGAACCAGGCACCCGATTTCTCGACGATGCCGGCTTTGACGCCAAGATCGAGGATTTCGCCGGTTTTCGAAATGCCTTCGCCATACATGATGTCGAACTCGACTTGCTTGAACGGCGGCGCGACTTTGTTTTTGACGACTTTGACGCGCGTGGTGTTGCCGACAATGTCCTCGCCATTCTTGATCTGGCCCGTGCGGCGGATGTCGAGACGGACCGAGGCGTAGAATTTAAGTGCATTGCCGCCGGTCGTGGTTTCGGGCGAGCCATACATGACGCCGATTTTCATGCGGATCTGGTTGATGAAAATGACGGTGCAGCGCGAGCGGCTGATCGAACCGGTGATCTTGCGCAGAGCCTGCGACATGAGGCGGGCCTGGAGGCCGACATGACTGTCACCCATTTCGCCTTCGATTTCGGCGCGCGGGACCAAAGCGGCGACTGAGTCGATGACAAGCACGTCGACCGCGTTCGAGCGCACCAGCGTGTCGCAGATCTCGAGTGCCTGCTCGCCGGTATCGGGCTGTGAAACGATGAGATTGTCGATGTCGACGCCGAGCTTCTTGGCATAGGCGGGATCGAGCGCATGTTCGGCGTCGATGAACGCTGCAGTGCCGCCGATTTTCTGCGCTTCGGCAATGGCGTGCAGCGCCAATGTGGTTTTGCCCGAG
>JAYWFN010000162.1:0-53398 GCA_043778785.1 Sphingomonas sp. | reverse complement strand
GCCGATCGACTTGATTCCTGATTTCGTGCCGGTGCTGGGGTATCTTGATGATCTGATTATCGTGCCGCTGGGTCTGGCACTGGTGCTGCGGCTGGTTCCGCCAGCGTTGATGGCCGAATATCGGGCCAGCGCCGTGCAGCAACCGGTGTCGCGGCTGGGCTGGGTCGGCTTGGGGATTGTGCTGCTGCTGTGGATCGGGCTGGCGCTGTGGCTCTGGAGTCAGTGGTAGCTCAGGACGTGACCGAAAGCGCCTCAAGCACATCCTCGAGCCGCGCGGGATCGCCCAGCGCAATGACATGGCCCGCGCTCTCGGCGTTGAGCGGATCGCCCGCCCAGTCGCACATCGTCCCGCCTGCGCCTTCGACAATGGGGATCAGCGCGGCGAAGTCATGCAGTTTCAGCCCCGCCTCGACGACCAGATCGACATGACCCGACGCGAGCAGGCCGTAATTATAGCAATCGCCGCCATAAATCAGGCGACGTCGCGCGACTTTGCTGACGAGGCTCAGGAACGGCCCCGCCTGATCCTCGCCAAACAAATGGGGTGATGTTGTCGCGAGCAAGGCTTGATCGAGTGTCTTGCAAAGGCGGGTGCGGACAGGAGCGCCGTTGAACGTGGTCGGCTTGCCCGTCGCGCCGACCCAGCGTTCCTTCGCCACCGGCTGGTCGATCACCCCCAGCACCGGCCAGCCTTCGACCATCATGCTGATCAGCGTGCCGAAGATGGGTCGCCCCGCAATGAAGCTCGTCGTGCCGTCGATCGGATCGAGCACCCAGACACGCCCCGACGTGCCGGGTTTTTCGCCATATTCCTCGCCGATAATCCCGTCGCGCGGATATTCGGCCTCGATGATCCTGCGCATCGCCGCTTCGGCAGCGCGGTCCGCCTCGGTCACCGGCGAGGCGTCGGCTTTATCTTCAAGTGCGAAGGCACTGCGGAAAAACGGACGAATCGCGGCCCCTGCCGCATCGGCGAGGCGGTTGGCGAGTAGCAAATCACTAGTGCGCACGGCAGTGCTCACCGGTTTGCGTCTGCTCTTTACCCCTTACCGGTAGTCGAGGGGAACATGATTCTCCCTCACGTCCCGCATCGGCGGCGGTGGGGGAGGCGGCGGGGGAGGCGGCGGTGGGGAGTGTGGGTTTTGGGGCAACACTTTTACTCCGACATTCTACATAGCATATTGGATTTTTTATTTTAGGTTTCAAGGCTTCGCGCGTGCTCTTGCTTAGCAGATAAGCAGGGCTTGCAATCATCAGGGCGACTAAGCAGCCGACCAAGCCTTGGGTAGCCCGATAGAGATAGCCTGACTTCGCTTCATTGTTAATTGTATTTATGTCATTGGCATTAGCATATGAGGTAATCAGAAATTCTCTAAGCTGTTCATCAGCTTGTATGGGAGTATAGCCCAACGCAATGATATCCGACCTCCAACTTTCTAATTCCGCTACCGTCGGTATGAAGCGATATGTGAAGCTATGATATGCTCGCACGAGAAAAAAGATGGATACGACGGCAGTAATTGCAGCGCCTGCACAGGCAATTGACAGCCAAGATGAAATCCAGCCAACGGGGATTGAAATTTCACCAGCAAGGGTGAAAATCGCCGCTACAAATAAGGTAATTAGTCCGGCGGGAGTCGCCACAGCCGAGTTTAGCTCCCTGCGTCGATCTAACTCTAGCTTGTAAGCCGAGCTTGCGAAATCGAATCGGTCCATCAATCGAACAGCGACGACACGCTGCTCTCGTCGGCAATCCGCTTGATCGCTTCGCCGAGCAATGGCGCGATGGTCAGCGGGCGGATTTTCTTGGCCTCGCCCATGCCGTCGGGCAGCTGGATCGAATCGGTGATGACAAGCTCGGTCAGTTCGGACCCCTCGACGCGCGCCACCGCACCGCCCGATAGGACGCCGTGGGTGACATAAGCGACAACCCCCGCCGCACCCGCTTCTTTCAGCGCGGCAGCAGCGTTGCACAATGTCCCCGCCGAATCGACAATGTCATCGATCAGGACGCAGAATCGCCCCTCGACATCGCCGATGATGTTCATGACTTCGCTCTCGCCCGCTTTCTCGCGGCGCTTGTCGACAATCGCGAGCGGGGCGTTATTGAGCCGCTTGGCCAACGCGCGTGCACGCACCACGCCGCCGACATCGGGCGACACGACGGTGATGTTATCGCTGGGAAACCGCGCCTGAATATCGGCGGACATCACCGGCGCCCCGAACAGATTGTCGGTCGGAATATCGAAAAAGCCTTGAATCTGCCCCGCGTGCAGATCGATCGACAGCACGCGGTGCGCCCCCGCGACGGTAATCATATTCGCGACCAGCTTGGCCGAAATCGGCGTCCGTGGCCCCGGCTTGCGGTCCTGCCGGGCATAACCGAAATAGGGGATGACCGCCGTAATCCGCTTGGCCGACGCGCGTTTCAGCGCATCGATACAGATCAGCAATTCCATCAGATTGTCGTTCGCGGGAAAACCCGTCGATTGCAGGACGAAGACATCCTCGCCGCGCACGTTCTCGTGGATTTCGACAAACACTTCCTCGTCGGCAAAGCGCCGCACGCTCGCTTTGGTCAGCGGAATCTCGAGATAATCGGCAACCGCTTGCGCCAGCGGTAGATTCGAATTGCCCGTCAGTAATTTCATCGCGGTGCAACCCCTTTTGTCTCGCGCGTAAATTGCCTTGTTCGGGCGTTCCCTAGTCGCCGAAGCCGCGCTAGGGAAGGGCTATGACCGACCATTTGAAGATCGCATTCGCCCAGATGCCGCAGCGCGTCGGCGACCTGCGCGGCAATGCCGATGCCATGCTGAGCAAACGGGCCGAAGCGGGCGACGTCGACCTGATCGTTTTTCCGGAGATGCAACTGATCGGTTACCCGGCGGAGGACATGATCGAAAAGCCCGCCGTCTCCGCGCAGGCATCGGTCGAACTCCACCGCTTGGCACGCGCAACGGGCGATGGCGGCCCCGCGATGCTGGTCGGCACGCTGATTCGTGAGGGCGATGCGCTCTACAATTCCGTTCTCCTTCTCGATGGCGGGTCGGTCGCAGCGGTGCGCCACAAGCATGAATTACCGAACTACGGAACGTTCGACGAAAAGCGTCATTTCAGCGCGGGGTCGTTGCCCGATCCGATTGATTTCAAGGGTGTCAAAATCGGCATCCCGATTTGCGAAGACGGTTGGTTTCCGGCAGTCTGCGCACATCTCAAAGCAAAAGGTGCTGAATTTTTCCTGTCGCTGAACGGCAGCCCCTACGAAATCGACAAGGACGACTACCGCGCGTCGAAAGTCGCGGGCGCGCGCGTCGCCGAAACCGGCCTCCCCTTCGCCTATCTTAACCGCACCGGCGGGCAGGACGAGCTGGTCTTTGACGGGGCGTCGTTCATCCTCAACGGCGACAGGACCAAAGCCCATCAGTTTCCCGATTGGGAGGACGCGCTGCGCATCACCGAGTGGACGCGCGGCCTGGATGGCTGGGTTTGCGACCCCGGCGAAATCTGCGCGCTCGAACCGTTCCCGGCCGACACATGGCACGCGATGATGATTGGTCTGCGCGATTATGTGAACGCAAACCGTTTTCCGGGCGTCATCCTTGGTCTCTCGGGCGGGATCGATTCGGCCATCTGCGCCGCACTTGCCGCCGATGCGCTGGGACCCGACCGCGTGCGGTGCGTGATGCTGCCCAGCCGTTTCACGTCGCAGGCCAGCTTGGACGATGCTGCGGAATGTGCGCGCATGATCGGTTGTCGGCTTGAAACCATCCCCATCGCGCCCGCTGTCGAAGCATTTGACGTCATGCTGTCAGGGTCATTTGCCGACAAAAACTATGATTTGACCGAAGAAAATATTCAGTCACGTATCCGCGGCGTGACGCTTATGGCGCTCAGCAACAAGTTCGGGCCGATGCTGATCACCACCGGCAACAAGTCCGAAATGGCGGTCGGTTATTCGACAATCTATGGTGACATGGCGGGCGGCTACAACCCGATCAAGGATGCCTATAAGATGACCGTTTTTGCGCTGGCGAAATGGCGCAACGCCAACGTCCCGCGCTTGTCGCTTAACCCGGTCGGCACCGTGATGCCCGAAACCATCATCACCAAACCGCCCAGCGCCGAACTCCGCCCCGACCAGAAGGATTCAGACAGCCTGCCCGATTACCCGATCCTCGATCCGATCCTGATGGGCCTCATCGAGGAGGAGCTTTCAGTCGATGACGTCGCGGCGCGCGGTTTCGATCGCGACACCGTCGCGCGCATCGAACGCTTGCTTTACACCGCTGAATATAAGCGGCGTCAGGCACCCCCCGGCGTTAAACTCGGCAAGAAATATTTCGGCCGCGACCGCCGCTATCCGATCACCAACGCGTTCCGAACGGGGTAGACAGTAATATTGTTTCAGGCCATAATTATGGCCTGAAAGGATCCAGATATGCGCCACATTCCGGTTGCCGTTTTCAAGGACAAAGCGTCCGAATATATTGCTGCTGCCGAAGGTGGTGAGGATATTATCGTGACTCGGCATGGCAGGCCTGCGGTGAAACTAACGTCGGCAACGACCGATTCAGATCGTGAGGACCGGGCGCGAGCCGCGTTGAGACGTCTTGCTGAAATGCGCGCCAAGATGCGTGCCGAAGGTCGAACGGCAACGATGGACGAGATGATCGCATGGAAGAATGAGGGGCGACGGTGATCCGTTATGTCATTGATGCCTCTGTCATTGGACCCTTGCTGTTTGACGATGAATCGAGCGACCTGCTGCCAATGCTCCCCGAAGCGCTGGCGCGCGGCGAGTGCATCGTGCCCTCGCATTGGCGTATCGAAGTTGCCAATCAGTTGATCTCGGGCGTTCGTCGCAAGCGGGCGACGTCGGCGGAGGCGACACATATTCTCGCTGACCTTGCTCAGCTTCCTGTCGAGATTGACGGATTGACAGCGGAACGATGCTGGTCACGAACTTATGATTTGGCCACGCTTCACAAGCTGACGATTTATGATGCTGCCTATCTTGAGCTGGCGGAACGGCGTTCATTGACGCTGGTGAGTGCCGATGGCGACCTCGTGAAAGTGGCGCACGCTGTCGCATTGCCAGTTATTGCACCGGCATGACCATCACCACCCGCTTTGCTCCGTCGCCCACGGGCCGCCTCCACGTCGGCAATATCCGCGCTGCGCTCCACAATTACTTGTGGGCGAAAAAGCATGGCGGCCGCTTTCTGCTGCGTATCGACGATACCGATGCCGAACGCTCGACCGAGGCGTTTGTCGATGCGATCCGGTCCGATCTCGACTGGCTCGGCCTTGCGCGCGATGGCGAGGAACGGCAATCGGCGCGCTTTGCGCTCTATGAGGCGCAGTTCGAGCGGCTCAAAGCGGCGGGCCGCGTCTATCCCGCCTGTGAAACGCCGCAGGCGCTTGATCTCAAACGCAAAGTGCAACTCGGGCGCGGCCTGCCCCCCGTTTATGACCGCGCGGCGCTGCGCGACCCTGCGCCCGAAGGCGTCGCCCCGCACTGGCGCTTCAAGCTCGATCATGACGCCATGATCACTTGGGATGACGGCGTGCGCGGGCCGCAGTCTTTCGATCCGAAGACCATGTCGGACCCCATTGTCCGCCGCGCCGATGGCTCGTGGCTCTATCTATTGCCCAGCGTGATCGACGACATCGACATGGGGATTACCGATGTTGTGCGCGGCGAGGATCATGTCTCGAACACCGCGACACAGCTTCAGATGTTTTCGGCGCTTGGGGCCGCGCCGCCGCGTTTCGCGCATGAGGCATTGCTGACGGGAAGCGAAGGCAAACTCTCCAAACGCCTCGGCGCGCTCGGGTGCGATGAATTGCGTGACGCCGGAATCGAGCCGATGGCGCTGCTGGCGCTGCTCGCGCGGCTGGGCACAAGTGATCCGGTCGAGCCTGTTACCAACATGGCACCGCTTATCGAAACCATCGACTTCCACCGCTTCGGTCGGGCTCCGGCACGCTTCGACATGGCGGAACTCGAAGGGCTGAATGCGAAGGTCATCCATCATCTGGCCTATGATGCGGTCGTGGACCGCCTGCCCGCGGGAATGGACGCCGCCGCGTGGGAAGCCGTGCGCCCCAATCTCAAGACCATCGCCGATGCCACCGACTGGTGGCATGTGATCGAAGGGCCGGTCGAGGCGCTGGGCGACCCTGAAGACGCTGCCTTCCTCGCTGAAGCCGCGCGCGTAGCGGCGGATTTGGATTGGTCCACCGACGCGCCGAGTGATCCTTGGCACGCGCTGACAAATGCCCTCAAGACGTCAACCGGCCGCACCGGCAAAGCGCTCTTCATGCCGCTGCGCCGCGCGCTGACAGGCCGCGATCACGGGCCGGACATGGCGGCGTTGTTGCCGCTGATTGGGCGGGAACGGGTGGCGGGGCGGTTGTCGTCTGACAAGTGACGCTTGACATTTATTTCGCGTTGGAATACTGAACCTCGTGGAAATCGAAAGCATCCGGCACAAGGCGCTTCGGACGTTTGCCGAAACCGGCAAGGCAAAAGGGCTTCCCGGCAATCTTGTCGACCGGTTGCGCAATATGCTGGCGTGGATCAGCGTCATTGAGTCGCCCGATGAATTGACGATCCCGCCCAATTTCGGGGCGCATATGTTGACAGGGGATCGGGCGGGAATCTGGTCGCTGACGGTCACACGGAACTGGCGAATGACGTTTCGGATCAACGCAGCGCAAGCTGTCGAGGATATGGATTTGGAGGATTATCACTGATGGCCATCATTCTTCATTCGAGCTTTGCCGTGCATCCCGGCTTATGGCTGCGCGCCGAAATCGTCGAGCCACGCGGGCTGAGCGTCACGACGATGGCTGAAAAGCTGGGCGTCACGCGTCAGGCAATGAGCAGCTTGCTTAATGGCAGGGCGGGCCTGTCCGCCGAAATGGCGATCCGCTTCGAAAAGGCCTTCGGTCTCCGCGCCGATGCGCTACTGCGCATGCAAGCGGCCCATGATCTCGCGAGCGCACGGGCGCATGAGCGGGACATTCGGGTCGAGCGGATTGCGGCGTGAACGAGCACGATTACACGTTACTGGGCCAGCTTAGTTTAGATGCAGGAAGTTGGGCCGACTGGTTTGCAGGAACGATGTCTGCGCTGGCTGTCGTAGTGGCCCTAGCAGCCTATCCGATTGCGCGGCGCCAAAATCAGATAATTGACAAACATCGCGAGAAGGAGACTGGCCGAGCGATCGGTTGGAAACTGCTGAAGACGTTGAACAGCACGATGGATATTGAGCGTCACATCAGGTCAAGTTTGGCAAACGGTGAACCATCGTATTCGCAAGGAATGAAATTTCCCCTCGTTCAACCGCTTGGCGTTCCGGAAAGACCATTACAGGAGTTGAATCAGAATGAAACGGACTTGCTATTGAAAGCGCAAGCCGCTGAACTCCTAGCAGAAATTGATATGTGCATTGGCCGGTATGCCTCGATTACATACGCGATGAATGAATACAAAAATCGCCACCAAGCGTTGTTTGAACTGATGCCACCCCCAGTCGCAGGTCAGGGAACGAAATTTACCCATCTTCTTACCAAAGATGAAGCCGAAAAAGTTGGCCCATACACAGCAATGTTGGAGGCGCTGCTTGATGGTATAATTGCGTTAGTCGACGACAACGTGAAGAAGGCAAAGGACGCACTAATTTTGTATGAACGAGAAACAGAGCGCTACTTTGGCAAGGCTCTTATTAAGTTCGAGATGGACGAATCAGTTTCGTCAGGCGGTTAATTGCTCTGCAAACCGCTCCTCTATCCACCCCAACGCCGTCCCCCAATCATCGATCCTCACATGAGCATCCGCCGCCGCCGGCGTCCGTTCCGCAATAAAAGGCTCGGCAATCATATGCAGCCGCCACACGTCGGGCGCATGTTTGGCCACCGACGTATGATGATGCGCGAGGTCGTCGACGAACACCGTCACGCTCGGCGCGAATTCGGCAACCAGCCGCGCGACGGGGTCGCCTTTGCCGCCCTGATTGGTCTCGACGCGGTGGGTGATGCCGTGGCCGGTCAGCTGGACCGCGCGGGCAGCGTTGAAATGATGTCCGAGGTTGGTCAGCACGACAATATCGGCTTGTTCGGACAGCACGTCTAAAGCCTCGCGCGCGCCGGGCACCAGCGTCTGCCGGTGCATTTCGGTTTCGAAAAACCCGTCGAGCAGCGGCCAGACGTCTTCGCGCGCCACTGCCCTGCCAGTATCGCGATGTTTCAGTGTGTTCGAAAAATCGCCGCCCGACGGATCGAAATCATACCCCTTCACATCGCGCACCCAGTCGCCGAAGTGGCTGACCATGTGGAGCAACACTTCGTCGCAATCGGTAATCAGCAGGGGGCGGCTCAATGGCTCAGCCCCGACCGCGCGCTGACAAGAATCGAGGGCTGCACTTCAAGCGCCTTTGCACAGGCGACAAGGTCGGGCTCATGCGCTTCGAGGAACCCCAGCACGGCATCGAGCAACGCCGGGTCGCTGATCCGCCCGCGAATGTCATCGCCGCTCAGGCCGGTCAGCCCCAGAAAGCGGTCGGCGCGGGCCGGCTCCTGCAGCACCCAGACCAGCGCGTTCAACGCCAATGTATCCGCCGAATTTGTATCATCACTGCTCATCGCCTAATCCCTGAACGCAGATCGAAAGAAGGAAACCGCGTGGCAAAGAAGGTGCTCGTTGTCGAGGATAACGAACTCAATCTGCGATTATTCTGCGATCTGCTGCGCGCGCATGATTATGACGCGGAGGCCGTGCGCGACGGGCGCGAGGCGATGGACCGGGCGCGGGCATTCGAACCTGACCTGATCGTGATGGATATTCAGATGCCCTATGTCACCGGGCTTGAGCTGACGATTGCCATCCGCGCCGATGCCGAACTGGCGGGCATCCCGATCATGGCCGTCACGGCTTATGCCGGCAAAGGCGACGAGGAACGCATCCGTGCCGCCGGTGCCGACGCCTATGTGTCGAAACCGATTTCGCTGATGCGGTTTATCGAGACGGTGGAGGGGTTGGTTGCCCCCCGCGTCGAAGCTACTTTATTTTAGCTTCCTTGAACTCGACATGCTTGCGCACGACGGGATCATATTTGCGCATCACCATTTTTTCGGTGGTGTTCGGGCTGCGCGGGTTCTTTTTGGTGGTGTAGTAAAAGCCGGTGTCAGCGGTGCTGACGAGCTTGATCTTGACCGTGACCGGCTTTGCCATGACGTAAACTTTCGACTCTGAATAGGAAGCCGCCGCCAGTGGCGATGACGCGCGCTAAAGTCAAGTCGCCGATACTTGTTAACGGCCTGTTTACCCTGTTCGGTGCACGTTCGACATTCGACGTGGCGGGGACCGGTGATGGGTTTAGGGGCAGATGCAAAATTGGCGGTAAAGGCTGATTTGTGCGACCGCATCGACCGGTTGGCCCGCGAGTTGCCGCATATCAAGACATGCACGCTGGCTGCCGCCGTCGATGATATTCGCCGCGTCGCACGTAACAATGATCTGATCCCGCTTGCTGAACTGGCGCGCAGGCTTGAAAGCGCGATTGCCGATTCGAGCGGGGCAACGATGGTGCTGCCGTTCCTCGAAGCGATGGGCGATGCGGTCGGCTGTGACAGCATCGATCCGGCGGCGGCGCAATCCTATCTTGCTTCGGTGGGGCTGCGGCTCCACGGCTGATTGGCCGTGAATGCTTTCATCCCCGCTCTGATCGCTGTCCTGCTTGCCGAATATGGCGGGCGGAGCGCACAATTTGCACGGCTTCCCCGATTGTCACTGGCAGCAACATTACTCGGCCTCGCGGTCGGCATTGCCGCGTTCGGCGGGATCAGTCTCGCGCCGACAATGAATGCCCATGCCCGCGCGCTGATGCTGGGCATTGCATTGATCCTCACGGGATTTGGCCAGTTCGGCAAAGCGCCATCCGGCAATCCGCCCGCCACGGTTGCGGGTACGCTCCTGTTCGTCTGGCGGTCAAGCGCGCCATTCCTCGCCTTTGCCTTTTCGATCTGGAAGGGCGCACCTGTTGGCGCGGCGGCAGGCGCTCTGGCGGGGATTGCCGGTTCGGTGGCGCTGGGGGCGGTGCCGCTCTCACCGCGCATCATCCTTGTTGTCCGTCGCTTGAGCGGCGCCACGATGACAGTCATCGGTATTTATGCCGCGCTCTGGGCATTGCGACTCATCGCCTGATATCCCAGATATTACCGATCCGACGGACCTTCCCGCGCGTTTGCAGGTTTTCGTCCGGAACACATCAACGAGGGATTATCCTATGGCCAAAACACCTAAAACGAAGCTCAAGACGCCCACTGACCTGAAAACCAATCAGGCCGCGACCGTCGCTGACGCGCTGAACGGCATATTGGCCGACACCTATGCGCTCTATTTCAAGACCAAGAATTTTCACTGGCACGTCACCGGCCCGCATTTCCGCGATTATCACTTGATGTTCGATGAACAGGCAGCGCAGATACTGCTCGCGACCGACTTGATCGCCGAGCGCGTCCGCAAGACCGGCAATGTGACGCTGCGCTCGATCGGCGATGTCTCGCGCCACCAGTCGCTGACCGATAACAATGCTGATTTTGTCCCTGCTGCGGCGATGCTGGCCGAGTTGCGTGATGATAATCTGAAGATGGTCGAAAAACTGCGCGCGGCAAAGGATCTAGCGGATATGGCACAGGATAATGCGACCTCGGCTGTGATCGATAACTGGACCGACGATGCCGAACAGCGCGCATGGTTCCTGTTCGAGGCGGCACAGAGCAGCTAATGCCGGCGCATTATGCGCGCTTTTGCCGATCTTCTCGACCGCCTGATCTATACACGCAGCCGCAATACAAAGCTGCACTTGATCGGGGATTATCTGAAAGCCACGCCTGACCCCGACCGGGGTTGGGCACTGGCGGCATTGACCGGCGGGCTGGATTTGCCCGCCGTCAAACCGGCATTGGTGCGTGCGCTCATCGAAGATCGCGTCGATCCGGTGCTCTATCGGATGAGCCGCGACTATGTCGGTGACAGTGCCGAGACGATCTCGCTGCTCTGGCCCGAACGACTGGTATCGGGCGCGACTGATTTGTCGCTCGGTGCGATTGTTGACAGGCTTGCTACGCTTTCTCGCGCTGATGCGCCGACTGTCCTTGCCGATTATCTCGACCGGCTTGCCCCTGACGAACGCTTTGCACTTCTCAAAATGGCGATGGGTGCGTTGCGGGCGGGCGTCTCCTCGCGCCTAGCCAAGACGGCACTGGCGAATGCGTTTTATCTCGACGTCGATGCCGTCGAGGAAGTCTGGCATGGCATCGCGCCGCCTTACACCGCGCTGTTCGACTGGGCGGAGGGTCGCGCCGAACAGCCGACAGCTGCCGATACGCCAGTGTTCCGCTCCTTCATGCTCGCCCACCCGCTCGAGGATAATGTGGTCGATCTGGCCGACTATGCCGCCGAATGGAAATGGGACGGCATCCGCGTGCAGATCGTCCATGTCGCTGGCCAGACAAAACTGTTTAGCCGCACGGGTGACGATGTAACCGGCAGTTTTCCCGATGTTGCCGCCGCTGTGACCGTGCCCGGCGTGTTCGACGGCGAGTTGCTGGTGAAAGGCGAATTCCAGGGGGGCGAAGCTGCCAGCTTCAACGCGCTGCAACAGCGGCTGGGGCGCAAGGTCGTCTCGGCCAGGATGCTGGCGGATTATCCAGCGTTTGTGCGGCTCTATGACATATTGTTCGATGCGACCGAAGACTTGCGTGCCCTGCCGTGGAGCGAACGGCGTCAGCGTCTGGAGGCAGTAATGCCACGTCTTGACGTCACGCGTTTTGACCTTTCTGCGATCATCGATGCCCGTGATTTCAATGCGTTGACCGAAATCCGTACAGGCGCTCGCGATGCCGCGATCGAAGGCGTGATGCTCAAACGGCGGGATAGCGCGTATGTCACCGGCCGCCGCGTTGGCCTCTGGTACAAATGGAAACGCGACGCGCTGACCGCTGATTGCGTGATGATGTATGCACGGCGCGGATCGGGCAAACGCTCGTCCTTTTATTCGGATTACACCTTTGGGTGCTGGAACGAAGCGGGCGAGCTGCTCCCCGTCGGCAAAGCGTATTCGGGGATGACCGACGAGGAACTCAAGATGCTCGACAAATTCGTCCGGCAAAACAGCGTGGCGAAATTCGGGCCGGTCCGCGAAGTCGAAAAAACGATGGTCCTCGAAATCGCTTTCGATTCGGTGCATTTGTCCAAACGCCACAAATCGGGCGTTGCGATGCGCTTCCCGCGCATCCACCGGATCCGGACAGACAAGCCCGCCGCCGAGGCCGACCGGCTCGAAACGCTGGTGAAAATGGTGACCTGAAAAATTGCTTTCCTACAAACTGAAAATCACTTATCCTATTGATAATACACGTTTTCGATAAAAGTCGGCGATAGGAGATTAGTGTCAACTTTGTCGCTTTCAAAAAGGGCAAACGCTGCCTAAGCTGGGAGAAATTGGGGAGATCATCATGTTCAAATATCTGGCGGTTGCCGCGTCTTTGCTCGCTTGTACGGCCGCTCATGCCGAGACGTTTGCAATTCAGGCCGGTCGTCTGATCGTCGATGCCAGCCAGCCGGCGCGCGGCCCTTCGACCGTCATCGTCGAAAATGACCGCATCGCGCGCATCGAATCCGGTGCAACCGCGCCGGCGGGCGCAACCATTGTCGATATGACCAGCAAAACCGTGATGCCGGGGCTGATCGATGCGCATGTCCATCTCATCGGCGATCCCGGCACGCCTTTCTGGCGCGAAGCCATCGACAGCAACGAAAGCGCAGCGGTCACGGGCGTCAAGAACGCCCTGCTGACGGCGCGCGCCGGCTTTACGACCGTGCGCGATCTCGGCGCGCCGGGGCTGTCGAGCTTTGCGTTGCGTGACGGCATCGCAGCGGGGCAGGTGCCCGGCCCGCGTGTTCTTGCGTCAGGGCCAGCGATCTCGATCATCGGCGGACACGGCGATGTGTCGGGCTATCGCCCCGAAGTGAATGCTGCGCTCGACGGCAACAATACCTGCACCGGGCCCGATCAATGTGCGGCGCGCGTCCGCGAATGGTCAAAGCTCGGGGCAAATGTCATCAAGATCACTGCAACCGGCGGCGTGCTCAGCCAGCAGGGGCGCGGGCTTGAGGGGCATTTCACACCTGCCGAAATTACTGCGATCACGACAACGGCAATGCGTCTTGGTCTGAAAGTGGCCGCACATGCCCACGGCGCGCGCGGGATTGAGGAAGCCGCGACAGCAGGAGTCGATTCAATCGATCATGGCACCTTTGCCGATGACGCCGCGCTGAGAACGATGAAAGCGAAAGGCACATGGCTGGTGCCGACGCTGATGGCGAGCACGGGCCTGAACGACCGGATCGGCAAGAATATCTATACGCCCGTCGTCGAAGGGAAAGCACGAACCGCACTCGCGGTTTGGGGCAAGGCGCTCGCCGCGGCACACAAAATGGGTGTGAAGATCGCGTATGGCACTGATTCGGGTGTTTTCGAGCATGGCCGCAACGGCGAGGAAGCCGCGCTGATGGTCAAACTGGGCGGCATGACGCCACGTGAGGTTATGATCAGCGCAACGCGCGACGCCGCGGATTTGCTGGGCATCGCCGCTGAAACGGGCACACTCGACGTCGGCAAGTCGGCTGACCTCATCGCTGTTGACGGCGACCCGCTCTCTGATGCCGACGCAATCATGAAAGTGCGTTACGTGATGGCAGCGGGGCGCGTGGTGCCGATGAAGTGAGTTAGTCCTTAAGATGCCGGGCAACAATCAGCTGCACCTCGCAAAGCATATTCTGCGGTAAGCTGCCTACTATTCGAGCGTGGGCCGCTTCGACCGTTGATATTTTGGTCGTTCGGATGACGCAGGGAACGTCCAAGCCACACTCTGCATATCGCGTTTCAAGTGAAACGTCGCCGGACCAGCCACGATTTGCGGCACTCGTAATCATCAAGACCCATAATAAGGGCTCGTTTCCTCGAATGAGTCCCGCGCTAATCACCACAGCCGGACGGTCGCGCATTTTTGGTTTCTCGACAAAAGGGTAAGGCACCCAGACAATATCGCCTGCCTTAAAGATTATCGAACGCCTTGCAGTCCGCTTCGCTTGCCCATTCCGTAAAGGTAGAGAAGTTATTGAGAAAGCCGTCGTCGGCATCGTCGGGTAGGCGGATCAAAACGACGCGCCCGCTTTCGATCTCCCAGCCAATCTCGTCACCTGGGCCAACGCCAAGCGCGCGCCGCACTGCTTGCGGCACGGTCGTCTGCGATTTAGCGGTAATGCGACTGTGGATCATCATTACAAGGTAAGGAACATTCCTACCCTGTCAACCTCACACCCGCATCGGCATCAGGACATAGAGCGCCGCAGATTTGTCATTCTCGCGTAGCAAAGTCGGCGCGGCAGCATCGGCGAGGTGCACTTCGATCATATCGCCTTCAACCTGCGCGAGGATGTCCATCAGGTAACGCGCGTTGAACCCGATTTCGAAACCACCCGCGCTATATTCGCCGGGCACTTCTTCGGACGCGGTGCCGTTTTCAGGACTCGTCACCGAGAGCGTGATCTTGTCCTTGTCGAGCGCCATCTTGACCGCGCGCGTTTTTTCCGACGCGATCGTGGCCACGCGATCGACGCCTTGCATGAAGCTCTTGGGGTCGATGCGCAGGATCTTGTCGTTGCCGGTCGGGATGACGCGCGTGTAATCGGGGAAGGTGCCGTCGATCAGCTTTGATGTCAGCACGGCATGGCCGAGCACGAAGCGGATTTTTGTCGCCGACAGCGACACTTCGACACTACCATCGACTTCATCGAGCAGCTTGCGCAGCTCGGCGACGCATTTGCGCGGTACGATGATGTCAGGCATCCCGTCTGCGCCGTCGGGCTTGGCCACCGTAACACGCGCCAGCCGGTGCCCGTCGGTCGCCGCCGCCTTCAGCGCATCGTCGGCAACATGCAGGAAGATGCCGTTGAGATAATAGCGCGTTTCCTCGGTCGAAATTGCAAAGCGCGTCTTGTCGATGATCTGGCGCAGCGTGGCGGCGGGCAGTTCGAATTTGGTCGGCAATTCGCCTTCGGCAATCACCGGAAAATCATCGCGCGGCAGCGTCGAAAGATTGAAGCGCGCACGGCCCGCATTGACCGCCATCTTGCCCTCGGCCGCCGCGAGCGAAACCTGCGCGCCTTCGGGGAGCTTCCTCGCAATGTCGAACAAGGTGTGCGCCGAAATCGTCGTCGCGCCCGCCTGTTCGACTTGCGCGTCGACCGTTTCGAGGATCTGCAAATCAAGATCGGTCGCCATCAACCGGATGCCGCCGCCCTCCAGCGCTTCAATGAGGACGTTCGACAGGATGGGGATCGTGTTGCGCCGCTCGACGACCGACTGGACATGGCCGAGGCTCTTGAGGAGTGTTGCGCGTTCGATTGTCGCCTTCATGGTGCGGTAAAACTCCCGGTCGTCGGTGCATTATGAGTCCGATTGGTCATGGCGCGAAAAAAGGGCCGGGGCAAGCGCCCCGACCCTCCTTCACGCGAACAATGCGCTGGGCGGTGTTCAGAAGCGAACGCCGAGGCCAACGAGCAGCTGATGCCGGTCGAGGTCGGTATCGATATCGGCCGCGCCGAAATCGAGATTTTTGTAGTTCGAATAGCGATATTCGGCCTTCACGAAGCCGCTGGGCCCAAAGATATTGAACTTCTGTTCAACGCCCGCGCCCAGCCTGTATCCGTCCAGCGTAACACCTTCGGTCGCCAATAGTCCGGTCCCGTCATTGTACTCGGCTTTGAGCTTGGCGTTGGTATAGCCACCCTTGGCATAGATCATGGTTGACGGTCCGGCCGCAAAGCCGAGGCGCGCGCCTACGTACAGATCACGGTCTGTGTCGAGCCGCGCGCTGTCGCCGACGACGAGCAGTTCGTTGCCGCGACGCTTGGTCGTGGAATCGGTGACTTCGCCTTCGATCCCGGCAATGACACCGCCCAGCTGGAAATCATAGCCGGCGTTGATGCCGTACAGGAATCCATCCGCACTGTCGTCTAGGTCAGCGTCACCAACGCCAATCGCGTCATAACCGGCGAGCGCTTCGACGTGAGCGCCGGTGAAAGGGGCATTTTCCTGGGCAAGCACGGGGGTAACAGCCGCCGAAGCCAAAAGTGCAGCGGTAAAGAGGATACGCATGATTAACTCCTGATGCTCTCCGGATTGGAGAGGACGCAAAAGCACCCAGCACGATCATTTGTTTCATGAACATAAAACAACACGATCGCGCCGTTGCAAAAAGGTCACAAATCACGGCATGGCGCGCGCATGATACTTCAGGGCCGCATTTTCATCGCACGCCACGGCGAAACCGTCTTCAACGCTGCCGGGCGGATGCAGGGCGCGACGCAGGATACGCCGCTGACCCGCGCGGGTTTTGCCCAGGCCGATGCCATGGGCGCGGCGCTTGCCACCTACCTCGGCACCAAGCAGGCGCTCAGGCTCTATTCGTCGCCGTCGGGCCGTGCGTTGCAGACACTGGCGATTGTCGCCGAGCATATCGGGGAGGACTGGCATGAAGCGACGCATGACGCGCGGCTGATGGAAATCGACGTCGGTGCGTGGGGCGGGCGAACTTATGCCGAGATTATCGCCGAACAGGGCGCGATCATCGATCACGAGGCATCGCTGTTCAGCGTGCGGCCGCCGGGGGGCGAATGGTATGACGAGATTGCCGTTCGGCTGAAGGCGTGGATTGCCGATACGCAAGGGGATCGCGGCGACCGGCTGGTGATCATGCACGGCATGTCGAGTTGCGTCCTGCGTGGGATCCTGCTTGGGCTGCCCGTTGATCCGCGGTTCGGCGCGCCGATTGCACCACGCATGCCGCAGGGGTCGCTGGTGATGGTCGGCAATGGCGCCGAAACGGTTGTGAAAGCGGGCGGGGGCAAATGAAGCGCTGGGGTTTGGCGTTGCTGTTGCTGGCCAGCCCCGCGATGGCAGCGCGGACGTCGCTCGGGACGTTCGACGGCTGGGGCGCATTCAAGGATGACAATCCCGCCCGCTGCTTTGCGATTGCCCAGCCCATGCGCGGCGGCGGCGGCAAATGGAAACCCTTCGCCAGCGTCGCGACCTGGCCGCAAGCGCGCGTGCGCGGGCAAGTCCATATCCGTCTGGGCCGCGAGAAGTTGGCAAGCGCACCCGTTACGCTGACCATCGGCGACAGAAGGTTTCAGATGGTCGCAGGTGGCGCCGATGTCTGGGCCCCCGATCCCCGCATCGACGCCGCCATCGTCGCGATGATGCGCAGCGCCCCCTCAATGAGTGTATCAACCCGCGCCGCAACGGGCGCAGGCTTCGCCGAAACCTATGCGCTCAAGGGCGCGGCGACGGCGATGGATGCCGCAGCGCTGGGATGTGCTCGGGGGTGAGGGGGGATTGACTTTTGTGCGAAAAAGCAGCATGTATCATATATCCCGTTCCCGGTTTGCCGTCTTGAGGCGCTCGCAAGAGCAGACATCAGCTCAAGGCCGCTCCCGGGGACAATTTTTTGATCGGCGCTCATGTCAACAGCAATTTTGATCGACGGAGCCTTTTTCCTTCGTCGATTTAAGCATTGCTTTCCCGATCATGATCGGGACGATCCGAAAAGTGTTGCCAACGGGTTGGGCCTGCTCGTCGCTTGGCATCTTGTTCAACGAATTGGACCATCGCAGGTGCAGCAACAGGTCGCTCAGCACAGCCTGTTGGAAGAGTCCCGACAGTTTTATCGCATTTTCTTTTATGACTGCCAGCCATTAACGAAACGGATGCATACGCCGCTTTCGCATAAATCTATTGATTTTGGAAAGTCGGCTGAAGCAGTATTCCGCCTTCAACTGCATAAAGAGCTCCAAAAACTCCGTAAAATGGCATTACGGCTCGGACGCTTAAACGATACATCACGATGGCGATTAAGCGAGAGGGCCACTGCCCGTCTCATCGAGAGTCCGAATACGTTTCAACCAATCGATGATGACTTCGAAATCGATACAAAGCAGAAAGGTGTCGATATGCGTCTTGGTTTGGATGTCGCTTCACTGGCATTTAAGGGCCAGGTCGATCAAATTGTCATCGTAGCAGCAGATGCCGATTTTGTGCCCGCAGCAAAACTCGCTCGGCGAGAAGGTATCGATGTCATACTTGATCGGATGGGCGATCATCGCGCTGCCACTGATTTGATTGAGCATGTTGATGCAATAAGAGATTGCTTTCTGCCTAAACCTAATACGCAGTTGCCTTAGCGGACTAGCGCCGCGAGCCGGCATCCCAATACCCGTCACCCAAAAAACCCCGCTTTTCCGTCATTCCTTGGTGTGACTTTCGTGTGACCTTTGAACGCAGCCCCCGCTATCCCCTCGCGCGTCTTTCCCCTAAAGCACCCGCATGACCCCGCACATGCAATCACCCGGCAACATCGACCCCGTTCCCGTCCCCCGCGACGCCATCGTGCGCGACGATGGTCGCACCGACCTGATCGGCCTGACCAAGGACGGCATCCGCGCGGCGCTCGAAGCCAAGGGCATGGAGCCGAAACAGGCCAAGCTCCGCGCGAAACAGCTGTGGCACTGGATGTATAATCGCGGCGTCACGGACTTTGCGGCGATGACCGACATTGCCAAGACGATGCACCCGTGGCTCGCCGAACATTTCGTCGTCGGCCGCCCCGAAATTGTCGAGGCGCAGGTCTCGACCGATGGTACGCGCAAATGGTTGCTGCGGTCGCCCGACGCGCAGGATTACGAGATGGTCTTCATCCCCGATGCCGACCGGGGGACGCTGTGTGTGTCATCGCAAGTGGGCTGCACGCTCAATTGCCGCTTCTGCCACACCGGCACGATGCGGCTGGTGCGCAACCTGACGGCGGGCGAGATCGTCGGGCAAGTCATGCTCGCGCGCGACTCGCTTGGCGAATGGCCGTCGTCGCAGGACGGGCGGCTGCTCACCAATATCGTCATGATGGGCATGGGTGAGCCGCTCTATAATTTCGACAATGTCCGCGATGCGCTCAACCTCGTGATGGCGGGCGATGGCCTCGCGCTCAGCAAGCGGCGAATCACGCTCAGCACGTCGGGCGTCGTGCCGATGATGGCGCGCGCAGGCGCGGAAATCGGCGTCAATCTGGCGGTCTCGCTTCATGCCGTGACGAAGGAAGTGCGCGACGAAATCGTGCCGATCAACCGCAAATACGGGATCGAGGAGCTGCTCCAGGCCTGCGCCGATTATCCGCAGGCAAACAATGCGCGGCGGATCACGTTTGAATATGTGATGCTCAAAGACAAGAACGACAGCGATGCGGACGCACGCGAACTTGTGCGCCTCATCAAGCATTATGATCTGCCCGCAAAGGTCAACCTGATCCCGTTCAACCCGTGGCCGGGTGCTGCCTATGAATGCTCGACGCCCGAACGCATCCGGGCGTTTTCGACGCTGATCTTCAACGCGGGGATCAGTGCCCCGGTGCGGACGCCGAGGGGACGCGATATCGATGCGGCGTGCGGGCAGTTGAAGACGTCATCGGAGCGGAAGACAAGGGCGGAACTGGATAAGCTCGCTGAGGAGAAGTTGCTGGCGCTGGGTTAGGGTATCGGGCGATTGCCCTGCCTCCTCAATTCACCACAGTATTAAATATCATCGCAAACGTGCCGCCGACAGCCAGCGATGCCGTAACGCCAGTCACCGTTACGCCGCTGAATGACATGCCAAAGGGATCGCTTTCGTCCGCTCCTGCCGCGTTGTCGTCTTCGATCGTGGTGGCCGTGGCGCAACTGGCCCCGGATCGCAGGCTACCGGGGACATAGGTCATTGTCGCGGGCACCGGGTCGGTCATGACGACATTGGTCTGCGCCGCGGTCGCGGTGGCACCGGCGTTCGTGACAAGGATACAGTATTGCACGGTCGCGCCAGGGATCATTTTGGGATTGGTCGCGCTGATCCCGTCGCTGATCACGGCGTTGGTCTTCGTCATGGTAAGGCTGGTCGAACTGATGAACAGGTCTGCCCGCGCAAAGTTTCCGGTGTCGGTCGCGACCCCGTCGCACAGTACCATGGTCCATGTGCCCAACGCATTCTGACCATCAAAGGCCGACAGCACATTGCTCGGCTGAAAACTGTGCGAATAAGGCGGCGGTGCGGGTGTCTGCGGGTCGATCACGGTGGCGTTGTGTGTCGTGATCGACGCGGCGGCTTCATCGTCGAAGCGGTCGTTGAGATTGTCGCCCGACTGCACATTGCCGGTCCACGTCATCACTGTCACTGTCGTGCCAGCCGGTGACTGAAGCGTGATCCGCAGATCGCTGCGATAGGTGTGGGTGAGCAGGATGCCCAGATCGACATCACCGACAATGTAACCGCTTGGCACAATGAAGGTGCGGGTGATCTGAGCCGCCGTCCCGCAATTATTGTCGGTAATCGCGCCGGTGGTGGTGGTGGTATATTGATTGACGACCTGTGCCATTGCATCGCCGGGGCACCAGGCAAGCACGCAGAATATCGCCAGAAAACACGACGTGCGCGCACGCGTAGCCGCCTTGAAAAACGCTTTCACTATCATCGGAACGCTTCCAGACCCCTCCTGTGACTTTGGCTTACAGAAAGGTTATTAAGCAAATAGTAAATTCATCGAAGTCCCGCCATCGACAGCGTGGACCATATCCCCGATGAGCGCCGCATGATCGACGTCGCCGCGCTCACCCTTGCCGCCGCCGCTGGCCTTGTCGGCGGGGCGATGAACGCGCTTGCGGGCGGGGGCACGTTTGCGACGATGCCCGCGCTCATTGCTCTCGGCCTGCCCAGCCCTATCGCCAATGCGACGAGCAATGTCGCGTTGCAGCCCGGGGCGATGTCGGCGGCGTGGAGTTTTCGCAAAGACTTGGAGCCGCTCGGCGGGATCGGCATCAGCACGCTTGCGGGCATAACGTTCATCGGCGGGCTGGTCGGTAGTGCGCTGCTCGTCATCACCCCGACACAAACCTTCGACATCATCATCCCATGGCTGCTGCTCATCGCCTTCCTTGCCATCGCATTCGGCAAGAGTGCGGCGGACTGGCTCAAGGCGCGCGTGAGCATCGGCCCGCCGACGCTGATGATCGCGCAGAGCCTGCTCGGGCTATATGGTGGCTATTTCGGTGGCGGCGTGGGGATCATGACGACCGCGACTTATGGTTTGCTCGCCGGAATGCCGCCGCACCGGCTGATGGCCCCGCGCACGCTCATGCTGGCGATTGCCAATACGGCAGCGGCGATTGTGTTTATCGGGTTCGGCATGATCCGCTGGGAGATTTGCGTCCCGATGCTGATCGGCGCGGCCGTCGGCGGCTGGCTCGGCGCGCATTATGGCAAGAAGCTGTCGCCGCGCGTGATCCGACAGTGGACATTGTTTGTGACGGCGACGACGACGTTGGTGTTTTTCGTGCGCGCCTATGGTTGACGTGTAACCGCGCACGGGGCAGCTTCGTATCCAGCGGAAACGGAGGCTGACGATGGACATCAAGGGCGGCGAGCTGGTCAAGCGGCACCGCATTTCGACACGGCTGTGGCATTGGATCAACGCCGTCGCGATCATTGTCATGCTGATGTCGGGCATGATGATTTCGAATGCACATCCGCATTTGTATTGGGGGCAATATGGCGCGAATCTTGATACGCCTTGGTTCGACCCGCCGCATTTTCCCGGCTGGCTGACGATCCCGTCGACCTATAATCTGGCGCTCGCGCGGCATTGGCATCTTGCGTTTGCGTGGGTGTTTGCGTTCGGGTTTCTGATCTATTTGATCGTGAGCCTGATCAATCGCCACCTTCGCGATCTCCACGTCGAAGCACGCGAGATTGCGCCGAAGCATTTGATCGCCGAAGTGGTGCATCACGCCAAACTGCAATTTCCGACGGGCGCGGCGGCGCTTAAATATAACACGCTACAGAAGCTGACCTATATCACCGTCCTGTTCGGCCTGTTTCCGCTGGTGATCCTGACAGGTCTGTGCCTTTCGCCGGGACTTTCGCCGCTGACGGGCTGGGCCATTGATTTGTTCGGTGGACGTTCGACGGCGCGGTCGATCCATTTTATCTGTGCCGCAGCGATTGCGCTGTTCATCGTGGTGCACCTGCTGCTGGTGCTGCTCGCGGGGCCATATAATGAAATACGGTCGATGATCACCGGCAAGTTCCGCATCCCGCCTGATCGCCCGGCCAAGATTGTCGAGCCGGTGGGAGAGGTCGCATGAGCGGTATTTTGACAAGGCGGGCGCTGCTCGTCGGCAGTGCGGGCGCGCTTGTGTCGGGTTGCGATGCGCTGGGCAACAATCCTTCATTCCGCGCTTTGCTGAAATCGGGCGAAGACGGCAATTATGCGCTTCACCGCATACTGCAGGACCGTAATGCGCTCGCGAAAGAATTTGCACCGAGCCAGCGCTCGCCGATTTTCCGGGCGAATGGCACGCGGATGCCGTCGGGCGATGCCTATGCGCAGCATATGGCGACGAACTTTACAGATTGGCAGCTGGTCATCGACGGTCTTGTCGCCCGCCCGCAAGCCATCCCGCTTGCGACGCTAAAAACAATGCCCGCCCGCTCGCAAATTACGCGGCATGATTGCGTCGAGGGCTGGAGCGCCATCGGCAAATGGACCGGCGTGCCGCTCAAGACCTTGCTCGATCAGGCCAGCGTCAGCCCGCGCGCCAACTATATCATCTTTCATTGCGCCGATCCGCAATCGAACGGGACGATGTATTATGAATCGGTCGATATGGTCGATGCGCTGCACCCGCAGACGATGCTGGCATGGGCACTGAATGATACGCTGCTTCCCGTCCCCAACGGCGCGCCCCTGCGCCTGCGCGTCGAGCGGCAGCTGGGATATAAGCATGCAAAGTATGTCCAGCGCATCGAAGCGGTGGCGTCACTGACCGGACACTATGGCGGCAAGGGCGGATATTGGGAAGATGCCGCCGGTTATGAGTGGTATGCGGGTGCATAATTGCTAGACCTGCCTAGATGAGCTTGTTTGACCGCTATCTTTCGGGCGCTGTCCGCCACGGCACGCTGACCGTCATCGACCATAAGGGTTCAACAAAAGCCTTCGGCAAGGCAAGTGAGGGATGGCCCGACGTCACGGTCCGTTTTGCCGATGGCCGCGTCCCGCGTGATATCGCTTTGCGACCTGATCTGGGCGCAGGCGAGGCCTATGTGAATGGGCGCCTGATCGTCGAAAAAGGTGATGTGCTTGACCTGACGTCGCTGATCTATCGCAACAATCCGTGGGAAAAGGGTGGCGCGATTGACGATACGTCGGCGTGGCGTCAGGCATTCCGGACCGTCAAGGGGCGACTCGACCGCATCAACTGGGCGCGCAAATCGCAGCGCAATGTCGCGCATCATTATGATCTGAATGACCGGCTCTATGATCTATTCCTCGATGTCGACCGGCAATATAGTTGTGCCTACTGGACCGATCCGGCAAACACCTTGGAGACGGCACAGGCGGACAAACTTGCCCATATCGCGGCGAAACTGGCGCTGAAACCGGGTCAGCGGGTGCTCGATATCGGCTGCGGCTGGGGCGGGATGGCACTGTATCTGAACCGCGTTGCCGATGTCGATGTTGTCGGCGTGACGCTAAGCGCGGCGCAGATCAAGGTTGCCCGTCAGCGCGCCGAGGCCGCAGGTGTGGCGGGCCGCGTCAAATTCGAGTTGATCGATTACCGCGACGTCACCGGACAGTTTGACCGGATCGTCTCGGTTGGCATGTTCGAACATGTTGGTCCCGCAAGCTACGAAACCTTTTTCAAGAAATGCCGCAATCTGCTGACGGATGATGGCGTCATGCTGCTGCATACGATCGGGCGGATGGGGACGCCGGGCGTCACTGATGGCTGGACAGCGAAATATATCTTTCCGGGCGGCTACTCGCCCAGTTTGAGCGAGATCATCACCGCGAGCGAGACAGCATCGCTGATCGCGACCGATGTCGAAACATTGCGGCTGCATTATGCTTACACACTGCGTGAATGGTATAAGCGCGTTGTCGAACACCGCGCCGAAATCGAAGCACTGTACGACGCGCGTTTCTATCGCATGTGGCAATTTTACCTCGCGGGCGCAGCGACATCGTTCGAAGGCGGGTCGATGTGCAATTTTCAGGTGCAATATGCGCGCAGGCGGGACACATTGCCGATCACGCGCGATTACATGGCCTTGGCGGAGGCGCAGTTTCGGGGGGCCTAGGTGGTCACAGATGGTCTGGAAGCGGCCGGTGATGCGATCACCGGTGCCATATTGGGGCGCGCCGTTGAAACCGGCCACGGCGAAGCGGCGTCGGGACAGCATGTTGCGTGCCTGAATTGCGGAACCGCGCTTAGAGGGGCGTATTGCCATGCATGTGGGCAAAAGGCCGAGATTCACCGCACACTGCGGTCCTATGGCCATGACCTGCTCCACGGCGTGTTTCACTTCGAGGGCAAGGTCTGGAAGACCCTGCCGATGCTCGCGTTCAAGCCGGGCGAGCTGACGCGGCGCTATATCCACGGCGAGCGTGCGAAGTTTGTCTCACCGCTGGCGCTGTTTCTGTTCGCGGTATTTCTGATGTTTGCCGTTGTCGGCGGGTTAGCGGGCGAGATGCATGCACCCGATACAAGCGAATTGAAGGTCGAGCTGCAAGGCAAGCCGCTCAATGAGCTTGAGGCTGAACTCAAAAAACAGAACGCGCGCAAAGACGTGATTCGCGCCGCCATTGATAAAGCACGCGATGCCGAACAACCGACAGGCCTATTGACAGCCGAACTTAACAAGGTGAAGGACGAGATCGACAATCTTCAGACTGCCCGAAATCTCCTGACCGGCAAACCCGACTTTACCGTGACCGACCTCAAGACCGGCTGGCCCGCGCTCGATGCGGGTCTCGACAAGGCCAATAAAAACCCGAACCTGTTTCTCTATAAAATTCAATCGAGCGCCTACAAATATAGCTGGGCGCTGATCCCGCTTTCGGTGCCGTTTGTGTGGCTGATGTTTTTCTGGCGTCGGCAATTCAAGGTGTATGACCATGCGGTGTTTGTCACCTATTCGCTGACGTTCATGCTGTTTTTGACCGTTGTGCTGACGGTCGCGGGCTTCGCCGGTCTGGCATTGCCGTGGGTCCCGATTGCGGGGACGTTCATTCCGCCAATCCACATGTATCGCCAGTTGCGCGGTGCCTACGGCGTTAGTGTTATCGGTGGCCTTGTCCGGATGGCGGCGCTGGCGACGTTCGGGTCGGTGGTGCTGATGGTGTTTCTGGCGCTGCTGATGTTGCTGGGCGCGCTTGGCTGACCGCGCACCCTTCCTTAAGGGCCGCATGACGAATCAATGGAGTGCCCTTGAGTGAGCGACATCAACAAGGTTGTGCTGGCCTATTCGGGCGGGCTCGACACCAGCGTCATCCTGAAATGGTTGCAGCAGACCTATGGCTGCGAGGTCGTGACCTTCACCGCCGACCTTGGGCAGGGCGAAGAGCTTGAACCGGCGCGTGCCAAAGCCAAGCTGATGGGCGTCAAGGACGAGAATATCTTCATCGATGACCTGCGCGAAGAATTCGTACGCGATTACGTCTTCCCGATGATGCGCGCCAACGCGGTTTATGAGGGGCTCTATCTGCTCGGCACGTCGATTGCGCGACCGCTGATTGCCAAACGTCAGGTCGAGATTGCGAGGATGGTTGGTGCCGATGCGGTCAGCCACGGCGCGACGGGCAAAGGCAATGACCAGGTCCGCTTCGAGCTGGGTTATTATGCGCTCGCGCCTGACATCAAGGTCATCGCCCCGTGGCGCGAATGGGATTTGCACAGCCGCACCGCGCTGATCGCGTTTGCCGAAGCGCATCAGATCCCGGTGGCGAAGGACAAGCGCGGCGAAGCACCGTTTTCGACCGATGCGAATATTCTGCATACCTCGTCGGAGGGCAAAGTGCTCGAGGATCCGTGGGATGAAGTCCCCGACTACGTCTATTCGCGCACCGTGAACCCCGAGGATGCGCCCGACGTGCCCGAAGTGATTACGGTTGATTTCGAACGCGGCGATGCGGTCGCCGTGAATGGCGAGGGGATGTCGCCTGCGACGTTGCTGGCGAAACTCAACGATCTTGGTCGTGCGCACGGTATCGGACGGCTCGATCTGGTCGAAAACCGCTTTGTCGGCATGAAATCGCGCGGCATGTATGAAACGCCGGGCGGCACGATCCTCCATCTCGCGCATCGCGGGGTCGAGCAGTTGACGCTGGATCGCGGCGCGGCGCATCTCAAGGACGAACTCGCGCCGCGCTATGCCGAGCTGGTTTATAACGGTTTCTGGTTCAGCCCCGAACGCGAGATGCTTCAGGCGGCGATTGATCATTCGCAGGCCAAGGTTAGCGGCACAGTGCGGCTGAAACTCTACAAGGGCGCGTGCCACATCACGGGGCGCAGATCACCGCATTCGCTGTATTCGGAAAAAGTCGTGACGTTCGAGGATGACGCCGGTGCTTATGACCAGCGCGACGCCGAAGGGTTCATCAAATTGAATGCGCTGCGGCTTCGCCTGCTGGGGCGGCGGGACGCATGAATCATAACGGGTCAACGTGCACGAATGCGAGGTAAGTTAATCTGCCTTTAAGTGCATTCCGGTTAAGCTGCGGTTACTGTTCCGGCGTTGTGCTGTGCGGACAAAACGGGAAGCGTTCATGATCAACCGACTCCGGCAACGCGTTGCTAATGAACAAATCTGGTTTTTCGTGATCGTTGCGATATCGATGACTCCGTTGGTCCAGGGGCTGTTGACGACAACATTGGATGGCTATGTTACCTATCCCCAGTCGGTGATTAGAGTGCTTTCGGTCGTGACGATTCTGACCGACTTGTTTATCGTCATTGTGGGGATCAAACTCGGTTTTTTGCAGTATGTCTGGTCGAGTGTATCTGTCAGCATAAAGATCGCATTTGCTGTTTTATTCGCAAGCGCAATGTTTTCGGTCTTTACCGACAACAGCTTGGTTGGGTTCAGTCTTTTTATAACGCTGCGCTTTTTCCTCCAGCTGACCGCATTATTCTCTTTGATCCACATACTATCATCATCACCAAAGTTCGACACGGACCGCTATTTCACGGTTATCATGACAGGCGTATTTTTATATGTTGCCTACATAATCCTGATCATCGCGATGATACCCGATTATGCAGCCTTCTATTGGCTCGGCGGATTGCCGTCTGCCACGAACGTCAGACATATCGGCAATTATGTGGCGATTTTGTCGATTGCGGCGATCGGGCTGTTCCTGTTCGCCAAAAACCCCAATCAATGGCGCATTCTGGCCGTGATTTTTGTTGTCACGACGTTCCTGGCGTGGACTGGGTCGCGCGCCGCATTTGTCGGCCTGATCGTCGCGCTGCCTACAGCGATTTATGTGGTCAGGCACCATGTTTCTGCAACCCGAATTGGCATTTTGGCTGCGACATTGAGCTTTGCGGTATTGGTAACGATCCCCCTTCCTGTGCCGAATCCGTCTTACGGCGTCATAAGAATGATCGTTGCGAGCGACGTTCGTCAAAACAGCGACATTTCGAGCGCTCGGACGATAGTTTGGAAGCGCACGATCGCAGAAATTGCTCAAGCGCCGCTATTCGGCCACGGTGCCGGTCGGTTTCTCGGCAACATGGATGCGAAGTATCGATACGACCTCGATAATCCGCATAACTTTATTCTTCAGTTCGGTTATGACTGGGGGATTGTTGGGTTAGCGGTCGCATTGCTCCTATTGATACTTGGCAGCGTGAGACTGTTCAAACTACCGACAGTCTCGCCGCTGGCGACCTTTTGCGCCGTGTCGGGCCTCATGCTGATGCTGTCGATCGGACTATTAGAGGGCATGTTCTATCATCCGTTAAAGATGCTGCTTGTCAGTGCGCTGGTGGCTCCAGCCTTTGCCCTGACCCGGCGAGAACAGACTGCCCCAACAGGCTGAACGGGCCGCACGCAGTCGGGCGAGCCTGTGCCGCACACAATATTTTGTTAATCAAATTGTCGCGCAAGTTAACTATCTTTTAGGCAGTGGCGACGCATTCCCGTTTCGACAGATTTGATCCGGGGGCATAAATTGTGGGCAGCGGTCGTGGCAAGGCAGTCGACGTGGCAATCATCGGTGCGGGCCCGGCTGGGCTGACGGCAGCCTATTTATTGTCGAAACAAGGGTTTAGTGTAACCGTCATCGAAAAAGATGCCGTCTATGTCGGCGGGATCAGCCGCACCGTCGAACATAAGGGTTTCCGCTTCGACATCGGCGGCCACCGCTTTTTTTCGAAATCGCAGGAAGTCGTCGCACTCTGGAATGAAATCCTGCCCGACGATTTCATCCAGCGTCCGCGGATGAGCCGCATTTATTATGAAGGCAAATTCTACAGCTATCCGCTGCGTGCCTTCGAAGCGCTCGGCAATTTGGGGATCATCCGGTCGTCGCTGTGCATGGCAAGTTTTGGCTGGGCCAAACTCTTCCCCAAAAAAGATGTGAAAAGTTTCGAAGACTGGACGATCAACCAGTTCGGCCACAAACTTTATTCGATCTTTTTCAAGACCTACACCGAAAAAGTCTGGGGCATGCCGTGCGACGAAATGTCGGCGGATTGGGCGGCGCAGCGGATCAAGGGGCTAAGTCTGGGTGCTGCGGTTATTGATGGATTGAAGCGGTCGCTGGGCCTCAACAAAAAGCCGAATGACGGCATGGAAACCAAGACGTTGCTCGAAACCTTCCGCTATCCGCGCCAGGGGCCGGGCATGATGTGGAATGCGGCGCGCGACAAGGTCGTGGCGATGGGCAATGGCGTCGTGATGGACACATCGCTCAAGCAATTGCGCTTCGATGACGTGACCCAGCGCTGGAACATGCAGACCGTGACAGGCACCGGTGCGGTTGGGAACATCAATGCTGCGCATGTCATTTCGTCAGCGCCGATGCGCGAGCTGGCGGGGCGCATTTATCCGCTGCCCGCGACATTGCCGAGTGCGATGAACCTGAATTACCGCGACTTTCTGACGGTTGCGCTGATGATCAAATCTGATGATCTGTTCCCCGACAACTGGATTTACATCCACGATGACAAGGTCAAAGTCGGTCGGGTCCAGAATTTCCGCAGCTGGTCGCCCGAAATGGTGCCCGATCCCGAACTCGCGTGCGTCGGCCTCGAATATTTCTGTTTCGAAGGTGATGGCCTGTGGTCGATGAGCGACGATGATCTGGTTGCGCTGGCGACAAAGGAAATGGCGATCCTCGGCCTGTGTGATCCCGAAACCGTTGTCGGCGGCGCCGTCGTCCGTCAGGAAAAGGCCTATCCGGTCTATGACGAAACCTACCGTGACAATGTCGAAGCGATGCGGGTGGAACTCGAGGAAACCTACCCGACGCTGCACATGGTCGGCCGCAACGGCATGCATCGTTACAATAATCAGGATCACGCCATGATGACGGCGATGCTGACTGTCAAAAACATCGTTGCCGGCCGCCGCGTCTATGACATCTGGAATGTCAACGAAGACGCTGAATATCACGAAAGCGGCAGCGAAGGCGAGCAGGCGGCGCTGGCGTCGGTCCGCGATGTGCCCGAGCGACTGAAGGCGGCGTAACCATGCCACGGACCATCGGCACGCTGGCGAACGGCGTGCCGCCCTATGCGCGGTACATCGCGGTCAGCGCGGTTGCGCTTGGTGTCGATCTCGGGGTTTATTTTGTCGCGTTGCATTCGGGCATCGTTGCCGCATTGGCCGCCGCAATCGGCTATTTGAGCGGCGTCGCTGTGCACTGGATTCTGTCAAGCCGACTTGTGTTCGACGATGTCGCCGAACGCGGTCTGGCGCGGACCAAGCAAAAGGCGCTGTTTCTGACATCGGCGTTTATCGGCCTTGGTCTCACAGTTGGTATCGTGGCGCTTGCAACGTGCTTTGGCGTCGATCCGCGGCTGGCGAAGCTGGTGGCGGTCGCAGTCAGCTTTCAGACGACCTATCTGTTGCGCCGCACGATCGTGTTTGCCTGATGCAGGTGCGCCAGTTTCCGTGGAAAGCCGTTGTGCTGCTCTGGGCCACGGTGTCGTTGTTCCTGATTTACATTTTCGGGAAGATGGCGGTCACCCAGAATTTTGACGATCCCGATGATTTTCTGCGGCTTCAGCAGATCCGCGATTTTGTCGGCGGGCAAAGCTGGTTTGACCTGACCCAGCGGCGGATAGCGCCGCCCGCGGGGCTGCCGATGCACTGGTCGCGGCTTGTCGATATTCCTGTGCTGCTGTTCATTGTCCCGCTGACGCCCCTTGTCGGGGCGCACATGGCCGAAGTGGTCGCCACGATTGGTGCGCCGCTGCTTAATCTGCTGGTGCTGATGATCGCCATTGTCGCGATGACCCGGCGGCTGGTCGGCCATGACGTCGCGACGTCATTGCTTGCGTGCCTGATGGCGCTCTCGGCACCGACGGTATACCTGCAAATCCATCCAGCACGGATCGACCATCACGGGTGGCAGATTGTCTTTGCGGTGCTGGCGATTGCCGCGCTGTTGCAACCCAAGGCGCGTTTTTCGGGGATCGCAGCGGGTGTTTCGCTGGCGCTTTACATTAACATATCGATCGAAGGCGCGCCGTTCGTTGCGGCGGCTGTCGGCGTGGTCGGTCTGCTTTGGGCTTTCGGTCTCGAACGCGCTCGACGGCTGACCAGCATGATCTGGACACTGGCGCTTGCGAGTGTTGTCGCAACAGCGCTGACGGCCCCTTATTATCGCTGGACCGAAGGCCTGTGTGACGCTGTGATGCCGTCGCATCTGGCGGCGATGGTCGTTGCGGCAGCGGGGACAGCGCTTGCCGTGCACTTCGGGGTGAAGCGGAACGCATGGGCGCGCGTTGCGATGCTCGGCGTCGTCTTGCTGGGCGCTGTTGCTATTTTCGGCGCTGTGGCCCCCCTCTGCCTTGGCAGTCCGTTCGGGCAACTCGATCCGGTGATCGACAAATTCTGGTATCAGAACGTCTCCGAAGGAATGCCTTTCTGGCGGCAGGACACGCTCACGGCCGCCACGATGATTGCCTTTCCGCTCATCGCATCGCTGGGCACAGTCTTTGGTGCCATGCGCGCGAAATCACCGGAAATGAAGCGGCGCTGGCTGATCATGCTGGCGCTGTTGCTGGTGACATTCGTGACAGGGGCGATGGTGCGGCGCGCGGCGGGGGTGACGCATGTTGTCGCGGTTCCGGGCGCGCTGATCCTGATCGGTCTGGCCATTCGCTGGGCCGAGCAGCGCCTGCCTTCATTCCTGCGCGCTCTGGCCACAGCGGTCGCAATCATGGCAATTGCGCCGATCACGTCGATTTTTGCCGTCGCGTCGATGATGCCAGCGCCGAAGATTGCGCCTGTGCCTCATGGTCCGGTCAACGCCTGCGACCGCCCCTGCGTACTTGATCGCCTTGCCAAGCAACCCGCCGAAGCCATGCTGGCCAGCATCGACCTTGGTGCAATGGTCATCGCGCGGACGCCGCACAGCGTCTATGGCACCGGCTATCACCGCATGGCCACACCGCTGCGCGAAACGATCCTGTTTTTCGAAGGATCGTCAGCCGACGGAAAGGTGCTTATGCAGCGCAAGGGATTTCGCCGCATCCTTGTCAGCCCGACGTCTGCCGAAGCCACATTGTTCATCAGGAAAGCACCACAGGGCATGATGGCACAACTGGTCAGGGGACCGTTGCCCGACTGGCTGGCCGAGGATCCTGCGGGTTCGCCAGCGCTCCGCGTCTATCGCATCCGCGACTGAACCAAGATTTGCAACGTCGCCCATCCGCCCGCTAAGGCTGGCGCGTGGAAATTCAGCATGATCAGTGGTGGCAACGGCGGACAACGGTCGTGCTGCTCGCGCTTTTGGCGATGCTGCCGCTCCTCTGGCCGACGATCCCGCCGCTTGTCGATTTGCCGGGGCATATGGGCCGTTACCGCGTCCAGCTTGACTATGCCGATAGTGCGACCCTCCGGAATTTCTATAGTTTCAAATGGAATCTGATCGGCAATCTTGGCGTCGATTTGCTCATTATCCCCTTGTCGAAGATCTTCGGGCTCGAACTGGGCACCAAGCTGATCGTCATGAGCATTCCGGCAATGATGGTGGCGGGCCTGCTGTGGATTGCGCGCGAAGTGCACGGGCGTGTGCCGCCGACGGCGATGTTCGCGCTGCCGCTGGCTTATGGTCACCCGTTCATGTTCGGCTTTGTCAATTTTGCCCTGGCGATGGCGCTGGCGCTTTTGGCCTTTGCATTGTGGCTACGGCTGGCGCGTCAGGGGCGGTTGAAGCTGCGCGCCACCTTGTTTGTCATCATCGGGCCCATCCTGTGGATTACGCACACCTTCGGCTGGGGAACGCTGGGTGTCTTGGCCTTTTCCGCCGAGCTGATCCGCCAGCATGATCGCGGCGGTTCGTGGCCGCGTGCGATCCTGTGGACCGGCGTCCACTGCCTGTCGCTTGCGCCGCCGATCCTGTTGATGGTGGCATGGCGCAGCGGCCATGTCGGCGGGCAGACGGCCGACTGGTTCAACGTGGACGCAAAGGTGCAGTCGCTCGTGATGACATTGCGGGATCGCTGGCAGCGGTGGGACATTGCGTCGGTGATTCTGCTTAGCCTGCTGCCGGTTGGCGCGGTCCTCTATCGCCAGCTTGAATTGTCGCGCAATCTGGCGGCGAGCGCGGCATTCCTGATGCTTGTCTTCATCCTGCTGCCCCGCATCGTTTTCGGGTCGGCTTATGCTGACATGCGGCTGACGCCTTATATGCTCGCGATTGCAGTCGTGGCGATCCGGCCATTGCCGGGGACAAGCCAGCGCGTCCTGTCTGGCCTTGCCATCGCCGCTTTCGCTTTTTTTGCGGCGCGCATCAGCGGCAACACGTTCAGTCTGTATGACATTGCCCGCGCGCAGAACCGGTCGCTGGTCGCGCTCGACCATATGCCGGTCGGCGCGCGGCTCGTCAGTTTCGTCGGCCACACCTGCCAGACGTCTTGGGGGCTCAACCGCAACTGGCATTTGCCGGCGATCGCCACCGTCCGCCGAGAAGCCTATTCGAACGATCAATGGGACATGGCGGGTGCGCAGCTGATGCGCCCGATAAAGCCCGACGCGGGTTATTTCCGCCATGACCCGTCGCAAGTCGTTATTGCCGGGCGTTGTCGCGACAAATGGCGCTCGCTCGACTGGTCGCTGGCCAAGCTACCGCGCAACGCGTTTGACTATATCTGGCTGATCGAGCCGCCTGCCTTTGATCCCGCCGGATTGCGCGGGACGACACGGCTATGGACCGACGGCAAAAATGCGCTGTATCGGATCGACGACCGCGCTATGGCCGCCGCACCATGACGGCGCTGTCGATTGTCATCCCCTGCTACAACGAGGCCGATTGCCTCGATGAGCTTTATCGTCGCGTGGCCACCGTGGCACAAGCGACGGCGGGCGATGATTATCAGATTGTCCTGATCAACGACGGATCGAAAGACGGAACCTGGGCCATGATGCAGCGGCTTGCCGCGGCCGATCCGCACCTAGTCGCGATCAACCTGTCGCGCAATCATGGCCATCAACTGGCGTTAACGGCGGGCCTCGATCTGGCGCGCGGCGACCATATTCTGATCCTCGATGCCGATTTGCAGGATCCGCCCGAATTGCTGCCCGACATGCTGGCGACGATGAAAGCTGAAGCGGCTGATGTCGTCTATGCCGTGCGGCGGGCGCGGGCGGGCGAGAGCTTTGCAAAAAAAGCATCGGCTGCGCTATTTTACCGGCTGCTCGCGCGGCTGACCGATACCGATATTCCGCTTGATACCGGCGATTTCCGCTTGATGAGCCGCCGTGCGCTCGATGCGTTTCTGTCGCTGCCCGAACAGGCGCGCTTCATTCGCGGGATGGTGGCATGGATCGGTTTCAAGCAAGTGCCGTTCGCTTATGATCGGGCAGAACGCCATGCGGGTGAAACCCATTACCCGCTGGCCAAGATGTTGCGGCTCGCATTCGATGCGATCACCGGATTTTCGACCGCGCCGCTGCGCTTTGCCAGCCATGCGGGGCTTGCGCTCACGGGTGCTTCTGTCCTGTTGATGGCCTATATCGGTTTCGGCTGGCTGCGCGGCAATACGGTAGCGGGGTGGACGTCGCTGATGCTCGTCGTTGTTGGTCTGGGCGCGGTGCAGATGTTTGTGCTGGGGATGATCGGCGAATATCTCGGGCGGCTGTATATCGAAGCAAAGAAACGCCCACTTTACATTGTGGCAGACGTTATCGGGACTGCACGCGAAGGGTCACGCCTTGGTCATCGCGCTGATACGATCGCGACCAGCGAGACGCCGGGCGGCATCGGCACACGCCCGACCAAATAGCGTTCCAGCCCGAAGATTTTTTCGAACAGCGCATTGACCGGTGCGGGCGGCAAGGCATCGTCGCTGCCCGTACGCCCCGTGACGCGAGCCACGATCCGGTCGGCAGCGGCAAGGGGGAACAGCAAGCTGTTAAAGCTCTCGAGCATCGTCAGCGTCAGCCCCGCATCGGCAATCACTGCCCGCAGCGTCGCTTTTGTATAACGGCGGAAATGATGGTTTGCGACGTCATGCCCGCTCCACATCCACGGATATTGCGGCACCGTTATCAAAATCGTCCCGCCGGGGCGCAACCGTTGCGCAATGGCTTTGAGCGCAGCACGATCGTCCTCGACATGCTCGAGCACATCGAGAATCGCGACCATATCGTAACTCTGATCTGCGACACCGCTGAGTTCGGGAAGAGGCGATGCCCCGACATTACGCCCCAGCCGCTGCGCCGCAATTGCGCGCGAATGGTCGTCGATCTCGATGGCGTCGACGTCGCCGAATGCACTGAGCATCGCCAGATTATGCCCTGTGCCACAGCCGATTTCGAGGATGCGGGCCATCGGCGGCAAGGCGATCTTGCGCTTGATCAGCGCCGCCAGCACATCACGCCGCGCGCGATACCACCAATGCGTCGCGTCATGCTCGGCCATCCGGTCATAGATCATTCTATCCATGTGTTTTGGCCATCAAGCGAAAACCCATTTGCGATAAATCACGAAACAGATGGCAGGCGTGATAAAGATCATCGCGATCACCGGCGAGCGATCATCCCACGCCATCACGTCGGTGAACAGCCACACAAAGAAGCTGTTCAGCGCAAAACTGATGCCAGACGTGATAAAGAACTTTCCGCCTTGTTTTGCCGACGCGTCGCCGCTCGTTTCGCGAAAACTGAAACGCGCATGCATGACATAGCCCAGCGCCATCGAGACGAGATAGGCGATCACATTTGACCCGAGCGGTGGCACTTGCCCCCAGCCCACGGCGATCAGATAGGCCGCTACGCCGAACGCTGTGACGATCCCGCCCGTGATCCCGTAACGCAGCACCTGCCCCAGCAAGGTGCGTTGATCATTATTTAGGGGCAACCGGTCTAACATGACGCTCCGCTTGGCAGGGAAGCCCCAGCCCCTTAATGGCGCGGGTGGTTCAGGGGAAGCGTTGATGCGTGCCAGTCATGAGTGAAGGCCAAAATCGGGTGATCACGCATTGGCGGCGCTGGATATTGCTGATCTGGCTGCTTGCCTGTGTTGTGTTCATCGCGATGCGCTGGCAACCGATCCTTGCGTTTGGCCTCGGCGATACCGACGATAACATGCGGATGGCGCAAGTCCGCGCGCTCTTGAACGGGCAGGATTGGTATGACCTGCGCCAATATAAGCTCAACCCGCCCGACGGCTTCAATATCCACTGGACGCGGCTTGTCGATCTGCCGATTGCGGCGCTGCAATTGCTCATCAAGCCGTTTTTCGGCAGCGTGATCGCTGAAAAAGCGTCCGCCGCGCTGGCCCCGCTAATCCCGCTTTTGGTGGCGATGTTTGCCATGGGTGTCGCCGTCCGCCGCCTTGTCGCCCCGGGTTCGTTCGCGTTTGCCGCCGGGCTGATGCTTGCCTGTCAGGCGGCGATGCTGATGTTCATGCCGCTCCGCGTCGATCATCATGGCTGGCAGCTTGCGATGCTGGTCATCACGATTGCCGGGCTGGCCGATCCCGATGTGCGTCGTGGCGGGCTGACGATGGGGCTGTCCAGTGCAGCTTCGCTGACCATCGGGCTCGAACTGATGCCGTTCCTCGCGATCTCCGGTGCAGCCGTCGTGCTGCACTGGATTTGGGAACGCGAGGAAGCCATGCGGATGCGCAGCTATGGCGCTGCGCTCGGTCTCGGCTGTGTCCTCGGCTATCTTGGCTTTGCGTCCTATGACAATGCGGTGCCGCGCTGCGACGTGCTGTCGCCGATCTGGCTGACGACAATGAGTGTCGCGGGGGCATTGGCCGTCGGGCTGTCGTTCCTGTCGGGCCAAAAACCTGTCATCCGTCTTGCTGCGGCTGCCATCGGCGGCGCGCTTCTCGTCGGCGGTTTCGTCTATGCCTGGCCGCAGTGCATCGACCGCCCCGAACAGATCAGCGACGAACTCGTCCGAGTCTGGTTCAGCAATGTCCGCGAGGCCAAACCGCTCTACACCCAGCCTTGGGTCACCATCGCGACGGTTGTTTCGCTGCCCGTCGTGGGCGTGGTCGGCAGCATCTGGGCCTCGTGGCGGGCATGGGGCACGCGGGCGTTCGGCTCGTGGGCACCGGTCGCTTTTGTGTCGGTCGTTTCGCTGTTGCTGGTCCTCTGGCAGACGCGGCAGGGGCCGGCGGCGCAATTGATGGGCGTGCCGGGTGCGACGGCTCTGTGCTGGGCAATCCTGCCCAAACTCGCCAATCACCGGTCGATGTTCGTGCGGACGTTCGGCGTTGTTTTCGGCTTTCTGACGTTGTCGGGCATCACCACCGGCCTGATCGTCACCAACCTGCCCGCAGCGGCGGCCAAGCCCGGCGCGAAGAAGGACAATAGCGCCGACAAGGCGATCAGCATCGCCAATGCGCGCTGCCCCTCGCTCAGCGCGATGAAGCCGGTGGCGATGCTGCCTGCAACGACGATCTTCACGTTCGTCGATCTCGGGCCACGGCTGATTACGGTCACGCATCACAAAGCGATTGCCGGGCCCTATCACCGCAATGGCGATGCGATCCTTGACGTGCACCATGCGTTTGGCGGCACGCCCGAAGCGGCCCGCGCCATCATGCTGCGCCACGGCGCGACGCTGCTGATGACCTGCCCCAATATGAGCGAGTCGACCGTCCACCGCTTCCGCCACAAGACGGGTTTCTATGCGCGATTGGCGAAGGGCGAGACATTCGACTGGTTGACACCCGTGCCGATGCCCAAAGGATCGCCGTTGCTCCTGTGGCGGATCAAGCCATGAAACTGGCTTTAATCCCGTCGATCACGAACTGGGCAGCCAGTGCGGCGAGGATGACGCCGAGGACGCGGGTGATCATCGCTTCGAGCCGGTAACCGAGCAGCTTCATCAGCGGCCCTGCGACCAGCAGGCAAAGCATCGTCAGCGCCAGCACCGCGACCAGCGCGCCCAACACGGTCAGGCTCTCGGGCAGGCCGTTGCTGCGCGATGTTAGCAACATTGCCGAGGCAATCGATCCCGGCCCCGCAATCATGGGAATGCCCATCGGAAAGATCGAAATGTCTTCATGGTCGCTGTCTTTGACATCCTGCGCGCGGTTTTCGCGGCGTTCGGTGCGCTTTTCAAAGACCATTTCGAGCGCGATGATGAACAGCATGATGCCGCCCGCAATCCGGAAGGCATCGAGGCTGACACCCAGCGCACCCAGAAACGCCTCGCCGAAAATGGCAAAGGCAAACAGGATGCCCGATGCCACGAAAACCGACCGGATCGCCATGTTGCGCCGGTGCGATGGCGGCGCGCCGGCGGTCAGGCTGGCGAAAATCGGCGCACAGCCCGGCGGATCGATGACAACGAAAAACGTGACGAACGCCGAGATGAAAAGCTCGATCATGACTGCCGCCGTTGCGCCGCCGTCAGCGTATTCTTGAGCAGGCAGGCAATCGTCATCGGCCCGACGCCGCCCGGCACTGGCGTAATCGATCCGGCAACCGCGCTTACCTCGGCGAAGGCAACATCGCCGATCAGTTTGCCGTCTACGCGGTTGATGCCGACATCGATAACGCAGGCGCCGGGCTTGATCCAGTCGGCCTTGACCATTTCGGCGCGCCCGACCGCAGCGACGACAATGTCGGCGCGGCGCACAACATCGGCCAGATCGACAGTCCGGCTATGCGCCATCGTCACAGTGCAATTCGCCGCAAGCAGCAGTTGCGCAACGGGCTTGCCGACCAGAATTGACCGTCCGATCACCACGGCGTTCTTGCCCGAGACATCGCCCAATTGGTCCTCGATCAGCATCATGCACCCCAGCGGTGTGCAGCTGACCAGTCCCGGCAGGCCCGAGGCAAGGCGCCCGGCGTTGACGACATGCAACCCATCGACGTCCTTGTCGGGATCGATGGTGCTGATGACAGCGAGGTCGTCGAGATGCTTGGGCAAGGGAAGCTGCACCAATATCCCGTCGACGGCGGGGTCGGCATTCAGTTGCTCGACAAGCGCAATCAGGTCCGCCTGCGCGGTATCGGCGGGGAGGCGATGCTCGAAACTGCGCATGCCGACTTCGACGGTCTGCTTGCCTTTTGACTTCACATAGACGGCGCTGGCGGGATCATCGCCCACCAGCACCACCGCCAGCCCCGGGACGCGCGGCATTGTTGCCACCACTGCCGCAATCTCGCCGCGCAATTTGGCGGCAAAGGCTTTTCCGTCGATGATCGCTGCGGTCATGCGCAGTCAAATCGCCGACAGCATGTTGGGCAGGATGACGCTCATCAAGATGTAGAGGACGAGCAGCACGACCATCGGTGACAGGTCGAGCGCCCCGAAGTCGGGCATGATCTTGCGGATCGGGCGATAGAGCGGCTCGGTCATTTTATCGAGCGCCTGCCAGACAGAGCGGACGAAATCATTGTGCGTGTTGATGACGTTGAAGGCGATCAACCACGACATCACCGCCTGAACGACGATGATCCACCAGATGACATTGAGCAGGATGTAGAGAATTTGAATAACGGCGACCATGAG
This sequence comes from Sphingomonas sp., assembly GCA_043778785.1. Classification (GTDB taxonomy): domain Bacteria; phylum Pseudomonadota; class Alphaproteobacteria; order Sphingomonadales; family Sphingomonadaceae; genus Sphingomonas_O. The sequence continues at coordinate 14,243 of JAYWFN010000162.1, read as the reverse complement.
CGACTTTCAGCGTTGAGTGGGCCTTGCTGCTGCGCGCTTTAGCGGGGCACGGGTGGGGCGGCAACACTGGTGGTTCAACCGCAGTCCTGTGCTTAACCTCGTCATTCCCGCGAAGGCGGGAATCCAGCTCCCGAACTTCGACATTGGGCGTTGGATTCCCGCCTTCGCGGGAATGACGAACGAGATTTAAGCGTGCACCAGTGTTCCCGCGCCCTTTGCCGTGAAGATTTCAATCAGCATCGCATGCGGCACGCGTCCGTCGAGGATAACCGCCGCGCCGACACCGCCCTGCACCGCGCTCACGCAGGTCTCGAGCTTGGGGATCATCCCGCCTGTCACTGTCCCGTCAGCGCGCAAGGCGTCGATCTGCGCCGGATCGAGATCGGTCAGCAATTCGCCCGACTTGTCGAGCACACCGGCAACGTCGGTCAGCAAAAACAACCGCGTCGCGCCCAGCGCCGCGGCGACCGCGCCTGCCATCGTATCGGCGTTGATGTTATAGGTATGCCCATCCGCGCCAACACCGATGGGCGCGACCACGGGGATCATGCCCGCACCCGAAATCGTGTCGATCACCGTGCGGTCAACATGCTTGGGCTCGCCGACAAAACCCAGATCGACCGCGCGTTCGATATTGCTGTCGGGATCGCGGGTGGTGCGACTGACTTTTTCGGCGCGGACGAAATTGCCGTCCTTGCCCGATATGCCGACCGCGCGGCCGCCCGCCTCGCTGATCCAGCCGACCAGTTCCTTGTTGATCGCGCCGGACAGGACCATTTCGGCGACCTTGGCGGTTTCCGCGTCAGTCACACGCAAGCCATCGACGAACGAGGACTCCACGCCGAGTTTTTTCAGCATCGCGCCGATCTGCGGCCCGCCGCCGTGGACGACCACCGGGTTGATCCCGACAGCCTTGAGCAGGACAATATCCTCGGCAAAGTCCTTTGCGGCTTCGGGGTCGCCCATTGCATGCCCGCCATATTTCACGACGAAGGTCTGCCCGGCATAGCGCTGCATATAGGGCAGTGCTTCGACCAGCACTTCGGCCTTGGCGAGGAGTGATTTGTCCGGGTCGTGGCGGCTCATTGCACCATATCCTTGGCGTCGAGCCCTTTGCCGATGCGGATGACCAGCGCAATGACGAGCGGGACCATCACGGCGGAAAGCACGATCTTTGCCAGCATCTGCCCCAGCATCAAGTCCATGATCGGGCGAACGCCGTAAAATGAGACGGTAATGAAAATGAGCGTATCGACAATTTGCGACAGCACAGCGGCGATGATCCCGCGCACGCTGGCAAACTTGCCGGTGGTCGATTTCAACCGCTCGAACAACCAGACGTTGAGCGTCACCGACGTGCCATAAGCCAATATGCCCGCCGCCATCATCCGGTAACTCTGCCCGACAATGATCGGGAAGGCTTCCTTGGCGGGTTCATACATGCCCGGATCGGTCGGCAACTGGAGCACGAAAAACGACAACAAGATCGCGATGAAAAGGGGAATGAAGCCATAGCGCACCAGCCGGTCCGCGGCCGTGCGTCCGTGCATCTCGGCAATCGCGCTCGAGACTGCGATAAGCGTCAGGAACGGAAATATGCCCGCCTCAACGGCAAGCGGCCCGAGCGCGACCTGTTTTGCGCCAAGAAACCCGCCGAGCGGCACCATCCCCCCGTAAAATACTGAAAAGGCAAAAAGCGAGCGGGGAAAGCCGGGGGTGTTTGCGGTCATCCACGCGGTGCTACTTGCTTTTTGGGCGAACGCAATATCTACCGACCCGCATGGCGCGATGCTGCGGGTTGGCGTGGGGGTTTAATGGGTCATTCTCTGATAGGGCTTGTCGGCATTGTCGTCTTGCTCGCAATTGCGTTCCTGCTGTCGACGAACCGCCGGGCAATCCGCTTGCGTGTGGTTGGCGCGGCATTCGCTTTGCAGGCCGCGATTGCTGTTATTGTCCTGAAAATTCCCGCGGGACAGGCCGCAGTACAAACAATGTCGAACGGCGTTGTCAAACTGCTCGACTATTCGAAAGAGGGGTCAAAGATCGTCTTTGGCTCGGACCTCGTCAATTCACCCTATGGCGCGGGCTTTGCGATCAGCGCGCTGCCAGCGGTCGTCTTTTTTGCAGCCCTCATTTCGATCCTTTATTATTTCGGGATCATGCAGTTGCTCGTGAAATGGATCGGCGGTGCAATCCGCATGATCACCGGCATTTCACGCGTTGAATCCCTTGGTGCTGCGGCAAACATCTTTGTCGGGCAAAGCGAATCGCCGCTGGTCGTCCGCCCCTATCTGGCGACCATGACGCCGTCGCAGATTTTCACGATCATGACAGTGGGTTTCGCCGGCGTCGCGGGGACGATCCTAGTGCTTTACTATCAGGTGCTCGGGCCGCTGGGCCCGCAGTTGCTGCCCTATCTTGTCGCGGCGAGCTTCATGTCGGCGCCCGGCGGCATCCTGATGGCCAAGGTCATTATGCCCGACGATCCGAAAGATGCCGGGGTTGATCCGGTTATCGAAGGCGAAATCACGTTCGGCGAAGAACGCCCGGTCAACATCTTCATGGCAGCGGCGGACGGCGCGCAGACCGGCGTGAAACTCGCGGTCGCAATCGCGGCAATGGTGCTGGCGTTTACCGCGCTGGTGGCACTGGCCAACGGCATGCTCGGCGAGCTTAGCGGTCTGTTCGGCTATCCCGATCTTACCTTCCAGAAAGCATTGGGCACGGTCTTTGCGCCGCTGATGTTCCTGATCGGTGTGCCGTGGGACGAAGCGTTGCGCGCGGGCGGCCTGTTCGGGACCAAGATCGTGCTCAACGAAGTCGTCGGCTTCATCGAACTCAGTGGCCAAGTGCAGACATTGTCGAAGCACACGATTGCCATCGTCACCTTCTCGCTGTGCGGCTTTGCCAATTTCCTGTCGATTGCGATCCAGATCGCCGTGACGGGCGGCCTTGCGCCCAATCAGCGCCCGACCATCGCGCGCTTCGGTCTTCGCGCGCTCGCGGCGGGGAGCCTGTCAAACCTGATGAGCGCAGCGCTGGCGGGGCTGCTGATTCCGGTTTAATCGAGCCACGCGGGCACCCGTTCCGCACTCATAATCGCCGCCGCCGGTATCCGGTCCGCCACAACAGCATAACGATCCCCGTCGACGAGCACTTCGGGCACAAGCGCGCGGCTGTTATACGTGCTCGCCATCGTCGCCCCATAAGCGCCTGCGGTGCGGAACACGGCGAGATCGCCTGCGCCAACTTCACCGCAATGCCGCGCCATCGCAAAGGTATCGCCGCTTTCGCACACGGGGCCGACGATGTTTGCGGTCCACGCCTTGTGCACTTCGTTGACGGGCGCAAAGTGGTGGTACGCATCGTAAAGCGCGGGGCGGGCGAGATCGTTCATCGCTGCGTCGACGATCACGAAGGGATGCGTCACGCCGGGCTTCACGCGGATGACGGTGGTCAGTAAAACGCCGGCATTGCCGACAATGACGCGGCCGGGTTCGAACATCAGGGTAACGTCCCACTTGTTGCTGACGCGCGCGACCATCGCGCCATAGTCTTGCGGCGTTGGCATGACGTCGCTGGGCCGATATGCCACGCCGAGGCCACCACCAAGATCGACATGCGTCACGGTCTGCCCCGCTGCGCGCAGATCGCCGACCAGCCGCCCCATGCGGATGAATGCTTCTTCGAGCGGATCGATGGTCGGCAATGCACTGCCGATATGCAGCGCTACACCGCGCATATTCAGCCCGGGCAGGCTGTTGAGCCGGGCATAGATGGCAGGGGCATCGGCAATCGCGACGCCGAACTTGTTCTCGGCTTTGCCCGTTGAAATCTTGGCATGCGTACCGGCATCGACATCGGGATTGACGCGCAGGACGCAGTCGGCGCGGATGGCGCGTGCGGCGGCAATGGCCGAAAACTCGATACCTTCTTCTTCTGACTCGATATTGAATTGCCCGATTGCGCGGTCGAGCCCCTGCGCCATTTCGGCTTGTGTCTTGCCGACCCCGGAGAAGACAATCCGGTGCGGGGCCATCCCCGCCGCCAGTGCGCGCTCCAGCTCTCCGCCCGACACGACATCGGCGCCCATGCCCGCGTTCGACAGGACGCGGAGCACCGCGAGGTTGGGATTGGCCTTCACGGCAAACGCCACATCAGTGCGCCCCGCCGGTTTTACGGCATCCTGAAATACCCGTGCATGCCGCTCGAGCGTGGCACGCGAATAGACATAGACCGGTGTGCCGACTTCAGCAGCAATCCGGCTCAGCGGCACATCCTCGGCGTGGAGCGTGCCGTTCTTGTAGTTGAAATGGTCCATGAAGATCAGCCCGTTGGGGGAAGGTCGAATTTGTCGTCGCGGCGCTTTTCGGATTTGAGCAGCAACTCGTCATTGCGTTGCGGTCGTGCCTGATCGTCGGCCGTCATCAGCTGGTCGGGCGTCGGCACGGTTGCCGCGAATTCGGGCTTTGGCGGCAGGCTTGCGCCTTGCTGCGGTTTCAGCACCTGGCGGCCACCGCAGGCCGACAGCGCAAGGATCAGGGCAAGAGCAGCAACGGTTTTCATCATGGGCGTTCCAAAGCCGCGCGGGCGGTGGCGATGGCTTCCTTTACCCGAACCGGCGCGGTTCCGCCATGACTGATGCGGCTGGCGACCGAAGCATCCACCGTCAACACGCCGTAAACGCCATTGGTGATGCGCGGGTCAATGGCCGTCAGCGCATCGAGCGGCAGGTCGGCAAGGCCACACCCTTGTGCCTCGGCCAGCTTCACCGCCCGCCCCGTAATATGGTGCGCCTCGCGGAACGGGACATCGGCTTCGCAGACCAACCAGTCGGCGAGGTCGGTTGCGGTCGCGAAGCCCGCCTCGGCCAACGCACGCATCCGGTCCGTCCGAAACGTCAGCGTCCCTATCATGCCCGTCATCGCGGACAACGACAGCCCCAGCAGGTCAAACGCTTCGAACACCGGCTCCTTGTCGTCCTGCATATCCTTTGAATACGCGAGCGGGAGGCCCTTCATCGTCACCATCAGCGCGGTCATGCAGCCCATAATCCGCCCGCTGTGTCCGCGCACCAGTTCGGCGGCATCGGGATTGCGCTTTTGCGGCATGATCGAGCTGCCCGTCGACCAGGCATCGGGAAGCGTGACAAAGCCGAACGGCTGCGACGCCCAGATCACGATTTCCTCCGCCAGCCGCGACAGGTGCAGCGCGCATTGCACCGCGGCTGTCAGATATTCGATGGCGAAATCACGGTCGCTGACGCTGTCGAGCGAGTTGGCGGTGGGGCCGTCAAAGCCGAGTGCCTGCGCCGTCCTGTCGCGGTCGATCGGAAAGCCTGTCCCGGCCAGTGCGGCACTGCCCAGCGGACAGCGGTTCAACCGCGCGCGCGCATCAGCAAAGCGGCTGCGGTCGCGGCCCAGCATCTCGACATAGGCCATCAGATGATGGCCCAGCGTCACGGGCTGCGCGCTTTGCAGATGGGTAAATCCCGGCATGACCGCCTCGGCATGCTCTTCGGCGCGGGTCAGCAGCGCGTCGGTCAGCGCAACCAGCCCCGCATCGGTCGCGTCAATCGCATCACGGACCCACAGGCGAAAATCGGTCGCCACCTGATCGTTGCGCGACCGCGCGGTGTGCAAGCGCCCGGCTACGGGGCCGATCAACGCGGCGAGCTTTGCCTCGGTCGCCATGTGGATGTCTTCGAGGGCGACGTCATCGGGCACGCCATTTGCCGCGTAATCCGCCGCGACAGCCATCAGCCCGTCCGAAATTGCCTGCGCATCCGCTGCCGTCAGGATGCCCTGCGCGCCGAGCATTGCGACATGTGCCTGCGATCCGGCAATGTCCTGCCGCCACATCCGCTTGTCGAACGGCAACGAGGCATTTATCGCGCGCATGACGGCGTCCGGCCCCTCGCCAAAGCGCCCGCCCCACATTGGATTGGAGTCTGTCTTGCGCGCGCTAATCGTCTTGATCCCCATCTTACTGCTTGCCGCCTGCGATAAGCAGCCAACGCCCGCGCCGCAACCCAAGGCTGTTGAGACGCCGAACGAAGAGCCCGGCGCGCTCGACATTACGCAGCGGGGCACGGCGGCCCCCGCGACGGCCTTTACGGCCCCCGATGGGAAGCCGGTGACGCTGGCGGCGTTCAAGGGCGCGCCCGTGCTCGTCAATCTGTGGGCGACATGGTGCGGCCCCTGCGTGAAGGAAATGCCGTCGCTTGATCGCCTCGCCAAGCGCGGCGCGGGCAAGCTCACCGTGTTGACCGTCAATCAGACCGACGACGCAGTGGCCATCGCCAAATGGTGGGCACCCCGCCAATTGAACAACCTCGCTGCCTATCGCGACGAAGACGGCAAGCTCGGCTTCGCCTTCGAAACCGGCGTGCTGCCGACAACAGTGCTTTATGATGCGCAGGGCAAGGAAGTGTGGCGGATCGTCGGCGGCATGGACTGGGACGGCGCGCGCGCAAATACGCTGCTGGCAGAGGTTCTGGGATAGGAATGCGCCATCCTTTGCAGAACTAATCTCATTTCCAAATTGGCTGTCCTATTTAGGAAAAAGTAAAATGCCATCACTTTTTGAAAATGCCGTCGCATCGATTCGAATGGGCGTGGAAGACCTTGCTCAGCAAGACGCCGACCGGGACATTTCTTCAGTGCGTAATTTCTATGCGGGTGTCCTTTTGTTAGCGAAAGAAGCGCTGATACGAGCAGCACCTAATGCCGATCCCATGTTGGTAATTGGAGCGAGGTTGAAACCTGTTCCCAATAATGCTGGCGGGATTTCACTACAACATGTCGGACACAGCACCGTCGATTTTCAGCAGATTAGCGAACGGGCCAAAGACTTTGGTGTTGCAATCGACCATAAGGCGCTCAAAGCCCTAAATGCTATCCGCAACGATATGGAACACCATTATACGGATGAGTCAGCAAATGCGATACGCGCAGCGATAAGCAAAGGTTTTCCGGTAGCTGCATCTCTCTTTCGGCAAATGGACGAAAATCCAATTGAACTGCTGGGCGAGTCCTAGGCAGTTATGCTCGAAACCAAAGAGCTTTACGATCAAGAGCTAGCGGCCGCTCGCGCAACATTCCAAAACGTGAAATGGTTCTCAGCAACACTCGACGGGACGCCGCTAAAGTGTTCTGACTGCAAAGCTGAGTTGATTGAGCAGACCGATCCCGAGAACGAGCGTCAGGATTGGATTGAACTCCATTGCAAAGTTTGCGGTTTGCACCCTGACTTAGACGTGGCAATCGAGCAAGCTGTTGATGATGTTCACGGCATGGACGCGTACCGCCGTCACAAAGAAGTTGGCGAAGACGGCCCAGTTTATGAGTGCCCAGCTTGCAAACGAAATACCCTCGTCGAGGGTGAAAATAGCTGTGCAAATTGCAATGAAAGCGTTGATTATGAAGATGAATGCACGCGCTGTGGAAATGGAATAAGCCTACAAGACTATATCGAAGGCTTAGACGGAGGGCTGTGTTCGTACTGCAACTGGCAGGTCGATAAATTGGAGCGCAATGACTAAAAAACTCAATCCCGCAACAATTCATTGATCGCCGTCTTCGCGCGCGTTTGCGCATCGACGCGTTTCACGATCACCGCGCACGACAGACTCGGGCCGGGTGATCCGTCGGGGAGTAGCTTCCCGGGCAATGCCCCCGGCACGACGACCGAATAGGCGGGCACGCGACCCACGAAAATTTCACCCGTCGCGCGGTCGATGATCTTTGACGTGGACGATATGAATACGCCCATCGACAGGACGACGCCGCGTTCGACGTGAACGCCTTCGACGACTTCGCTGCGCGCGCCGATGAAGCAGTCGTCCTCGATGATGACCGGCCCCGCCTGCAACGGTTCAAGCACGCCGCCGATGCCGACGCCGCCTGACAGATGGACGTTCGCACCGATTTGCGCACAGCTGCCGACGGTGGCCCAGGTGTCGATCATTGATCCTTCGCCGACGCGCGCGCCGATGTTGACGAAGCTCGGCATCAGGACGACATTTTTGGCGATATGCGCGCCGTGGCGGACGATGCTGCCGGGGACGGCGCGGAAGCCTGCGGCACGAAACCGCGCTTCGTCCCAGTTTGCGAATTTGGAGGGCACTTTGTCCCACCAGTTGCTGCCGCCCGGGCCAGTCATGATGCTGTTGTCGTTGAGGCGGAACGAGAGGAGCACGGCTTTTTTGAGCCACTGGTTGACCTGCCAGCCGTCGCTCACCGCCTCGGCAACGCGCGCGCTGCCGTCATCGAGCATCGCGAGCGCGCTGTTTACCGCGTTGCGAATCTCGCCCGTGGTCGCCGGGCTGATGGTATCGCGCGCGTCCCACGCGGCGTCGATTGTGGCGATAAGACTCATGCAAATTCCCCTGTAATATCGTGCAGCCAGTCGCTGAGATCGCTGATTTCAAAGTCAACATAGGAGGGGCAGGCTTCGCCGCCTGCCTGTTCCGACCCGTTGTTGATCCACACTGTTGTCATGCCCAGCGCTTTGGCGGGCGCGAGATTGCGGACCATATCCTCAACGAACAGTGCCGACGCGGGATCGATCGCCCAGCGTTCGCACATCGCGGCGTAGCTCGCGGGCGCAGGCTTGGGCACATAATCCATCGCGTGAATGTCGTGAATCGCTTCGAAACTGGTGCCGAGGCCAAGCCGGTCGAGCACGCGCTGCGCATAGGGCGCGTCGCCATTGGTGAAGACGAGCTTGCGTCCCGGCAGGCGCGCGATGCTGGCGACGAGCCGCGCATCGGCATCGACGCGGTCGAGCGCGATGTCGTGGACATAGTCGAGGAAATCATGCGGATCGGTATCATGATCGGCGATGAGGCCCGCCAGCGTTGTGCCATATTGCCGGAAATAGGCCTTTTGATGCCCATAGGCCTCGTCGGGCCCGCACTGTTTCAAGGCCGCGATATAGTCGGTCATCCGCGCATCGATCAGCGCGAACAAATTGGTCGCCGCTGGATAGAGCGTATTGTCGAGATCGAAGATCCATGCGTCGATATGTGTCAAAACCGGTGCCATGTCGGTTCCTTACCGCAGCAATGCCCCGTCACAACATGTTAATCTTGGCACAAGCAATGCGTGCCTATAGCCTTGAAAAAATAGAGGGACGGAGCGACAAATGCAGCCACGGGGACTTTTGCTGGTAGGCTGCGCATTGCCGCTAATGCTGCTCTCTGCGTGTGGCGGCAGCGATTCGGGCGTTGCCTCGACACCGCCCGCGCCGCCCCCGGCGGTCGTTCCGCCCGCGCCGCCGCCGTCCCCACCGCCGACGGGGACGCTTTATGATACTGCCGAATATACACGCTCGAATGCCGCCGTGCAGGCGCAGGCGCTGGTTGCTTATCAAGCGGGTGCGACCGGGCGCGGGGTTACCGCTGCGGTCATTGATAGCGGCGTCGACCAGAACAGCCTCGAATTTGCGGGACGGATCAGCAGCTTGTCAGCCGACCTTGCCGGGTCGCGCGGTATTCAGGATGAAGGCGGCCATGGCACGGCGGTTGCCGGGGTGTTGCTGGCGGCCAAAAATGACACGGGGATGCACGGCGTGGCGCTGGGGGCCACATTGCTTGTCGCGCGCACCGACACGCCGGGCACATGTGCAAACACGACAGGCCCCGATTCGGGATGCTCGCATGCCGACAATAATATCGCGCGCGGCGTCGATCTGGCCGTTACCGCCGGGGCGCGCGTGATCAATATGTCACTGGGCGGATCGCCGGCAAATTCTACGCTGCGCGCCGCGATCGGGCGAGCGACGGCCGCTGGCGTCATCATTGTCATTTCGGCGGGGAACGATGGAGTCATTGATCCGACCGCTGCGGTCAATCCCGATATGCTCGCGCAGATCGCGACTGATCCGATTGCCCGTGGTCTCGTCCTGATTGCCGGTGCGACGGACTCCAACAAAGTGCTGGCCGATTTTTCCAACAAGGCGGGCACTGGATCGGCCTATTATCTGACCGCGCTGGGTGTCCGCGTGCTGGCCAATGACGAAACGGGCGCGGCGTTCCGGTGGAGCGGCACGTCATTTTCGGCCCCGGTGATTTCGGGAGCGGTTGCGCTGCTGGCACAGGCATTTCCCAATCTGACCGGTGCGCAGATTGTCGACTTGCTGTTGCGCACGACGACCGATCTGGGCGCAACCGGCATTGACGCCGTCTACGGACATGGCGAACTTAACATTGCCAAGGCTTTTGCGCCGCAGGGGCAGACTTCGCTTGGCTCGTCGAGCGTTGCGGTGTCGCTCAGCAACAACGGCACCTTGTCCGCGCCAATGGGGGATGCCGGGCAGGGCGGCATGGCGACAACAATCCGCGACAGTTATGATCGCGCCTATACTGTCGATCTGTCGCCAACGCTGGCGCGGGCACCCCGCGCGCTGCAACTGACGCCCGCGCTTACCGATGCGCGGCGGCATCTGAATGCGCGCGGCGGGGCGATGACACTGGCGCTGTCGGTCGCCGAGCCGACGCCCGAACGGCTGCTGCTCGACAAGAACGAACTGGGCAATGCACGGGCGCTGGCGGGATCGGTCGCAACGCGGATCGGGCGCGATACATCGCTGGCGCTTGGCTTTGCGACGGGCAGCGAGGGACTCGACCACAGCCTTTCAGCGCAATCCACGCCCGCTTTCCTTGTGGCGGGCAGCGGGCGCGGGATCGACAAGGCCCCGCAGGGCGCATTTGCGATCCGGCACAAGATCGGCAGCATCGGCGTGACGCTTACGGCGGAAACCGGCGATATGCAGTTATGGGAACGCAACGATGTTTCGCCACGTGGCGGACGCACGCAGCGTTATGGCTATGGCGCGGTGACGATGGGTGCCGATGGCGATGTCGGGCTGCTGGCGCTGAGCGGACGCCTCACGCGCATGACCGAGCGCGAGACAGTTTTGGGCGCACGCTTCCTTGGCGGACTGGGCGGCGATGGCGCGACAAGCTGGTTCGCCGATGCGCGCGCCACGCTCAGGCCGGCGAGTAACTGGCGGCTCGGCGCAGAATATCGGCGCGGTTGGACGCTGGTTCCTGCGGGGGCAGCGCGCGGCAACTCGACACTTTTGACGCAAGCGCTGGCATTCGACGTGACGCGGACAGCAATCTTTGCGCGCGACGACAGTTTTTCGCTGCGCTGGTCGGAGCCTTTGCGCGTTACCAGCGGCGGTCTGGCGTTGACGGGCCTTGACCTGATCACCCTGACGCCGTCGGGTCGCGAACGCGATCTCGAAGCGGTCTATGCCCGCGCGCTGGGGTCGGGGCTTTTGACGGTCAACAGCTATTGGCGGCAACAGCCGGGCAATTTCGCCGCAGTCCCCGATGATGTTGGCGGCGCGGTGCGTTATTCATTTGGCTTCTAAACCGTAAAGCTCTCGCCGCAGCCGCAGGCACCCTTGGCATTGGGGTTTTCGAACACGAAGCCGGCCGTGAAATCATCCTCGACCCAGTCCATCCGGCTGCCGATAAGATAGAGGATCGAGCCGCCATCGACGAAAAACGTGCCGCCGGGGGTTTCGATCTTTTCATCAAACGGCACGGCTTCGGTGACATAATCGACCGAATAGGCAAGCCCCGAGCAACCGCGACGCGGAGTCGAGAGCTTGACGCCGATCGCGTCGGCAGGCGCGTTCGCCATCAGGTCGGCAATGCGCGCTTCGGCAGACGGCGTCAGCGTCAGCGCGGCGGGACGGATACGCGTCGCAACAGTCATAGCATTCCCAATTCGAGTTTGGCCTCGTCAGTCATCTTGCCCGGATCCCACGCCGGATCCCAGACGAGATTGACTTCGGCGACACCGACACCGGGCACCGCGCCGACGCGCATTTCGACTTCCATCGGCATGGTTTCGGCAACGGGGCAATTGGGCGTCGTCAGCGTCATCGAGACCGTGACATGCCCCTCGTCGACGTCGACACCGTAAATCAGGCCAAGATCGTAGATATTGACCGGGATTTCGGGGTCGAAAATTTCCTTCAGCGCGTCAACGACCTTTTCATACAGATCACCGCCGGGTTCTTCGGGTGACAGTTTAGGCGGTTCGGCTTTCAGAAACCCGTCGAGATAGTCGCGCTTGCGCTCGAACGATTCGCGCGCGTCGTCCACGCGCGCTTTGGGGGGCGGTTCCACTGACGTGACTTCCTCGATTTTCATCCGAACAGCTTTCTTACGCGTGTCAATCCGCGGACCAGCGCGGCAATATCATCACTGTTGTTATATAACCCAAAACTCGCCCGCGCTGTTGCATCAACGCCGAGATACGCCATCAGCGGCTGGCAGCAATGATGCCCCGCGCGGATGGCAACACCTTCTTCATCCAAGATAGTGCCGACGTCGTGCGGATGCACCCCCTGCACATTGAAACTGACGATCCCGGCTGAGTCTTCGGGGCCGTAAAGCGTGACCGCGTTGATCGAGCGCAGCGCATCGCGGCATTCGGCGACGAGCGCAGTTTCGTGCACATGGATCGCTTCGAGGCCAATGGCAGCCACATAATCAATCGCGGCATGAAGCCCGAGGACTTCGATGATCGCCGGCGTTCCCGCCTCGAATCGTCCCGGCGGGGCGGCATAGGTGGTTTTTTCGAAGGTCACGCGGTCGATCATCGCGCCGCCACCCTGCCACGGCGGCATTGCGTCGAGCAGGTCGGCGCGCGCCCACAGGACGCCGATGCCGGTTGGGCCGTAGAGTTTGTGGCCCGAGAAGACATAGAAGTCGCAATCAAGGTCGGCGACATTCACGGGGAGGCGCGGCACGGCTTGGCAACCGTCCAGCAGCAGCTTCGCGCCGACACTGTGCGCGAGTTTCGCGGCGCGCTTGGCATCAAGAACACTGCCGAGCACGTTGGAGACATGGGCGAAAGCGACCATATCATGCGCGGGCGTCAGCATCGCTTCGGCAGCATCGAGATCGATCCGGCCGTCTGCCGTTAGCGGGCAGACGTCGATGGCATAGCCCGCAAGTTGCCAGGGCACGATGTTCGAATGATGCTCAAGCTGACTGAGCAGCACGCGGCCACGGGGATGCGTTTGGGCGACAAGATTTATCGCTTCCGTCGCGCCGCGCACGAAGACGATTTCGTTCTCCGACAGCGCGCCGATGAAACTGGCGACCCGGCGACGTGCCGCTTCATAGGCCAGCGTCATATCCGCCGAACGCTCATAGACCCCGCGATGAACGGTCGCATAATCGCGGCCCATGGCGTTGACCGTGGCGTCGATCACCGATTGCGGCTTTTGCGCGGTGGCGGCGGTATCGAGATAATGCCAGTTGTTCGCGAGGCCGGGGAAGTCTTGACGCAATTTAACAAATCCGTTCAGGCTGAGCTTGTCGAAGCCCTGTCCTTCTTCTGGACCACCGGCCTCCGAGAAGGACAGCCCTTCGACAGGCTCAGGGCGAACGGTTCTTGAGTTGAGATTGCTCATGCCAGCCGCCCCAATGCTGCCAATGCCGCCGCTTCAAGCTCAGCCTGTGCCGACGCGCCTTCGAACACTTCGGCGACAAATGCTTGCAGCAACAGCGTCTGCGCCTCAGCCGGCGGAAGCCCGCGCGCGGCGAGGTAGAACATCGCGTTCTTGTCGAGCTCGCCGACCGTCGCGCCGTGCGCGCATTTCACGTCGTCGGCGTAGATTTCGAGTTCGGGCTTCGCATTGGCCGTCGCCGTGCGCGTAAGCAGCATGGCCTTAACCGATTGCACGCTGTCGGTATGCTGGGCATCTCGGGAAACAGCGACCTTGCCGAGGTAGGAGCCGGTCGCGGTGCCGCCGAGGACACTGCGCACGACCTGGCGGCTCGTCGCGTTCGGTTCGATATGGCGGACAGTGGTGACAATTTCGAGCGTCGCGTCTTCGCCGCCCACTTGCACCCCGCCGAATTCGAAATGCGCGCCATCGTGAAGCATCACATCGATGGCGATGCGGCTATAGGCATCGGTCGCATTGAGCACATGAAACGCCATCCGCGCGCCCGCGCCGATGGTGATCGCGTAGTCATGGACGCCGCTGTCGGCGATGAGGTGACGCGTGGCACTCTCACCCGCTGAAACATCAATGATGATCGCAGGCTCGACAGGCCACAGGCGCGCGACAGCCGCCAGATCGCTATACCGCCACGCTTCATCTTTACGGGTGGGGAGCGCTGTCACAGTGCGCGCACTCCCTTCGTGCCTTCGTGCCTTCGTGTGAATATGCTCCGTTTCGAACGGCGCATCGCTTGAGCCTGCGCA
>JAYWFN010000161.1:0-1617 GCA_043778785.1 Sphingomonas sp. | reverse complement strand
TATCGTGCTCAATGAGCCGTCAGTGGTCGCCATCGAAACGATCAATGGCGTCAAGCGCGTCAAGGCCGTCGGCGACGATGCCAAGATGATGATGGGCAAGACGCCTGACAGCATACAGGCCATCCGTCCGCTACGTGATGGCGTGATCGCGGACATCGATGTGGCCGAGCAGATGATCAAGCATTTCATCCTGAAAGTGCATGGCGGCAAGAAAAGCCCGCTGCGCTGGCCGGAGATCGTCATTTGCGTGCCGTCGGGATCGACGTCGGTCGAACGCCGCGCGATCCGCGATGCGGCATCGAATGCCGGCGCGTCGCAGGTCTGGCTGATCGAAGAGCCGATGGCCGCCGCGATTGGCGCCGATATGCCGGTTACAGAGCCGATTGGTTCGATGGTCGTCGATATTGGTGGCGGAACGACGGAAGTTGCTGTCCTGTCACTTCGCGGTGTGGCGTATTCGACGTCGGTGCGGGTCGGCGGCGACAAGATGGATGAAGCGATTGTTTCCTATGTCCGCCGCAATCACAACCTTCTGATCGGCGAAGCCACCGCGGAACGGATCAAGAAGGAAGTCGGCATAGCAAAGCCACCCGCAGATGGCATTGGCTTGACCATCCACATCAAGGGTCGAGATCTGGTCAACGGCGTGCCCAAGGAAATTACGATCAATCAGGGGCAGATTGCCGAAGCTTTGTCAGAGCCCGTCGGAACAATCGTTGAAGGCGTTCGCATCGCACTTGAAAATACTGCGCCCGAACTAGCGGCGGATATTGTTGATCAGGGGATCGTGCTCACGGGTGGCGGCGCATTGCTACAGGGGCTTGATGAAGTGTTGCGCGACGAAACCGGCTTGCCGGTCACGGTCGCCGACGACCCCCTCACCTGTGTCGCACTCGGCACGGGGCGCGCACTGGAAGATCCGATCTTCCGTGGCGTGCTCCAGACTGCCTGACGGGGCGTAAGCGGTCATGGCGCCGCCGTCCCGCGCGCGCCAGGGCTTTTCAAAGCGCGCACAGCTTGGGCTGTTCACCAGCTACGTCATTGCCGTGGTCGGCATCCTCGTTGGGCTCTTGCTGGCGCTCACAGCACGCTTTGATCCATCCGGGCATGCCGCCATTCAGGGACTTTTCGCCGATATTACGTCACCCGTCGCAAAAGGGGGACGAGTTCTCGTCGGCACGGTTGCATCGGGCTATAACGGTGTGTCCGCCTATATCGATGCAGGATCGAAAAACCGCGCCATGGAAGCCGAATTGCGCCAGAACCGTGCTGCCCTGATCGAAGCCAAAGCGACGGCGCGGGAAAATTACCGGCTGAAGCGGCTGTCGCATCTGATCGGGAATAATCCCGGTGCGATTGTATCGGCACAGTTGATTGCCTCGACGGGGGCGAGCGCACGGCGTTATGCAACGCTGTCGGCGGGTGCATCGCAGGGCGTGACCGGCGGGCAACCCGTCCGGACATCCGAGGGATTGGTCGGCCGTGTCGTTGCCGCCGGTCGTGTCACAGCGCGTGTTTTGCTGATCACCGACGGTGGTGCCGTCGTGCCCGTGCGGCGCTTGTCCGACGGTCAACCCGCACTGGCCACGGGGCGCGGCGATGGCGGCCTCGACATCC
>JAYWFN010000160.1:0-9753 GCA_043778785.1 Sphingomonas sp. | reverse complement strand
GCCCGACCGCGCATCGGCCAGCCGCGAACGCTCCAGCTCATACAGCCGCGTCCGCAAGACCTTCAGCGCTTTCGCCTTGTTCTTGTGCTGCGACTTTTCATCCTGCTGGATAACCACCAGCCCCGACGGCAAATGCGTAATTCTGACAGCGCTGTCAGTCGTGTTGACTGATTGCCCCCCCGGCCCCGACGAGCGGTAAACATCAATCCGCAAATCCGCATCATTGATTTGTACGTCGACTTCTTCTGCTTCGGGCAGCACAGCGACGGTCGCCGCCGACGTGTGAATGCGGCCACCGCTTTCGGTCGCAGGCACGCGCTGGACGCGGTGCACCCCGCTTTCGAATTTCAGGCGGGCAAACACGCCCTGCCCCGTCACTGACGCGACAACTTCCTTGTAGCCGCCCACATCGGCCTCGCTCGCCGAAATTTGTTCGACTTTCCACCCGCGCAATTCGGCATAGCGCTGATACATGCGATACAGATCACCCGCGAACAGCGCGGCTTCGTCGCCCCCTGTCCCCGCGCGAATTTCAAGCATCGCCGCGCGCTCATCCGCCGCGTCCTTGGGCAGCAAATGCAACGCCAGTTCACGCTCGGCAGCAGGCAGCGCCTCGCGAATATCCTGCAATTCCTCCTCCGCCATTTCGCGGATTTCGGGGTCAGAATCCTTCAGCATTTCGCCCATGACGATCTGCTCGGCGCGCAGGCGACGCAGTTCAGCGGCGGACTTCGCGACCGGCTCAAGGTCCGAATATTCCTTCGACAGCGCAATCAGCCGGTCGGTCGCGAGGTCACCCGCCGACAACTGACTTTGCAGCGTTTCGCGCCGCGCCTCAATCGCGGCAATGCGCTCGTCGGATATTTGGGGGGTCACTCAAATTCCTCCCCGGCACGGGGAGTGGGACCACCGAAGAGTGGTGGAGGGGCAGCTACGCATACGGCCCTCGACATGGCAGCACCAACCAACTGCCCCTCCGTCACGCCCATGAAGAATGGGCGCGCCACCTCCCCGTTCCGGGGAGGATTTGAAGCCTCGCATTCGTCGGAAATGGTAGGAGTCATGACTGCCGACGCACCCATTCAACGGACTCCCAAGATGTGGTCCGACGGCGGTCGATCATTGTTAAGTTCTTAATTTTAGCCTCAATCCAAGCAAAGAGCATCTCGAACTCGTCGTCCCGAAAAGTCCCGTTTGACAACTTGATATACTCCTGGCCGTCAAAACTTCGCACCGACAATACCGAACGCGCTCTCCCAACTTGCGCGCGCTCAAATCTCTTTTGTGGCTTTCCCGAGAAGGTCGTAACGGTCGAAACGCAGGCACTCCGAAGTCCGGCAGCGAATGCGGCGCTGGGTCCTTCATCATGTCGCTGATCGGGCACGACCTCGATCAAACTGCATTCTACCGGAAAAGTCGGCTCGATCATTGGACCCGCCTCTGGAAGTTGAGGCAACTGCTCTGGTGGCCACAACAACATCCCCAACCGCTCGATCCCCGCCGCCCAGCCGACCGCCGGCGTATGCGGTCCACCCAAAGTCTCGATCAGCCCATCATAACGCCCGCCGCCGAGCACAGTCCCCTGCGCGCCGAGCCGGTCGGTCACGAATTCGAATGCGGTATGCCGGTAATAATCGAGCCCACGCACCAGATGCGGAGCGATCTCATACGCCACACCCGCCGCGTCCAAGCCCTCACGAACCTTCCCAAAAAAATCCTCGGCCCCGCCCGACAAGACCATTTTCGGCGCACTGTCCGCCGCCGGGCGATCACGCGGGTCTTTGCTGTCGAGAATCCGCATCGGGTTCGCCTCAAGCCGCCGCTGGCTGTCCTCGGACAATTCCCCCCGAAACCCCTCAAAATGCGCCACCAGTGCGCTCCGCCACGCATCGCGGCTTTCCGCATCGCCCAGCGTGTTGAGCTTCAGCGTCACGCCCTCGCTGATCCCCAGTTCTTTCAACAACTGATCCGCAAAGCACAGCAGTTCGACATCCGCCGCCGGTTCCGCCGCGCCGATCACTTCGGCATCGAGTTGGTGAAACTGCCGGAACCGTCCTTTCTGCGGCCGCTCGTATCGAAACAGCGGCCCGTGCGTCGCGACTTTCAGCGGCGCATATTGCTGCCACCCTTCGGTCAGATACGCCCGCGCAATCCCCGCCGTAAATTCGGGCCGCAGCGTCAGCGACTCCCCGCCGCGATCTGGAAACGAATACATTTCCTTTGACACAACATCCGTCGTCTCGCCGAGCGACCGCGCGAACACTGCCGTTGCCTCGAACACCGGCACCTCGACGCGCCCGAACCCGTAAAGCCGCCGCACGCGGTCAAACATCTGCACGACATGGTGAAAGCGATCCGCTTCCTCACCAATCATGCTCTGCGTGCCGCGGATAGGGCGTGGGGTTTCGATCTTTGCCATGAAGCGCGGCCCATAATCGGATTGCGGGCGCAAGTGCAACAAAGTCCCTCATTTCTTCGCGACCTTCGCGTTCTTCGCGTGAGCCAAATTATCTCACGCGAAGAACGCGAAGGGCGCGAAGGGATTGGCTGCTAGACGGCGCGCTTTCCCCATGCCAACACTTGCGGCAACAATTTGTTCGAAAGCGCCCACCGTATGCGTCTCCTTGTTCTCGTGCTTCTTGCTGCCGCCTCAACCCCCGCTCTCGCTGCTAACAGCACGCCGCAACCGCTGCCGATCATCGATATGATCCCCGTCGCAAAGGACATTCCCTATCCCGGCACAATGACATTGAAAGTCGACGCGACCGATCTCGACCGTGCCATTTTCCGCGTCCAGCAACGCATTCCGGTCGAAAGCGGCCCTGTCACACTGCTCCTCCCCAAATGGCTTCCCGGCAATCACGCCCCGCGCGGCCAGATTGAAAAGCTCACAGGGCTGGTCATTAAATCCGGCGGCAAAACGCTTGTCTGGAAACGCGATCCCGTTGACGTTTACGCTTTCTCGGTTGATGTCCCGGGCGGCGCAAAGGCACTCGACGTCAGCTTTGAGTTCGTTTCCGCGACGGCCCCCGATCAGGGCCGCATCATCGTGACGCCCGAAATGCTGAACCTGCAGTGGGAAGCCGTCTCGCTTTATCCAGCAGGCTATTTCACGCGGCAGATTCCGGTGACCGCATCGGTCACCTATCCCAAAGGCTGGCAAGCCGCGACGGCGCTGCGCTCCACGGCCACGTCGGGTGACACCGTCACTTATGAAACCACCAGTTACGAAGTCCTGATCGACAGCCCGGTCTTTGCCGGCAAATATTTCCGCAAGGACGATCTCGGCCAAGGCGTTACGCTCAACACGGTGGCAGACAGCGAGAAGGAACTGGCCGCCAAACCCGAGACCATCCAACTGCACCGCAACCTTGTTGACCAGTCGCTGAAGCTGTTCGGTGCAAAGCATTATGACCGCTACGAATTTCTCCACGCCGTCACTGACCGGATGGGCGGGATCGGCCTCGAACATCACCGCTCGAGCGAGAACCAGAACGACCCCGGTTATTTCCTCGACTGGGAGGCCTCGCGGCTCGACCATAATCTCCTGCCGCACGAATTCGTCCACAGCTGGAACGGCAAGTTTCGCCGTGGTGCCGACTTGTGGACCCCCGATTTCCGCACGCCAATGCGCGACAGCCTGCTGTGGGTTTACGAAGGGCAGACGCAGTTCTGGGGTCACGTCCTCGAGGCGCGCAGCGGCATGGCGACGAAGCAAGACAAGCTCGACACGCTGGCGGGTATTGCCGCGCGCCTCGACATATTGCCGGGTCGGGCATGGCGCAGTCTCGATGACACCACAAACGACCCGATCATTTCCGCCCGCCGCCCGAAAGGCTGGGCCTCGTGGCAGCGCTCCGAAGATTATTACAACGAAGGCATGCTGATCTGGATCGAAGCCGACGCCATCATCCGCGACGGCACGAAGAACGCCAAAAGCATGGATGATCTCGCCAAAGCATTTTTCGGCATCAATGATGGCGACTGGGGCCAAGTGACCTACACGTTCGACGATGTCGCCAGAACGCTGAACGGCGTCATGCCCTATGACTGGGCCAATTTCCTCGGTATCCGTCTCACCGAAAAAGCCAAAGGCGCGCCGCTTAGCGGGTTCGAACGCTCCGGCTACAAACTGACCTACACCGACACGCCATCGTCGATCCTGAAACTCGCCCAGAAAGTAAACAAAACGCTCGATCTGACGTGGTCACTCGGCATGAGCGTCGGCAAAGCGGCAAAAATCAGTGCCGTCGTTTGGGAAGGCCCCGCGTTCGATGCGGGTGTCACTGTCGGACAGGATATCGTCGCGGTCAACGGCCTGCCCTACACCGATGACATCATGCGGGATGCCGTGACCGCGGCAAAGGGCACGACCGCGCCGATTCGCCTGACGCTCAAAAACGAACTGCGCGTCCGCGATGTCAACGTCCAGTGGAACGGCGGTCAACGCTATCCGCGGCTTGAGAAGGTCGGCTCTGGCGACGGCGCACTCGACCGGCTATTGACTGCCAAATGAGAATCGACCTTATCCCCACCGGCGACAACCCGCCTGAATCGATCAACGTCGTCATCGAAGTGCCCATCGGTGGCGAGCCCGTCAAATACGAGTTCGACAAAGCGTCGGGGGCGCTGTTCGTCGACCGCATCCTCCACACCTCGATGCGCTATCCGGCGAATTACGGCTTTGTCCCGCATACCCTGGGCGAAGACGGCGATCCGCTCGACGCGCTCGTCATTGCGCGCTCGCCGATCATTCCCGGCGCGGTCATCAAGGTTCGCCCGGTCGGCGTGCTGCTGATGGAGGATGACAAGGGCGGCGATGAAAAGCTGATCACGGTGCCGGTCGACACGACATTTCCCTATTACAGCGAAATCGGCACCCATGACGATCTGCCGCCAATCGTGACGCAACAGATCGAGCATTTCTTTGCGCATTACAAAGATCTGGAACCCGGCAAATGGGCAAAACTTAACGGTTGGGGATCCGCCGACGACGCCAAACGCATCATCGTCGAGTGCATCGAGCGGGCGAAAGCGCATAGCTAGGTCGAAAGCGGTCCGGTCTCATAATTGTGGCGCGTAATCGCATAGATCAAGTGACTGACAGTGACGCCCGCCATGTCCCAGTCCTGTCGCCGGTCGGTCAGCACGCCGCCGACTTTCTCCATCGCGCGACGTGACCGCAGGTTGGTTTCACCGACCAGAAAAATGACGGTGTCGAAAATCGTCAGCGCATGGCCGACCATGAGCCGTTTTACAGCGCGGTTGGTTTCGCCGCCCCAGTGACGGCGCGCCAGATAAGTCCAGCCGATCTCGACTTCCCCCGCTTGCGCCACGCGAATGTCATAACGCGAGCTGCCGATCACCGTCCCCGTCGCTTTGGCGATAATGGTCAGCGCACCATTTGACGCCAGCGCTTCTTCGAAAAAAGGCTCGAACACCGCGCGTTGCCAGCGGTCATGCGCCGGATGGAGCGCCCATATCTCGGGGTCGCTGGCCACGGCAAACAATGGCTCACGGTCAGCCTCGATCATTGGACGCACGATCACCCGATCATCCTCGAGCACCGGCTGCATCGGCGGGTGCATCATCCCTGCGACAGCGCCGCCAGCGCCGCCCCGTCAACGCGGTTGATCGTCCACCCGTCCATCGCCGTCGCGCCCAGCGATTTGTAAAACGCAATCGCGGGCTCGTTCCAGTCAAGCACGGACCACTCAAGCCGCGCGCATCCCCGCGCAACCGCCGTCTGTGCCAGCCGCGCAAGCAACGCCTTGCCCAGACCCGAGCCACGCGCTTCGGGATCAACAAACAAGTCCTCGAGGTAAATTCCCGGCTTCCCTTCAAACGTCGAGAAATTGTGGAAAAACAAGGCAAAACCGCGTGCCACCCCGTCCAGTTCGCCGATCAGGACTTCGGCCATCGGCTTGTCGCCAAACAAATGATGCCGCAGCGTCTGCCGGTCGAGGACCACTGCATCGGCCAACCGCTCATAACCCGCCAGCGCGCGGATAAATCCGATCACAAGATCAAGGTCTTCGGCGACGGCGGGGCGGATTGAAATAGTCATAGCGGTGCGCCCATAACGCGCGGTGCCAGCCGCGGCCAGAGCACACCGAACGCCAGCCCCGACATAACCAGCGCCGCCGCGATCAGTTTCCAGTCCTGTAACGGCTCGCCCAGCACCAGCGTCGACGCGCCCATGCCGAATACGGGGATCAGCAACGCAATCGGCGAGACCGTCGCCGAGGGATAGCGCGCCAGCAACCATCCCCATACGCCGTAACCGAACATCGTATTGCCCACCGCCTGCCACGCGATAACCGCCCAGGTCGACGGACCCGCTGCGCTCACGCCTGCGACCATCACTGGCCACCCCTCAAACATCAACGTCATGATCAGCAGCGGCGGGATCGCAAACAAGCTCGCCCACACAACATAGCCGAGCATATCGACCTGTCCCGCTGCCCGCGCGACAATATTGCCGCCGCCCCAGCTGAGCGACGCCACCAGCACAAGACCCAGCCCCAGCGGCGTGATGCTGCCATCGGTGTGCATCAGAATAACGATCACCCCCGCCACCGCCGGGACCAGCGCCGCAAGCTGATACCAGCGCACCCGCTCCCCCGTCAGCATCCGTGATAGCCCCAGCGTAAAAAACACCTGCGATTGCATCAGCAGCGACGCCAACCCAGGCGTGACATCCGCTCGCAGCGCCACAAACAGTGCGCCAAACTGCCCCGCGCCGATCAGCATCCCGTAAGCAGCCAGATTGCCCCAGCTGACCGCCGGTCGCTTCACGAAAAAGACCAGTGGCAACAGCACGGCGGTAAACCGCAACGTCGCCAGCGTCAGCGGCGCCATCGTTGCCAGTGCATATTTGACGACAACGAAATTGCTGCCCCACACGATCGTCACGGCCACGGCCAGCATCAGGTGCGCAGGCGCAAGCACTGTCCGGTTCAAACGGCTGCCTCCAGCTTCGCTGTATCGGGCCGCCCCCCGCGCGCCGCAATGATGCACCCCGTCACGATCAGGATCGCGCCTGCAACCGTCGTTGCCGTTACCGGCTCGGCATAGAAAATCGCGCCCATGATCGCTGCCCAGACGAATGCCGTATATTCAACCGGCACAAGCACCTGCGCCTCGGCGCGGGCATAGGCCCAGCTCAGCAGAAACAATGACGAAAACGCGAGCGCTGCCGACAACAGCAGCATCGGCCACTGGTCCCCGCTCGGCACCGCGATCCAGCCCGGCGCAAACCAAAGGACAACCGGCAAGGCAAGCAACAGAAAGCCGCCGCACGTTACATTCTGGAAAAACGCGACTTCCATCGGCGGCGCGAGCAATGCCTGCTGCCGCATCAGGACGATATTCCACGCATAGAACACGGCCGACAGCAGAATCGACGCCACCCCGTCAAGATGCCGCTCGCCACTCGCATCGCCGATCCGCGCCGCCAGTAGCACTGCAACGCCCGCGATGCCGAACAGCGACGCAATGATGCTATGCCGCCCCACGGTCTCGCCGAGGAGGACGACCGCGAGATACAGCGCAATCAGCGGCGCAATGAACGACAGCGCAATCGCTTCGGCCAGTGGCACCCGCGCAAGGCCATAAAAAAACGATGTTGCCATGATCGCCGCGACAAACCCGCGCAATATATGAATGCGCAACCCCGCGCGGCTCGGCCACGCCTTGCGCGTCACGAGATAAGGCACAAAACTCAGCGACCCCCCGATCGCCTGCCGCCACAGCATCGCGCAATACGCCCCCAGCGCAATCGCCAAACCCTTCATCGCGGCATCCATCGCCGAGAACAACGCAATGCCAAGGCACGCAACCGCAAAGGGAATCGCGGCGGAAGGAGTTGGCTTGGTCATGTGAGGAGCCGTAGCGGCGACCAACCGCTAGGTCCATGCGGAGGATTACTCGAGTATCATCTTGTCGTTCATGATCGAGACCGAAGCGATCTGGGACAAATAGGACTGGCCGAGCAATGACACGTCCATATCGTCAGTGATGACGACGGACGGCAAGTCCCATGCTTCTTTTTGACCGATGGCAATGTGATGAATGTCGACGCGCGCGCCGCGCACATCACCCGATGCGCCACGAGCAACGATTTCCACGTCGGCGGGATTGACTGGAATCCCTGCGGCTTGCGCATCAGCTTGCGTCAACGCGATTGAGCTCGCCCCGGTATCAACAAGAAACCGAATAAGATTGTCATTGACGAGCGCATTCACATAAAAATGCCCGTCGGGTGAGCGCTCTATGACGGTTGCCAGTGCTTTGTCCGTTGCCTGCGCCATTGCGGCGGTACGGGTATTTGGAGTCGAGCGATTGCTGCTTGGTCGCAAATAACCGACTAATGCTGCTGCGAGCATAACGCACCAGACAACTTTGCTCGACATTTGCGTTTCTCCAGTGCCCCTTACAGATTCTTAAAATAGCAATGTGAAGAAATGGTTGTGGATCACCACTCCACATCGTCCATCCATGGGCTGAAATGCGGCAGGTCTGCCGATACGCGGTCGGGATAGGCGGCGGGGCGTTTTTCGAGGAAGGATGCCACGCCTTCACCCGCGTCGCCGCTGCTCCCGCGTGACCAGATCAGGCGGCTGTCGAGCCGGTGCGCATCCATCGGGTGCGCGGCACCCATCATCCGCCACATCATGTTGCGGGTCAGCGCGACCGAGACCGGGGCGCTCTCCGCCGTCAATTCCGTCGCAAACGCCCGCGTGGCGGCGAGCAGATCATCGGGCGCATGGATACTGCGCACCAGCCCGCCCTTCAGCGCTTCGTCCGCGCCGAAGACCCGTCCCGAATAACACCAGTCAAGCGCCTGCCCGATCCCGACCAGCCGAGGCAGAAACCAGCTTGAGGCTGCTTCGGGCACGATCCCGCGCCGCGCAAAGACAAAGCCGAAACGCGCATTTTCGCTCGCCAGCCGGAAATCCATCGGCAACTGCATTGTCGCGCCGATGCCGACTGCCGCGCCGTTGATCGCGCCGATCACGGGCTTTTTACACGCAAAGATACGCAGTGTCAGCTTGCCGCCATTATCGCGCACGCCGGGAAGGTCATAATCGACCGAGCCATCGGCACGGACTGGCGAACCCTGCTCGAGCTTGTCGGGCCGCTTGGCATAATCGAATGTCGCGCCGCCGCCCGCGAGGTCGGCCCCTGCACAAAAGGCCTTGCCCGCGCCGGTGACGATCACGGCGCGGACGGCATCATCGGCATCGGCCATGTCGAACGCCGCACACATCTCCGCCATCATCTGCGGCGTGAACGCGTTCATCCGCTCGGGCCGATTGAGCGTCAGCGTGAAGATGCCATCGGCGACATCAGTGATGATCGTTTCAAACATCTTCACACCCTCGGTCACGCGAACACGTCGGCAATATTTTGCTCAGCTTTGGGGTCAGCGCCGAATCGGTTAGCGCCCGCTGTCCCATCGAAACAAAGAAAAACAATCATGACGACGGTCGTTAGGAAATAAATGCCGATTCCGACAAAGGCCCAGCCGACCGCCGACGAGCCAGCCATGATGTAAGTAACAAACATAGCTATGGAAACCACCAGGGTACCAAGCGGGACAAACATCCAGAGCGCTGATCGGTTGATGTCGTGCAGGCGTCGTGCCGTTACAGCTAAGCCAGGAATAAATGCGACGAGCCCAAAAAGACCCGAAAGTGGTCCATTGCCGCCAACCCCCACGGAGTAATTCTGTGCACCGCCCATACCCAT
>JAYWFN010000159.1:0-9771 GCA_043778785.1 Sphingomonas sp. | reverse complement strand
AGTCGGTCACGCGAATGAGGATTTGTTGCGGGTGACGAGCGATCTGGCTGATCGCTACGACGCCAAGGTGATCGGGATCGTGGCATGTCAGCCGACGCCGATGGTATATAGTGACGGCTATTCTCCCGGCGCGATCGTTGAGATCGACAGAACCGAAATCGATCGTGAGATAAAGGTCGCCGAAGCCGAGTTTCGCGCAGCGTTTCAAGGCAAGAAGACCGCGACCGAATGGCGTTCGGCAACAATCTTCGAAAGTGTCGCCGATTATGTATCGCGCGAATGCGCTTCGGCTGATCTCATTATCACGAGTGGTCTGTCGCTCGATCCGCATGATACTGCCCGGCCCGAAAAGCCCGGCGACATCGTAATGCAGGCCGGACGACCTGTGCTTGTCGTCCCTCGGACAGCCAATACGCTTAAGTTCGACAGGGTGGTTATTGCCTGGAAAAATACCCAGGAATCGCGACGGGCCGTTACCGACGCGCTGCCATTGTTGAACCGTGCGACTTCGGTCACGGTTTTGGAACTGGCGCACAAGGATGAGGAAGCGCGGGTAACCGCGCAGCTCACCGATCTTTGCGCCTGGCTGGAAACTCACGGGATTACCGCGGAGCCCAAGTTCGTGCCGTCGGGCAAGGGCGATGACGCCTATCAGCTTGATGCTGCGATTGAGGTACTCGGCACCGATGTCGTTGTTGCGGGTGCATATGGCCATAGTCGCCTACGCGAATGGGCGCTTGGCGGGGTTACGCGCGATCTGCTGTTTCAAGCCAGTTATTGCACGCTACTGTCTCACTGAATGTTCTGTTCGGGGAGTGTGGCGATGACGCCGTTGCGCAGCGGGCGGATCGCCTTGAGTATGGAATAATCGGCCGCCGTCCGAAGGCATAACCTAGACGCGGATATTGAGCGCAGCCCATTTGATGAAGATATGTGGCGTCAGCGCGCAAGTCTTGGGCATTCTGTATCGCCCATACCGGCGAGACTTAATGCTGGTTTAGCCGGCGATGCAGCATCGCAAGATCGCTAGGGGGCTTTTAACCAGTGTGTTTCGCCCAAATATTTTCGTGGTCGCGAATATAGTCGGCCATCGTCAGTGCCCTGCCGAGCAGTCTTGCAAGCGTCGGATCGACCGTCTCCGCCTGCCCGAACCGCAAGCCGACATGTAGTATTGTTTGGATGAGTGCCTGGGCGAACGGCAATTCTGCTTTCAAAAGATGTCTGAAATATCCGATGGCGCTGGCCGGAACGTAGCGTATCGTTCTGCCGACATTTTGAGACAAGATCGCCGCCACCTCGACAAAAGACAAGGCGCCGGGTCCCGTGAGTGTATAGGCTTTTCCGGCGTGAGCAGCTGGCTCGAGCAGGGCCTGAACCGCGATGGCGGCCAAATCTCGCGTGTCGATAAAAGCGACTTTTCCGCGCCCTGCCGGGACATAGATGCGATCATCGCGGCAAATGTCACGTCGATAAGCGCTTTCGAGATTCTGGGCGAAAAAGCCCGGTCGCAGGATCGTCCAGTCCGTTGGCCCATTGCGAAGATGCAGCTCGACGGCATGATGCGGCACGATCGGATTGGTGGCCGCGCCCGCGACCGAGACGAACACGATCTGATCAACAGCGGTGGCGCGCCAACGTCGATAAATTTGTTCAGAGTTTCACGGGTATTCGAGACCGCTGGTGGTCGCAGCAGGAACATCGATACGCATCCGGCGACAGCTGGGGCGTATGTTTCCGGGTCGAGGAAATCGAAACGAACGGCCGCGCAATTGGCGATGGATTTGATCGATCCCGGTGCCCTGTCGCCAATTCTCAACGGTGTTTCTTTGCGTTGTAGCGCAGCGACAACATCGCGCCCGAGGTTCCCAGTCGCCCCTGCCACAAAAATTGGTCGCGGTGTTGTTTGGGTTGGTGTGGTCACAATGCCGTCCCGAACAGCGTGCCGACCCCCGCAGTGACAGCCATTGCCAATGCGCCCCAAAAGGTAACGCGCAGTGCTCCGACCGCCATATTGGCTCCACCTGCCCATGCCGCCAGCGCGCCCAGCAGCGCGAGGAAGATGAGCGAAGCCGCCGACACCAGCGCGATCAAACTGGTCGGCGGGGCGAGCAAGGTGATGACAACGGGCAGTGCCGCGCCCGCCGCAAAACTTACCGCTGACGCGAGTGCCGCCTGAACCGGTCGCGCACGCAATGCTTCGGAAATGCCAAGTTCGTCGCGTGCATGTGCGCCCAGCGCGTCGTGTGCCATGAGCTGGGCAGCGACGGTTTCAGCCAAATCAGCCTTAAGGCCACGTTTTCGATAAATTGCAGCCAATTCGCGATGCTCGCCAGCGTCATCCAATTTCAATTCGCCGCGTTCGCGGACAAGATCGGCTTCTTCGGTATCGGCTTGTGAATGCACCGAGACATATTCGCCCGCCGCCATCGACATCGCCCCAGCAACGAGACCGGCAATGCCTGCTAAAACGACGCTCGACCGCGTTCCATGCGCGGCGGCAACGCCGAGCACGAGGCTGGCGGTCGAAAGGATGCCATCATTGGCCCCGAGAACCGCAGCGCGCAGCCAACCGATATTTTGGGATCGGTGCCGTTCACGATGCGGCATCACTGGATCGCACCGATCCGCCCGGCCTCAACCGCCAGTGCCCGTTCGATCGCGGTCGCCAAGTCGTCGTTGAAAAACGGTTTTTCGAGAATGATGGCGCCGGGATGAAGCGCGTGAACCTTTCGCGCGTTGCCGGTTACAAAAATATGGGGAACGCGCCTCGTCCGTTGGATAGTTTCGATGGCAGAAACGCCACTGCCGCTGCGTAGACTGGCATCGATGATCATGAGGTCAGGCTGATACCGGTCAGCCTGAGCGATGGCATCGGCTTCGGTGTTTGCGATTCCGCAGACTCTGTGGCCGAGGCCTTCAATCGTTTCTTTCAGCAATAGTCCGATCACGGCTTCGTCTTCGACGATCAACACACGCAACAACTGTTTCAACGATGTTCTCCCCGTGCGATGCGTGACGACTATGCCTGACAATAGCTGGATCAACCTAGCCAGCGGCAGCATCGGAAATTACTCATGAGGTCGGAACATCGACCAGCGCAATCGGTTATGGTAGGTTTCCCACTCCTGTCATTGCTCGGCAGCCCTTTCGAGGAAGCGACGCCATATGCTCGGGACAAGACCTATGCAAATAACACGGCAAGCAAATGGTCGGTCGCTGCTGGCACGCGGTCCGCCGATTGTCGGCATCGGAGCATCGGCGGGCGGGCTGGACGCGCTCACGAAACTTGTCTCGGCACTGCCCGTCGATGGCGGCATGGCTTATATCATCGTTCAGCATCTCGACCCGACGCACAAGAGTTTGATGGCCGAACTCCTCGCCGAGCATACACTAATGCCCGTATTACAAGCGACCGAGGGCGCTGTCGTCGAAGCCGATCATATTTATGTCATTCCCGCTGGAAGCTACCTTTCCGTGAGCGGCGGTTCGCTCCATCTCTCTCAGCCGACCGCACCACACGGGGCAAGAATGCCCGTCGACTTTCTGCTTGAATCGATGGCGAGCGAATGCGGCGACCGCGCTATCGCGATTATCTTGTCGGGAACGGGCACCGACGGCACGTCGGGGGCGAAAGCTGTTCGAAACGGCGGCGGCTTCGTCATCGCGCAAGACCCGACCGAAGCTGAATATGACGGGATGCCGCAAAGCGCGGTCAAAAGCGGCGTCGTCGATGCCGTGCTTACGGTGGCGAAAATGCCCGCCGCGCTGGCCACTCAAATCAAAACGCTGGAGCTCACAGCGACGCCAACGGAGCGGGCGTCCACAAATGGCACCTTGCCGACGATTATCGACTTGCTTCGCAAAAACACCGCGCATGATTTCACGCTCTACAAAATGGGAACGCTGCAACGCCGGATAGAACGGCGCATGGCACTTGCCTCGATTCCGGTGACAGATATGGCCACGTATCTGGCAGTGCTCAAGAAAGATGCGACCGAGCTCGGTCTGCTCGCCACTGATCTGCTCATCAATGTCACCAGTTTTTTCCGCGATCCCAAAGTGTTCGAGCTGCTCGCCAAAACGATCGTGCCCGATATTGTCCGCGCGCACCCCGAAGATCGGCCATTACGGATCTGGATCGCAGGATGCAGCACCGGCGAGGAAACTTATTCGCTTGCGATGATCTTCGCCGAAGCGATTGCGGCGGCAAAGCGGACAATCAAGCTCTGTGTATTTGCGTCGGATGTTGATCCCGATGCCGTGGCAACAGCGCGCGAGGGGCATTATCCCGAGACCATAGCAGTCGATGTTTCGCCCGAACGTCTGGCTCGGTTTTTCGTGAAACAGGAGCATGGTTATAGCGTCGTGCCTGAACTACGCGCGAATGTGGTTTTCACCATTCAGGATTTGCTCGCCGACCCGCCGTTTTCGAAGCTCGATCTGGTGTCGTGTCGCAATCTGCTGATCTACCTCGGCCCGGACGCACAGACCAAAGTGATCGCGCTATTCCATTTTGCGCTGCGCCAAGGCGGCATCTTGCTGCTCGGCACGTCCGAAACGATCGGACACGCCGACAGCCAGTTCGAAACTGTGGCGAAAGCGGAAAGGATTTATCGGCATATCGGCAAGAGCCGCCCTGGCGCATTTCTGTTTTCGACGAGCAACGGCGATGGTCTGCGCGTTCCGCCGCGGCCCGATCAAGAAGCGCCAGTCGCGCGTCAGCCTGCACTTGCCGATTTATGCCGTCGCTTGGTGCTGGAAAATTACGCGCCCGCCGTCGTGCTGATCAATCGCAGGCACGAATGCCTGTATTCGATGGGGCCGACCGAACGTTATTTGCGCGTCGCGCCCGGTTATCCGACGCATGACCTGCTGGCGATGGCGACACCGGGACTGCGCACCAAACTGCGCGCCACGATTGATAAAGTCAGCCGGACCGTGCCGCATCTCGTCGCTGGCGGGGGACGATCGAAACGAGATGGCAACGCGGTTGCGTTCGACGTCGACATCCGCTCGGTGATGCATGAGGGCGAAGAATTGCTTCTGGTCGGCTTTATCGACCGGCAGGGCCACCAGCAGAAATCGGTGGCGAATTCTGCCGGCAATCACGGTTCGCGCGTTGCCGACCTCGAACATGAACTCGACGTCACGCGCACCGACTTGTCGGCGGCAATTCACGATCTCGAAATGTCAGGCGAGGAGCACCGCGCAGTCAACGAAGAAGCATTGTCGGTCAACGAGGAGTATCAGTCTGCCAACGAGGAACTGCTGACGTCCAAGGAGGAATTACAATCGCTGAACGAAGAGCTGACCGCGCTGAACGGCCAGCTTCAGGAAACGCTCGAGCGTCAGCGGACAACGTCAAACGATTTGCAGAATGTGCTGTACAGCACTGATGTCGCGACGCTGTTTCTTGATACTGACCTGAAAATCAGATTCTTCACACCCGCGACCAAAGCACTGTTCAGCCTCATCCCCGGCGATATCGGTCGCCCGCTATCGGACCTCCGGGCGCTGTTCGCCGATCCAAAGCTGGCCGATGATTCACGCGCGGTACTCGACGACGGGCAGGCGCACGACTGTGAAGTTGAGGTGCCGGGTGGCACTTGGTTTATGCGCCACATACTCCCTTATCGGACCGACGCCGGTGGCGTCGAAGGCGTCGTTATCACCTTCACAAATATTACTGAGAAGAAAAACTCCCGACAGGCCTTGCAAGTTGCCAAGCGCGAAGCCGAGCAAGCGAACCTTGCAAAATCGCGTTTCCTCGCCGCAGCTAGCCACGATCTGCGGCAACCGCTTCAATCGCTCGCTTTGCTGACCGGGCTGCTTGCCAAGGCGGCCGAGGGCGAGCGCGCACGGTCGCTGATCGGGCGGCTGGACCAGACATTGGTGACGATGTCGGGAATGCTCAATACGATGCTCGACATCAACCAGATCGAGGCCGGTGTCGTCCAGGCCGAACCCGTAGATTTCGTGGTCGGCGATCTGATCGAGCGTGTGCGGCGGGAATTCGTTGATCAGGCGCACGCCCAGAAGCTGACTCTCATCGCAGTTCACAGCAACCGGGTCATTCACAGTGATCCGGCGATGATCGAGCAAATGCTGCGCAACCTGATTTCGAATGCACTTAAATATACCAAGCGCGGCAAAATTTTGGTCGGCTGCCGCCAGCATGGCGACGTCTTGCGGATTGAGGTTTGGGACACCGGCGTGGGCATCGCAGCAGGCGAACTCGACGCGATCTTCGAAGAATATCACCAGATCGACAATGCAGCGCGTGAACGCAGCCTGGGGCTTGGCCTTGGTCTGTCGATTGTGCAGCGGCTCGGCAATCTGCTCGGGCATCGTGTCGGCGTTCGTTCGTTGCCTAGCCGGGGGTCGGTCTTCTCGATCGAAGTAGCATTGCCCAAATCCGGATCGAAAATCGCAACGGCAGACCCGAAAAAGGACGATACCGCGCCGGTTAAGAGCCCGTCGCCTTTAACCGGAACCATCCTTATCGTGGACGATGATCCCGAACTGCGCGACTTGCTTGACCAGCTTCTGACGGGCGACGGTCATCGCACGGCAACAGCGCGCGACGGAAAGATAGCCTTGGCAATGATCGCTTCGAAATCGGTGCAGCCCGATCTGATGCTCGTCGACTATAATCTGCCGGGCGGCATGAATGGCCTTCAGCTGAAGACCAACGTCCGCGAGGCGATGGGGCGCGACATTCCTGTCGTCATTCTGACTGGCGACATTTCGACAGCCACCATGCGCGATGTCGCGGCGCAAGGGTGTGTGCAATTAAACAAGCCAGTCAAGCTCGACGCGCTGACGCAGGCGATCCAGCGACTGCTCGCGCCAAACCAAAGCAGCGGCGACGCGACCATCTATATCGTCGATGATGACGACACGGTTCGTGACGCGCTGCGGGAGTTGCTCGAAGCCGACGGTCGTCATGTGGAGGATTTTGGCGATTGCGAAGCTTTTCTCGCGACCTATCGTCCCGGCGGCGCGGCGTGTCTGCTGATCGATGCGTATCTACCCGGCATCGATGGCATTGAATTGTTGCGGCAATTGAAAAGTGCCGGACACCATCTGCCCGCGATCATGATTACCGGGAGCAGCGCCGTGCCAATGGCGGTCGAGGCGATGAAGGTCGGTGCCATCGATTTCATCGAAAAACCGGTGGCATGCGCCGAACTGATCGCGAGTATCGACCGGGCGCTCGATTTGTCACGCGACGCAACGAAATTGCTCGACTGGCAGGCTGACGCCGCCACGCATATCGACGGCCTAACCACGCGTCAGCATGAAGTCATGGACATGGTTCTCGCGGGACATCCAAGCAAGAATATCGCGGCCGATCTGCACATCAGCCAGCGCACGGTCGAAAATCACCGCGCATCGATTATGAAGAAGACAGGCGCGAAATCGCTGCCCGCGCTGGCCCGGTTGGCGCTGGCGGCAGCGGGCCCAATTTCGAATGAGTAGATTCCGACGCTGCTACCGATAAGTCGCGACCGATACATCTGATCATACCTCACGGAGATTTGATGTTGACGATGGCGAATAACGCGGCGCGGATTGTAGTTATCGGTGCCGGCCACGTCGGATCGACTGCTGCGTATGCCTTGATGCTACGTGCGCTCGTCAGCGAAATCGTGCTGATAGATAGCAATGCTGCACTGGCCGAGGCCGAAGCCGCAGACATTGCCGATGCCAACGCGCTCGCCCGACCGACGCGTGTTTGGGCCGGAAGCTACGCCGACGCCGCAACCGCAACAATCGCAGTCATTACCGCGGGCGCAGCGACACGTGGCACCGAAAGTCGTTTGTCGGTGTTATCACGAAGTGGCGTCATTGTTGGGGAGTGTGTCGAAAGTCTGATGCACGCAGGTTTCGCAGGGATCATTCTCGTCGCTGCAAACCCCGTCGATCTCATGGCGCATGTCGCGTTCCGCAAATCAGGGCTGACTGCACCGCGCGTCATCGGGACCGGTACACTTCTCGATTCGAGCCGCCTGCGGCAAGCGCTTGCAGCCAAGCTGGATGTTGCACCGGGAGCGCTGTCGGGTATCGTCTTGGGCGAGCATGGCGATAGCGAAGTTGCCGCATTCTCGACCGTTCGCGTCGGCGGGCTGACGCTTGAACAGTTCACCAAGCCCGGACCATTGCTCGATCATGACGTGATAGCAAACGACGTGCGTGACGCCGGATACCGGATCGTGTCGGGCAAAGGTTACACCTCGTTCGGCATCGCCACGGCAGTTGTTCGGATATGCGAGGCAATCATCCGCAACGAGCGTGCGATATTGCCGGTATCGACGCTATTGACGGGAGAATACGGGATCGACAGCGTCTTCCTCAGCTTGCCCTGTATCTTGGGAGCAGGTGGTGTCGAACATATTCTGGAGCCCGAATTATCGGTCGAAGAACTGAGCGCCCTGCATCAGTCAGCCGAAGTCATCCGCCAAGCGATGGCAACATTGGGCGCGTGAGTATCGCTGGCGTACTTCGGACCGCTCCGCGGGCTGGCGATGGGCACCAGCACAGATGTTCGCGGGCGCCGCAATGGCGCTGTCGTCGCTGACCGTTGTGACAAATGCGTTGAGGCTTACCCGGGTACGCTTGTGACCCTCAATGCCGCCATGTTGCAAACATCCCAATGGACGCAGCTGCCATGACAATCGTCGCGCCCCAGCCAATGCTTTTCAGAATTGGTGGCGTTATAAAAATGCCCATCACCGCTCTGTTGCTCGACAGCATCATCATTGCAACCATGACCGGCACGGCAACGATGCCGTTGATTACAGCACTCCAAAACAGCGCCTTGATTGGATCGAGCGGCGTAAAGTTCAGTATCGCTCCGATGAGTGTCGCTAGCGCTATGATCGCGTAAAATGCCTTCGCGCGACGTGGTATGCGCGTCAGGCCGACATGCCAGCCTAGGGCTTCGCCGATGGCATATGCGGTTGAACCCGCAAGCACCGGCAGCGCGAGCAGTCCCGTGCCGATGATGCCGAGAGCGAAAATCAGAAACGCAAAATTCCCCGCAATCGGGCGCAGTGCCTCGGCCGCCTGTGACGATGTCTGTATATCGGTGATACCGTTGGCGTGCAGTGTCGCCGCCGTCGTCAGGATGATGAATAGCGCGACCAGGTTCGACAAGCCCATACCGACAATCGTATCCATACGGATGCGGGACAGTTCGGAAGGGGCCTGTTCTGGCGCGCGGTCAAGCGGAATGGCCCCAATGCGTTCTTTGACTTCTTCGGCTTCCTCTTCGGCCTGCCAGAAGAAAAGATAAGGGCTGATCGTTGTGCCGAGAATTGCCACCACAACAGTCAGATAAACAGGATCGAAACTGATATCTGGTACAACCAGGCTGTAGGCCACGGATCGCCACGGGATGTTCACGACAAACGCCACCGCGACATAGGCGAACAGCGATAGCGTGAGCCATTTCAGAATCGAAACGTAGCGCGAATAGCGGGCAAAGATTTCGAGGAGCGCAGAGGCCAACCCAAACACGGCGACATAAATAAGCGCAGGCCCGCCAACGAGAAGTTTGAGCGCTGCCGCCATTGCACCCAAGTCGGCGCCGATGTTGATGATGTTTGCGACCGCCAACAAGGCAACAATGCCATGAAGCATCGGCGCGGGGTAATGCCGCTTCAAATTTCCGGCGATGCCGTGCCCGGTTACCCGCCCGATCCGCGCACTGATTTCCTGAATTGCGCACATCAGTGGCCAGCTGAACAGCATGACCCAGCCAAGGGC
>JAYWFN010000158.1:0-4159 GCA_043778785.1 Sphingomonas sp. | reverse complement strand
GATCGTCTTCTTGATGTCGGCAAAACTATTGTCCGATCCACCTGCGAAATCCGACAGTGCCGTTCGGCAGCCGACCGAGAGGTTCAGCGACGGTTTGGCCAGTTCGCGCTTGAACACCGTGCGCACATCGCTTTGGGTCATACGCCGGTAGATTTCGCCGAGGGTGAAGGGGCCGTCGGTCGATTCAGCAAGATAGACACCGACGCCGGTAAACCCGGTCCGCGCACCCGTTGCCCAGAATGCTTCGCCGTGGTCGGGCGCGACGAACAACATCGTCGCGATCTTCTGCAATTCGATGATGACGTCATCGGGATCGTTGCGGTCGATGTAGGAAAGCGGATTGTAGCGCGCCGTCTTCCTCAAGCGGTCGGTCGGATTGAACAGGAACACGTCCTGCCCGTAAGCGCTGCGGAATCCCGCCGTCGCTTGGTAGTGCGAAGTTCTCACGCCTCGACGCCGAATTTTTACGGCGCGACCCATGTTTGATCGACTGGAATCAATAAGCAAGTCGCGCTCGTGGTTCGATCTGTGCGACGATACGATGCACGATTCGATTAGTCGACGAGCCGATCACTGCTTCTGAATCTTTGTGATCTCCGCAGTCGATCCGTTCCAATTAAACTCGAACGCTGCGCGATCACCGACAGCGATGCCTTTAAGCATATCAGGCTTTGTGCCGAACCCCATCGTCATAGCAGGCCATTGCAGCTCGGAAATCGGGCCATGATCGAGGGTGATTTTGCCCGTCGCGGCGTCGATGGCCGTCACTTTGCCAATGCCTTTCCCCGATTGCGCTTTGGTCGGCATCGCCATGTTCGCCATCGCGTCTGTAGCGGCGGGCTTTGCGGTTTGATCGGCAGGTTTGCTGCATCCGGCAACAATGAGGAACGCGGGCATCACAATAACAATCAGAGCTTTGGTCATATCAATTCTCCTTGGTTTTGAATGGATGGATGAGATCGGGGTCGCCGCATTAGTAGATAGGCAGCCGGGATAATCAGCATCGACAACAGCGGCGCGGTAATCATGCCGCCGATCATGGGGGCTGCGATCCGGCTCATGACTTCGGAACCCGTGCCGGTGCCGGTCAGGATGGGGAACAACCCGGCGAGGATCACGGCAACCGTCATTGCCTTGGGCCGGACGCGCAAAAGCGCCCCTTCACGGACAGCGGATTCTACGTCGTTGTTCTCGGCCAATGCGTGTTTGAGGTAAATCAGCATGACGACGCCGAACTCGGCTGACACGCCAGCAAGTGCGATGAACCCGACGCCGGTGGCGACCGATTGGTTGTAGCCGAGCAGATAGAGCAGCCAGACTCCGCCTGTGAGTGCAAACGGAAGCGTCGCCATGATAAGCGCGGCTTCGTCCCAGCGCCGGAACGTCGCGTAGAGCAGGGCGAATATGATAAGCAGGGTTGCCGGAATGACGATTTTCAATCGCTGCGTCGCACGTTCGAGGAACTCGAACTGTCCGGTGTAGGCGACGCTGATACCAGGCGGCAGCTTCACCTTTTGCGCGACTGCCCTTTGCAGGTCGCCGACGATTTCGGTGAGCGCACGGCCACGACCGTCGATGTAGACCCAGGTTGCAGGTCGGCCGTTCTCGCTGCGAAGCATAGGCGGTCCGTTGGTGATGCGAACGTCGGCGACCGTTCCGAGCGTGATTTGTTGGCGTGACGGGGTGAGGACCGGCAGATTGACGATCGTGTCGAGACTGTCACGCAGTTCGCGGGGGTATCGGACGCTGATCGGATAGCGCGCCAGCCCTTCGACGGTCTGCCCGACGACCTCGCCCCCGATGGCCCCCGACACCACGCCTTGCACGTCGGCGACGTTGAGGCCGTAGCGCGCAGCGGCGGCGCGGTTGATACTGACGTCGATATAGCGCCCGCCCGAAAGTCGTTCGGCGAGCGCCGAGCTGATGCCCGGCACGGTCTTTGCCACTGCCTCGATCTCGCGCGCAGTGCGGTCGATCTCGTCGAGGTTCGCGCCCGATACCTTAATACCAATCGGGCTTTTGATGCCGGTCGCCAGCATATCGATGCGGTTGCGGATCGGCGGTATCCAGAAATTTGCGAGGCCGGGGACTTTGACGGTCTTGTCCAGTTCGTCGATCAACTGGTCCTGCGTCATCCCTGCGCGCCACTCGCTCTTCGGCTTGAACCGGATCGTGGTCTCGAACATTTCGAGTGGCGCGGGATCGGTGGCGGTATCCGCACGACCGGCTTTGCCGAACACGCTTTCGACTTCCGGGACCGTCTTGATGAGCCGGTCGGTTTGTTGAAGCAGCATCGACGCCTTGGCTGTGGAGATACCGGGCAGCGCCGAAGGCATATAGAGTAAATCGCCCTCGTTCATCTGTGGCATGAACTCGCCGCCGGTCTGGGTGATCGGCCACAGGCTCGATGCGAAGACGAGGCCCGCAATCACCAACGCCTGTTTCGGCCTGGCGAGCACCCAATCAAGCGAGGGCCGGTAGACGTGCGTCAGCCAGCGGTTGATCGGGTTGCTTTGCTCGGCAGGTATCCGGCCCCGGATCAGCCAGCCCATCAGCACAGGAACAAGCGTGATCGACAGCAACGCTGCACCTGCCATCGCATAGGTCTTGGTGAAGGCGAGCGGTGCGAACAGCCTACCTTCCTGTCCCTGCAACGAGAAGATCGGAATGAACGAGAAGGTGATGATGAGCAGGCTGAGGAACAGCGCAGGGCCGACCTCAGCCGCCGCATCGGTTATGGCGCGCCAGCGTTCCGCGCCTTGGAGTTCGGTATCGGGGTGATCATGCGCCCAGCGTTCGAGATGCTTATGGGCATTTTCGATCATCACGACGGCGGCATCGACCATCGCGCCAATCGCAATGGCGATGCCGCCCAAGGACAGGATGTTGGCGTTCAATCCCTGCATACGCATGTCTATGAAGGCGATCAGGATACCGAGTGGCAGTGTGAGCACCGCAACCAATGCCGACCGGACGTGCCAGAGGAACAGCGCGCAGACGAGCGCGACAATCGCAAACTCCTCGAAGAGCTTGCCGGTGAGATTCTCTACTGCGCGGTCGATCAGGCCCGAGCGGTCATAGGTCGTGACGATTTCGACACCGGGCGGGAGGCTGGCTTTCAGTTCGGCGAGCTTGGAACGGACGCCTTCGATCACTTCGCGGGCATTCTTGCCCTGCCGCATGACGATGACACCGCCCGCGACCTCGCCTTCGCCGTTCAGTTCGGCAATGCCGCGCCGCATATCAGGGCCGACCTGCACGGTGGCGACATCGCCGACGGTGACGGGAACGCCGCCTGCCGCCGTGCGGATCGGCACCGTGCGGAAGTCGTCGAGCGATTTCAGATACCCGGTGGCGCGAACGATATATTCGGCTTCGGCTATTTCGACGACCCCGCCGCCGGTTTCCTGATTGGCGCGCTTGAGAGCGTCGGATACGTCCCCTGCCGTCACCCCGTAAGAAGCCAGTTTCTGCGGATCGACGACGACCTGATATTGCTTGACCATGCCGCCGATGCTGGCGACTTCGGCGACGCCGGGAACGGCTTTAAGCTCGTAACGCAGGAACCAGTCCTGAATGCTGCGAAGCTGAGCGAGGTCGTGCCGCCCCGATTTATCGACCAGCGCATATTCGTAAATCCAGCCGACGCCGGTGGCATCGGGACCAAGCGAGGCGGTTGCGCCCGCTGGCAGGCGGCCTTGGACTTGTGACAGATATTCCAGCACACGGCTGCGCGCCCAGTAGAGATCGGTCCGGTCCTCGAACAGCACATAGACAAAGCTGTCGCCGACGAAGGAATAGCCCCGCACGACGCGCGCGCCGGGAACCGACAACATTGTCGTTGTGAGTGGATACGTCACCTGGTTCTCGACAATCTGCGGTGCTTGCCCCGGATAGGTGGTGCGAATGATGACCTGCACATCGGAGAGATCGGGCAGCGCGTCGACGGGCGTGGTCCGCACCGCGCCGATGCCGATGATCGTCAGCACGAGCGCGATGATGACGATGAGACCACGCGCTTTCACCGAGGCACGGATGATGGCTTCGATCACTTCACGCTGCCCAGCGGACGGACCGAAATGCCGGTCAGGCTCGCTTCGGAATCGAGCAGAAATTGCCCCGAGGCGACGACCTGTTCGCCTTTGCGCAAACCTTCGAG